>DATBZR010000154.1:0-48946 GCA_036513095.1 Candidatus Dormiibacterota bacterium | reverse complement strand
CTTGCTTCAGCAGGACGTGATCTGCGTGTCCGGCGGCAACACGGCCAACGCCCTTGCCATCTGGCGCGCCCACGGCATGGAGGTCGCGCTGCGAGAAGCGTGGGAGAACGGGATCGTCCTTTGCGGCGGCAGTGCCGGGATGATCTGCTGGTTCGAGTGTTCGGTGACTGACTCCTTCGGCGCCGGCCTGGCCGCGCTTCGCGACGGTCTCGGTTTCTTGCCCGGTAGCGCTTGCCCGCACTACGACGCCGAGGAGCGCCGGCGCCCGGTTTACCAGCAGCTGGTCGCTACCGGCTTTCCCGGTGGCTATGCCGTCGATGATTTCGCCGCCATTCACTTCGAAGGGACCGCCTTGCGGGAGGTCGTCACCGAGGTGGAGGGGCATGACGCTTATCGCGTGGAGCTGGTAGGCGGCGAGATGCGAGAGACCAGGATCCCGGGACGCCTCCTGAGCTAGGGGATATTTCAACCTCCGCGTTGAGAAACTCGTAGACTGGCGGATGTGGATTCCAGACGGGAGACGATCCTCGCCTTCCTCAAGACGCACGGTCATGCGAGCCTTGGCGAGATAGCCACGCACCTCGAGGTCACCAAGCAGGGTGCGCTCCGCCATCTGGAGGTTCTGGAAGCCGCCGGCCTCGCGACTGTGGCGTCCGCGCCGCCGCACGGCCGCGGCCGCCCGGAGAACGTGTACCGCCTGACCGCAGCCGCCGGGGAACACTTTCCCGACGGCCACCGTGAGCTGACAGGCGAGCTCGTCGAGTTCATGTCCGACGAGCAGCTGAAGCACTTTTTCGAGCGGCGGGCGGCACGGCTCGAGGCCGAGTACGCCCCCAAACTTGCGGGGCTAGACTTTGAGGCGCGCGTCCGCGAGCTGGCCAAGCTCGCCACCGAGCACGGTCACATGGCCGAGGTGGTCGAGCTCAATGGTGGGCTCGCGATCCGTCACTGCAACTGCCCCATCCAGGACGTCGCCGCCCGCACCGGGCTGCCGTGCGTGAACGAGCAGCAGATGTACGAGCGGCTCCTGGGCACGCCGGTCAGCAGGACCACGTGGATGGCTGACGCGGCGAACGATTGCACTTATGAAGTCAAGAAAAGCGGAGGGAGAGTTGGCTGATTTCGAGATCAAAGACCTGAGGGCGAGCGTCGAAGGCAAGGAGATCCTCAAAGGCGTCACGCTTGCCATCAACAAGGGCGAGGTCCACGCCGTGATGGGGCCAAACGGCTCCGGCAAGTCGACTCTCTCGCACACTTTGATGGGCCACCCCGGCTACACGGTGGACGGCGGCGAGGTCATCTTCAAAGGACAGAACGTGCTCGCGCTCGAGGTCGACGAGCGAGCTCGCCTTGGCATGTTCCTCGCGCTGCAGTACCCGGTGGTCGTGCCCGGCATCTCGATGACCAACTTCCTGCGCACGGCGCTCAACTCCAAGCGCGGATATGACGGCAAGGACAAGTCGAAGCAGATCTCTCCGAAGGAGTTTCGCTCGATGCTCAAGAGCGAGCTCGAGGTGCTGCACATGGACGACTCGTTCCTGCCGCGCTACATCAACGACGGGTTCTCCGGCGGCGAGAAGAAGCGGGCCGAGATCCTACAGATGGCGATGCTCAAGCCCGAGATCGCGATCCTCGACGAGACCGACTCGGGGCTCGACATCGACTCGATCAAGTTCGTCGCCGACGCCGTGAACCGCATGCGCGGCCCCGAGCTCGGCGTGCTGATCATCACCCACTACACGCGGATACTCGAGTTCATCAAGCCCGACTTCGTGCACGTGCTGGTGGACGGGAAGTTCGTGTTGTCGGGCGGCCCCGAGATCGCCGCGCGCCTCGAGAAGACGGGTTATTCGGAATGGGCGGAGGCTGATGAGCCGGCCGTGTTGAAGTCTGAGGAGGCCAGCTGATGGCGACAGTTCCGAAGGTCGACGTTGGCACCGATTACAAGGAGAAGTACGGCTTCTTCGTCCCCGAGGACTACATCTTCAAGGCGAAGCGAGGGCTCAACCCCGAGATCGTCAAGGAGATCTCGTGGATGAAGAAGGAGCCCGAGTGGATGCTGAAGTTCCGGCTTCGCTCGCTCGAGATGTTTCGCAAAAAGCCTATGCCCACCTGGGGCGCGGATCTCTCGGTGATCGACTTCGAGAACATCTTCTATTACCTCAAGGCGTCGGACAAGCAGTCGACTTCGTGGGAAGACCTGCCGCCTGACATCAAGAAGACATACGACCGCCTGGGTGTGCCGGAAGCCGAGCGCAAGTTCCTCGCCGGCGTGTCCGCGCAGTACGAGTCAGAGGTCGTCTACCACTCGCTCCACGAGGAGCTTTCCAAGAAAGGCGTCATCTTCACGGACACCGACTCGGCCCTGCGCGACCACCCGGAGCTCTTCAAGGAGTACTTCGGCACCGTGATCCCGCCGGCCGACAACAAGTTCGCCGCGCTGAACAGCGCGGTCTGGTCGGGCGGCTCGTTCATCTACATCCCCAAGGGCGTGCGTGTGGACATCCCGCTGCAGGCCTACTTTCGCATCAACGCGGAGAACATGGGCCAGTTCGAGCGAACGCTGATCATCTGCGACGAGGGATCGTTCGTGCATTACATCGAAGGCTGCACGGCGCCGATCTATACGACCGACTCGCTGCATTCCGCAGTGGTCGAGATCATCGTCAAGAAGGGCGCGCGCTGCCGCTACACCACGATTCAGAACTGGTCGACCAATGTCTTCAACCTGGTCACCAAGCGGGCGCTCGCCTACGCCGACGCGACGATGGAATGGGTCGACGGCAACCTCGGCTCGCAGATCACGATGAAGTACCCGAGCGTCTACCTGATGGAGCCGGGCGCCAAGGGCGACGTGCTCTCGGTGGCGTTCGCCGGCAAAGGCCAGCACCAGGACGCCGGCGGCAAGATGATCCACGTCGCGCCGAACACGACGTCCACCATCACGTCGAAGTCGATCTCCAAGGGCGGCGGCCGGACCTCGTACCGCGGCCACATCAAGATGTACCCCGGCGCGAACAACTCCAAGTCGTTCGTCAAATGCGACGCGCTGCTGCTCGACGACGAGTCGCGCTCCGACACATATCCGTACAACGACGTCGACGCCGAGAACGTGACCCTGGGCCACGAGGCCACGGTGAGCAAGGTGTCCGACGAGCAGCTCTTCTATCTGATGAGCCGCGGGATCACGCGCAGCGAGGCAGAGACGATGATCGTCAACGGCTTCATCGAGCCGTTCACGAAGGAGCTCCCACTCGAGTACGCGGTGGAGCTGAACCGGCTCATCCAGCTCGAGATGGAAGGGTCCGTAGGCTGAGCACTGCTTAATGACGCTGACCCTGGACTCCCTGGACGTGCTCCAGGGGGAACCCGACTGGCTTGGAAAGCGGCGGCGTGGCGCTCTCGCCACGTATGAACGCATGCCCATGCCGAGCAAGACCGATGAGGAGTGGCGCCGCACCGACATCAGCGGCTTGAACCCCGCGCAGTTCTCCGGACTCGAACACCAAAACGGCTTCAAGCTCGACGCCATGACATCGCTGCCGCGAGGCGTGATCCTCGAGCCACTGCGCGTGGCCGCCGAAAAGCATCCGCAGCTCGTCGAGCCGCTGCTGTTCTCTCTCACCAAGGCTGACCGAGATCGATTCAGCGCCCTGCATGCGGCGTTCTTCACCGGCGGCACTTTCCTTTATGTGCCGGACGGAGTGGAGATCAAGGAGCCGATCGTCGGCCAGCACACCTCGCATGACGGCGGCACTGCTTTCCTGCCCCACACGCTCATCGTGGCCGGCCGAGGCGCTCGCTTCCACTACCTGGACGAGTACATCGGCCGCGATGACGAGCCCGTCTCATACCGAAGCGGATCGGCCGAGATCTTTCTCGGTGAAGGCTCCGAGGTCGGTTATGTGGCGGTTCAGAAGTGGGGCCGGAACGCCTGGCATTTCGGCGACCAGCGCGCGCGCCTGGAGAAGGATTCGAAGCTGAAACTTTTCAACGTCACGCTTGGCGGGCGTTTTTCGAAGACCCGCGTCGAGGCCTCACTGGTTGGGCCGGGCGCGGAGGCCGAGCTCAAGGCGATCTACTTCGCTTCCGGCCAGCAGTTCTTCGACTTCCACACGCTTCAGGACCACCAGGTGGGCAACACGCGCTCCGACCTATTGTTCAAAGGCGCGCTGCAGGACACCGCGCGCACTGTCTACGCCGGGCTGATCCGGATCGAGAAGGGCGCCGCGCGCTCGGACGCATACCAGGCCAACCGAAACCTGGTGCTCTCCGACCACGCCAAGGCCACCTCGATTCCGATGCTCGAGATCGATAACAACGACGTCCGCTGCACACATGGAGCCACTGTTGGCCCGGTCGACCCAATGAGCATGTTCTACCTGCAGTCACGTGGCATCCCCGCCGCGACCGCCAAGCGGATGATCGTCCAGGGATTCTTCGGCGACGTGCTGGACCGGATTCCCTTCGAGCACGCTCGCAACCTCATCGAGGCGGACCTGGAGTCGCGCCTTGGCTAGGTTCCGAGTCGCTTCGGTCGGGGAAATCCCCGGCGACAGCATCAAGCGGGTGGACGCCGGAAACACTGCGGTCTGTCTCGCGCATGCGGAGGACGGCAAGTTCTACGCGCTCAACGACATCTGCACGCACGAAGAGTTCAGCCTCAGCGACGGCGAGCTCTGGGGCATGGATGTCGAGTGCCCGCAGCACGGTTCTCGCTTCAACCTGGTGACCGGGAAGGTGACCGGCCTTCCGGCCGTGATCCCCGCCCAGACTTACCCCGTTTCCGTGGAGGGCGACGAGGTCTACATCGAGGTCCCGGATTGATCAATACCCTTGATGTAGCGACGATCCGAGAGGACTTCCCGATCTTCGAGACCGGCATCGCCTACCTGGATTCCGCGAACACGTCGCAGCGGCCGCGACAAGTGACCGGGGCGATGATGGAGTACTTCGAGAAGTTCAACTCGAACATCCACCGCGCCGCGTACCGGATCGCCGAGGAGGCCACGGTCCGCTACGAGGCCACCCGGGAGAAAGTCCGGGACTTCATCAACGCGGCATCGACGAAGGAGATCGTCTACACGCGAGGGACGACGGAGGCGATCAACCTGGTCGCCTACTCGTGGGGCCGCAAGCACATCAAACAGGGCGACCTGATCGTCCTCACGATCATCGAGCACCACTCGAATATCGTCCCGTGGCAGATCCTGGCCGCCGAGAAAGGCGCGACGATCGAGTACGTCGACATCGACGAGCGCGGCGAGCTGCGCCTGGACCAGTTCCACAAGCTCCTCATGCGCTCGCCGAAGCTGGTCGCTTTCGGCCAGGTCAGCAACGCCCTCGGCACGATCAACCCGGTTGCGGAGATGGTTGCTGCGGCCAAGGCCGCCGGCGCGACTGTGCTGGTGGACGGCGCTCAGGGCGCCCCGCACCAGGGCGTCGACGTCCGCGCGCTGGGCTGCGATTTCTACGCGTTCAGCGGGCACAAGATGCTGGGGCCGACCGGCGCCGGAATCCTCTACGGCCGTCGCGAGCTGCTGGAGGCGATGGACCCGTTCATGTCCGGCGGGGACATGATCAAGACCGTTCGCGTCGAGGGCACGACGTATCACGAGCTGCCCTGGAAGTTCGAAGCCGGCACACAGGCGATCGCCGAGGTGATCGGGCTTGGCGCGGCGGTCGACTACCTCAGCGCCCTGGGCATGGACGCCGTGCGCGCGCACGAGCGCGAGATCACCGAATACGCATACGAAGCACTGAGCGATGTTGAGGGACTGACTCTCTACGGGCCTCCACCTTCGCGGCGGGCCGGCGTCATCTCCTTCTCGGTGGACGGGATCCACCCGCACGACCTGGCCACCATCGCCGACCGCGACCAGGTGTGTCTGAGGGCCGGCCACCACTGCGCGATGCCTCTGATGACGCGGCTGGGAGTCGCCGCCACCGCCCGCGCCTCCTTCTACATCTATACGCAGAAGGATGAAGTCGACCGCCTGGTCGGTTCCATCAAAGAGGCCCAGAGGATTTTCAAGTGAGCGCTGTCGACGACCAGTTCTATTCACCCCACGAAATCTTCGATTTCACGGGGACCCCGAATGCGGACTCTCAGCTATGAGCGGAGCAGGCACCGCCGCCGACGACCAGTTCTATCGCGAATACATCCTCGACCACTACAAGAACCCGCGGAACTTCGGCCGTCTCGAGAACCCTGACATCAGCCACGAAGAGGACAACCCTCTCTGCGGCGACGTGATAGGCATGGATTTTCGGGTGAAGGATGGGGTGATCGAGGACATCCGGTTCCACGGTCGGGGGTGCGCGATCTCCCAGGCCTCTGCATCGCTTTTGACGGAGCGGCTGAAAGGGTTGCCGCTCGAAGAGGCCAAGAAGATCAGCAAGGCGGACGTGCTCGGGGAGCTCGGGATTGACATCTCCCCCGCGCGCATCAAGTGCGCCCTGCTGTCGCTGAAGGTGCTGAAAGTGGGTGCTTACGGGCTGGCGGCAAGCGATGAGGACGAGGAGTAGGAGATGGGAATGACAGAAAAGCAAGATGGCTTTCGCGACCTGAAGTTGGATGACGTCAAGAAGTTGATCGACGACGGCTATGAGGTGGTCGACGTCCGCGAGGATTGGGAGTGGAACAAAGGCCACGTGCCCGGTGCGCGGCACGTCGTGCTCAACACGCTCCTGGCGAACCCGACCGCCCAGAAGTTCCGCGACCGCACGATCTTCGTCTGCGCGATGGGCGAGCGCTCGGCCGTGGCGTCTGAGATGGCGGTGGCCCTCGGCCTGAAGGACGTCGTGAACTTCCGCGGCGGCACCAAGGCATGGAAGGATGCGGGCCTGCCGCTGGAGACGCCGTGACCGATTTTGCCCCGACCTCGCAGGCCACAGAGGACGCGACAGTCAAGCCGGAGGACGTGATCGAGGTCCTGCGCCAGTGCTTCGACCCCGAGATCCCGGTCAACATCGTGGACCTGGGCTTGATCTACGACATCGCGATCAAGCCGGCTCGCGTCGACATCAAGATGACCCTCACCGCGCTGGGCTGCCCGATGGCTGCCGAGGTGATGGCCGACGTCCGAGATCACCTGCTCACGCTGCCGGGCATCACGGACGCGGGAGTCGACATCGTCTACGAACCGGTCTGGTCCCCAGAGCGCATGTCCGAAGAGGCGCGCTGGGAGCTGGGCATGGTGTAGGTATGAGGGAAAACCCGGATGGTTTTCCCTCATCGCCAGGCGCTACGCGCGTGGCTGCTCCCATTCCGGTATATCGATCGGACTTGACTTAATAGATACTCCACACGACGCGGGGTGCCGGTCAAGCGCGCAAGGGACGGCCGGAGTAAATCCGGCCTGCATGCAACCCTTAGTGGGTTATTAGCCGGGGCCCACGCGAGCATACCCTGAGGCGATGCGGGGTTCGGGCGCGCGCTTCTCCCGTGATTGGTTCCGGGACCAGGCTTCCTCGCACCGCTCGCACGAGCACGGGGGACCGGTTGGTTCCTGCGCCTCGGCCAGCGAGCCGCCGATCAGATGGAGCAAGGTGGTAGCGATCTTTGCAGGACGTAGAGATGACATTTGGTTGCCTCCGACGGGTATTCACTAAAGCCTAACGGATGGGTGTCGGGTTTCCTGCTACTACCTACCATTCGTAGCCTCTTTCAGCAACCCGGGTGAGTGACGTTGCCGTTCGAATCGATCGAGCTCGAGCTGCACGACCCAGAGTGAAAGGTCAGCTGTCCATTGATGCAGTCGTAGAAATACGGTCCGGTCACGAGGCCGGTGCCGCCGCCGCTCGTCGAGCCGTGCGCTGGGCAGACGATCGCGCGCTCGCTCACCTCGAATCCCACCACGAGCACGACGACGGCGAGGACCGCAGCGGCGACCGCCGACAGCGACGATGGGGTCACGAAAGGTCCCCGCAACGTGCGGACGGTCGCCCCAGTCGCGATCGCCCCGGCGATGAGCAAAGGCAGGCCGATCGAGGAGATGGCGAGGACGCCGAGCACCAGGAGACCGGCCGCCGCACCCGCTCGCAACGATAGGCGAATCCCGGCGCTCCAACGTCGCATCAAAGAGGCGCCGAGCAAGGCGGCAAGCGCGACCAGGTAACAAGCGACGAAGGCGACGGTGAACACGTAGATCGCGGTATCGGTCTGGCCACCCTTCAGCAGTAGATACGCAGCGTCAGTCGCGAGCGCGAAGACAAGCGCAAACCAGGCCATCAAGCGCGCCGCGCGAGTGTCGATGAGTGGCGCTTCGACCATGCGACGAACTCTAGTAGACCAGTGGTCGTGAATCGGGCCTCCGTACACTTACACGTCGTGCCGGAGTTCAGCCCTGGGCTAGAGGGTGTGGTCGCCGCCCAGACCGCCGTCAGCGAGGTCGATGGGGCCAATGGCAGGCTCATCTACCGCGGCGGTTATCTGATCGAGGACCTCGCCCCGTCCGTCACGTACGAGGAGGTGGCCTACCTACTCTGGCACGGGGACCTTCCGGACAGTACCCAGCTCGAGACGCTGCACAAGCACATGGCGTCCGCGCGTTCGCTGAACAACTCCGCGCGCGGCGCACTGATGTCGACAGACCCTGCGACCGACCTGATGGACGTCCTGCGCACCGTCACCTCGGCTCAGGGCTCAGCAAAGACGATGGTGAAGCCCTCGCTCGATCAGGCGATCGCCTTGACCGCCGTCTTCCCCACGATCGTCGCGGCCGCCCACCGCCGGAGACTCGGTTACGACGTCGTCGAGCCCCGCGATGATCTGTCCCACTCGGCCAACCTCCTCTGGATGATGGAAGGGAAGGAGCCGGGAGTCGAGCGCGTGCATTGGCTTGACTCGTACCTCATGCTCCTTGCCGATCACGGGCTCAACGCCTCGACCTTCGCGGCACGAGTGATCGCTTCGACGGGCAGCGACCTCACCTCGGCTGTCGTCGGCGCCGTCGGCGCGTTGAAGGGGCCAGCCCACGGCGGGGCAACCCTGGCCGCTCGCTCGATGCTCGACAAGATCGGTTCCGCGTCCAACGCGGAGAAGTGGCTGCGCGAGTCCCATGCCCGCCATGAACGGTTCGCGGGTTTCGGCCATCGGGTGTACCGGACCTACGACCCGAGAGCCAAGATCCTGCGCGAGATGGCCCGGACGGCCGCGCCTGAGCTGCATCGCACGGCGGCGCGCACCGAGGAGCTGGCGCTGGCGATCCTTCACGAGGCCCATCCCGAAAGACCCAATGCGACCAACGTCGATTTCTGGGCCTCGGTCGTACTGACCGGCGCGGGCATCCCCAAGGAGATGTTCACCTGCATGTTCGCCACCTCACGCGTGGTGGGCTGGACAGCGCACGTGCTCGAATCGCTGGCCGACCTGCGCATCATCCGGCCGGCATCGGTATGGATCGGACCCGAGCCGGGGAAGAAGCCGGCGGCCATCGCCAAAAGATGAGCTCGTACGTCCCAGGCCTCGAAGGCATCGTCGCGGCGCAGACGGCGATCTCGATGGTGGACGGCGCGAACGGACGCCTCGTCTACCGCGGCTATGTGATCGCCGACCTGGCCGAGGAGATGTCGTTCGAAGAGGTGGCCTACCTCCTGTGGTACGGGCAGCTGCCAAACCGAGCCCAGCTCGAACGGCTCACCACAGAGCTGGCGGCCTCCCGCTCGCTGACGCCGGCGGCCACCATCGCCCTGGACGCGCTGCCCAAGGACACGGACCCGATGGACGTGCTCAGGAGCGTGGTTTCCGTGCAGGGGGTCGAGCACAAGCTGGAGAAGCCGACGATCCCGCTCGCGATCCACGCGACGGGGTCGTTCCCGACCATCCTGGCGACGTTCCATCGCCGCCAGCTGGGGCTCGAGCCTGTCAAACCGCGCGCGGATCTCGGCCACGCCGCCAACTACCTCTACATGCTCAATGGAAAGGAATCGAGCCCGGAGCTCGTGCACGCCCTCAACACCTACCTTGTTCTGCTCGCCGACCATGGAATGAACGCGTCGACGTTCGTGGCGCGCGTGATCGCCTCCACCGATTCCGACCTTGCTTCATGCCTGGTGGGCGCAATCGGCGCGCTGAAGGGCCCGGCTCACGGTGGAGCGCCATCGGCGGTGATGGACCAGCTGGAAAAGATCGGCACCGCCGAGAATGCGGACAGATGGATGCGCGCGGCGCGCAAGGAGAAAGTGCGCTTCATGGGCTTCGGTCATCGCATCTACCGGACGTATGACCCGCGCGCGAAAATCCTGAAAGAGCTGTGCGCGCGGCTCAACCCAAAGTTTTACGAGCTTGCTTCGAAGGTCGAGGAGACGGCATTGCAGATCCTCCATGAGGAGCATCCCGAACGGCCGCAGGCGACCAACGTCGAGTTCTACTCGGCAGGTGTGCTCCAGGCCATAGGGCTGCCGAAGGAGTACTTCCCACCCACCTTCGCGGTTTCGCGCGCGTCCGGCTGGACCGCCCACGTGTTGGAGCAGAGCGGCAACAACCGCCTCATCCGGCCCCAGTCCGAGTACGTCGGGCCGGAGCCTCGCAAACCCGTACCCCTGTCTGAGCGGGGTTAGCCCATCCCCCGGCTGGGGCTCGACCGCAAAGCCCTCCGTAATTTGGGCGCGGTTGGTCTCGCGTGGTTCCTGCTCCTCGGCGGCGGGTTCATCGCCTGGAACGTCATCGTGGTTCCCCTCAACAGGGAGATCCTCGACAACGACCTCACGCTGGCCTACATCGGCGCCCGGATCGGAATCGAGCACGGGTGGAGCCACCTCTACTCGCTGAGCCTTCAGCACCAGATGTTCACCGAGCTGCGGCCGAGTGCTCCGTTCAACGATGGCGAGCGCTTCATCTCGCCTCCGCCGAGTGCCTGGGTGCTGGTGCCGCTCACGGTCTTTGGTTCGGCGGCGACGGTTTATGCGTGGTTGGTGGCGTCCGTGGCCGCGCTGGTCGCAGCGTGGTGGATCGCCGCGCCCGGCTCGGGGCGAGCGCGCATCCTGTGGCTGATCGCAGCCGCCGCATGGTACCCGGTGCAGTACAGCCTCAGCCTGGCGCAACCCGACCTCCTGGTCCTGCTGGCGGCCGTGGCGTGCTGGAGGCTCGCGGACACGGGCAGGCCTTATCTGGCCGGAGCCGTGCTGGGAGTCTCGGTGCTGAAGCCTCAGCTCACGCTGGCTGTGCCTCTGCTTCTGCTCGCGGCCGGCAGGTGGCGAATCGTCGCGGCCTGGGCGGTGACCGTCTGCGTACTTGCCATAGTTTCAGTGCTTCTGCTCGGCCAGCAAGGGCTCAACGACTACCGGATGCTGCTGTCCGAGGCGGAACACGTGGCCAACAACCGGTACTTCACTCCCGCCTATGTTTTCGGCTCGGGCGTCCTCAGCTATGCCGTGCAGGGGATCCTGGTGGCGGTCGGTGTGACCGGCGCCTACCTCAATCGCCACTCGAGCCTCGCCCGGCTTTTCGCCCTCGGCCTGGTGACGAGCACGCTCGGCGCCACCTACTGGCACTTGCAGGACTACGCGATCCTGGTGGGTGCCGCCTGGCTTTTCTGGCGTGAACCTGCGCCGGCTTGGCAGCGCTGGTGGCTCCTCGTGGTCGTGATCGGAGGAGAGCTCGGCTGGCCGCTGAGCCCGCTGCCGATCCTCATCGGCCTGGCGGTATGGCTGGTTTACCTCGCGCTTCCCCCACCGTCTACGCTGCGTGCGGCAACCGCTGGATGACCATCTCGTCCGTCCTAGTCCCACGCGCACGGCTGATCGTCGTGGCGATGGCCCTGGTGGTCGCGGCGGCGATCCTCTGGCTGTCTCACTCCTACACCTTCTATTTCGACGAGTGGACCTTCATCCTGACCGCGCCCGACTGGACCTGGAGCACCTATCTCCAGCCGCACAACGAGCATCCGGCGATGCTCACGCGGCTCATCTATACGGCGCTGCTGTCGACGGTCGGGCTCCGCAGCTACGTCCCCTACATGGCCGCGCTGCTCGCGCTGCACGCGGCGAGCGCCGTGCTCCTGTTCGAGCTGGTGCGGCGGCGCGCCGGGGATCTCGTCGCCATCGCCGGAGCCGCTCTGTTTCTCGTGCTCGGCGCCGCATGGGAGAACCTGCTCTGGGCTTTCCAGATCGCCTTCGTGGGTTCGGTTGCGTGCGGTCTCGGGATGCTGCTCGCGCTCGACGGGCCCTCCAGCTTGCGCCGGCTCCTGGCGGCCACGCTCCTGTTGGCGGGCTCGCTGGCGTTCTCGGGGATAGGGCTCGTCTTCGCGGCCGCCGCCGCCGTGATCCTCGTCGTCACCCCGGCTCGCCGCAAAGAGCTCCTGTGGTTTGCGCCGGTGGCCGCCCTGTTCGGCGCGTGGTATCTCGCTTTCGGACACAGCGGAACACCTCCGAACCCGCCGCCCACTGCCGGCAACTTCGCCCTCCTGCCGGTCTACACCGCATGGGGCCTTGGACAGAGCGCGGCGGGCCTGATCGGGCAAGGCGGGTCTTGGGGTCCGCCGGCGCTCGTGGCGGCTGCCCTGGTGCTCGCCCTGACCTGGTGGCGGCGCAGGCCGGATCCCTTCGCCCTTGGCGTGCTGGCGGCCCTCCTGGCGCTTTACGTCGTGACCGGCATCGGGCGCGCCCAGCTGGGCTACCAGCAGGCCGGCGCGGGCCGGTATGTGTACGAAGGCGCCGCGTTCTGGCTCGTCCTCCTGGCGGACGCGGCTCGCAACCTGCCGTGGCGCGGAACGTGGCGCCCGGCCCTGGCCGCGTGTCTTTTTCTCGCCTGCTTCAGCAGTGCCGTCCTGCTGTTCTCGTTTGCCGCCGCCAAAGGCGTCCAGATGCAGCGGGCGGTGGCCGACCTCCAGGCCCTCGCCTCCGAACGGTCGGACCCCTGCCTTGGCCCGCGCACGACGGCCGATGCCTTCGTGATGCCCCAGGTGGACGACCCGGCGATCTACTACAGGGCCACCGATCGGTATGGCGACCCGGTCGCCGGGCAGCCGGTCACCGATCTGGCCGACTTCGACCGCGCCCGGCGCAACCTGCTTCGCACTGGCTGTAACTGAACTCGTTCCCGAACCGGCTTCTACACTTAGTTCAAGTGCCCACTTTTGACTTCGACGTCGCGATTCTGGGAGGCGGGATGGGTGGTTACCCCGCCGCGATCCGAGCCTCCCAGCTTGGCCTGAAGGTTGCCCTCGTGGAAGCCGACAAGCTCGGCGGCACCTGCCTGCACGTCGGCTGCATCCCGACCAAGGCCCTGCTGGAGTCGTCCGAGCTCTACCACCGGGTCTCTGCGCGCGGCCAGGAGTTCGGGATCAACGCTGAGAAGGTGCAGTTCGACTACGCCCGGATCGCCGCCCGGCGCGACTCGGTCGTGGCCCAGCTGTACAAGGGCGTCCAGTACCTCATGAAGAAGAACAAGATCGAGGTGATCGCCGGAAGCGGGCGGGTACACGACCGCAACACGCTGGACGTCGGCGCGAAGCAGATCAAAGCCAAGCACCTCGTCGTCGCCACAGGCTCCACGGTCAGGACGCTGCCGGGTCTCGAGTTCGACGGCAAGCTCATCATCTCGTCCGACCACGCAACCTTGTCCACGAACGTGCCCGAGTCGATCTGCATCATCGGCGGGGGCGCTGTCGGGGTTGAGTTCGCGACCCTCTACAGCCAGCTCGGCGTCAAGGTCACGCTCATCGAAGCGCTGGACCGGCTGGTGCCGCTCGAGGACGAGGAGATCTCCAAAGAGATGCTGGCAGCCTTCAAGAAGGCCGGCATCGACTGCCGTCTGGGCGTGAAGGTAAAGGGAGCCAAGAAGGCCCGTGAAGGCGTGAGCGTCGACACGGACCAGGGTGAGGTCTGGGCCCGCCAGCTCCTCGTCGCGGTGGGACGATCGCCTCGATCCAGGGACATCGGCCTGGAGCAGGTCGGCGTCACGACTCATCCAAATGGTTTCATCAAGGTCGACGAGTGGATGCGGACCTCAGCGGAAGGTGTGCATGCGATCGGTGACGTCGTCGGTGGTTTCCTGCTCGCTCATGCCGCCGCGCACGAGGGGATGACCGCGGTCGAGGACATCGCCGGCGAGCGCGTCGGCCCGATGGACCAGAACCTCGTCACGCGCTGCACGTACTCGCATCCACAGATCGCGTCGGTGGGCCTGACCGAAGCCCAGGCGCGCGAGAAAGGACGCGAGGTCCGCATCGGCAAGTTTCCCTTCACGGCACTCGGCCGCGCGATCATCCACGGCGAGACGGGCGGCTTCGTCAAGATCGTCGCCGACGGCAAGACCGGCCAGATGCTTGGCGCGCACATCGTCGGCGCGAACGCGACCGAGCTGATCGCCGAGCCCGCCCTCGCGCAGCTGTTCCAGGGCGACGCGTGGGAGCTCGGCCGCAACATCCATCCACACCCGACGCTCAGCGAGGCGGTCATGGAGGCTGCGCTGGCCGTGGACGGCCATGCGATTCACATCTAGTGTCGACCACCAAGCCGCGGGAACCTGCTGTCAAGACTCTAGAACCTGAGTTCAAACCTGACTGGCGCTTCCAGAAACCGGTCGCATGGCGTGACACGGACCTCGACGAGAAGACGCTCAAGGAATGGTTCAACTACATCCTGCTCGGCCGGCAGGTCGACTACCGGTTCCAGGTCCTCAACCGCCAGGGACGGGCGCCGTTCATCATCTCGTGCGCCGGCCACGAGGCAGCTCAGATCGGCGTCAGCTGGCCGCTGAAGCCCAAGCACGACTGGCTCGCGCCGTACTACCGCGACGTGGTCCTCTGCATGCGCATGGGAATGACCCCGCTCGACCTCATGCTTTCAGTGCTTGCGAAATCGGCCGACCCCGCCTCGGGAGGCAAGCAGACGCCCGGCCACTTCTCTGATTCGCGGCACAACATCACGTCCGGCGGATCGCCTGTCGCCACACAGATGGTGCGCGGGGCGGGCATCGCGTACGCGTTGAAGATGGACGGAACCGACAAGGTCCTGATGACCTGCTACGGCGAAGGCGCCGGCTCGGAGGGCGACGCGCACGAGGCGTTCAACTTTGCCGCGATCTACAAGCTGCCCGAGGTCTTCGTGTGCGAAAACAACGGCTTCGCCATCTCCACCCCGTTCCGCAAGGAATATGCGCTCGACTATGTCGCGCAGCGGGCGGCAGGTTACGGATTCCCCGGCATGTCGGTCGACGGCCGCGACCCTGTCACCTGCTACGTCGTCGCGAGTGAAGCGATCGCCCGCGCCCGAGCCGGGCAAGGTCCGACCCTGATCGAATGCCTGGTCGACCGGCTGGGCGCCCACTCTTCAGAGGACGACCAGCGCCGCTATCGCACGCAGGAGGAGATCGACAGGCTCGCGCAAAACGACTGCCTCGAGGTGTTCAAGAAGCGCCTGCTCGAAGAGGGCGTGCTGAGCGCCAAGGAGATCTCCGAGTACGAGGAGCGGGTCAAGGATGAGGTGTCGAAGGCGACGCAGGAAGGCATGCAGTCGCCCGACCCGGAGCCCGAGGACGCGCTGACGAACGTCTACGGCGTGGGCGTGCCGGCGGCGATGGACCCCGCTCCTGGCGTGGAGACCGAGGAAATGAACATGGTGGCCGCGCTCCGCTCCGCCCTGACCGAGGAGATGGAGCGGGACGATCGCGTGATGGTGCTGGGCGAAGACGTCGGGCAGAAGGGCGGTGTGTTCCTCGTCACCGACGGCCTGCGCGCCAAGTTCGGCGAAGCCCGAGTGATCGACTCGCCGCTCGCCGAGTCGTCGATCGCCGGCGTGGCGCTGGGCCTTGCGATCTATGGCAAGAGGCCGGTGGCCGAGATGCAGTTTGCCGACTTCGCGCACATGGCGTTCAACTCGATCACCAACGAAGCTGCCAAGTACCGCTACCGCAGCGACGGCGACTGGTCGGTGCCGATGGTCGTGCGGGCGCCGATGGGCGGCCACGCGCACGGCGCCCTGTATCACTCTCAGTCGATCGAGGCTCGTTTTGCGACGCCAGGCCTGAAGATCGTGATCCCGTCAAGCCCTTACGAGGCGAAAGGCCTGTTGCTCGCCTCCATCCGGGATCCCGACCCGGTCCTGTTCTTCGAGCACAAGCGCCTCTACCGGATGTTCAAAGAGCCGGTGCCAAAGGGCGAGTACATCATTCCGCTGCAGAAGGCGCGAACCTTCCGCGAGGGAACCGACATCTCCGTCTTCTGCTACGGCCTGATGGTCCATTACGCGAACGAAGCGGCGAAGATCCTGGAAGCGGAGGGGGTCAGCGTCGAGATCATCGACCTGCGCACCGTGTACCCGCTGGACAAGGAGGCGATCATCGCGTCGGCGAAGAAGACCGGCAAATGCATGGTCCTGTACGAGGACAACTTCAGCGTCTCGGTCGGCTCCGAGGTGGCCGCGCTGATCGCCGACGACGCGTGGAGCTGGCTGGACGCGCCCGTCAAGCGTTTGGGCGGTCTGGACGTGCCCTCAATGCCTTACGCGATCCCGATGGAGGATTACTTCATGCCGACCCCGAAAAAGATCACCAAGGCTCTCCGCGACCTGGCGGCGTACTGATGGCGAACACCACCCGCGTCGTCATGCCGCAGCTTGGTGAATCCGTTCACGAAGGGACGATCTCGAAGTGGCTGGTCAAGGTCGGCGACAAGGTGGTCGAGTTCGAGCCGATGCTCGAGGTCGACACAGACAAGGTCAACGCCGAGGTGCCCGCCCCGGTGACCGGAATTCTGCGCGAGATCCTGGCTAAAGAGGGCGAGACGGTTCAGGCCGGAGCTGAGATCGCGGTCGTAGAGGTCGGCTCTGAAGGAGCCGACGGGGCAAATGGAAAGGCCGGCGCGACTTCAGAAACCCCGGCCCCGGCTGCGGCCGCAGCTCCGCCGGCGTCCGCGCCGGAGAAGGCTGCTGTTCAGAAGGCTGCGCCGGCCCAGCCGTCCCAAGAGCCGCCGGCACAACCGGCCGCAGAAGGTGAACCGGCAGCGGCGGTTCGAGTCCAAAAGACCGAGCAGGCGCCGGTGTCGCTCGACACTGGCGAGCATCGCTACTCGCCCGCAGTGCAGATGCAGGCCTCTGAGCTGAAGGTCGACCTGTCGAAGGTGACCGGGACCGGCATCGGCGGCCGCGTGACGAAGAAGGACGTTCAGGACTTTGCAGCGAGGGCCAAGGCCGCTCCGGCCGCAGCTGCTCCTGCACCGGCTGTCACGCCCGGCCAGGGCGACGAAGTCGTCCAGCTGACGCGAGTGCGCCGGCTGATCGCCGAGAACATGGTCCGCTCCAAGACGACCATCCCTCACGCCTGGCAGACGCAGGAGGCGGACATGTCCGGCGTCGTCGCCAACCGAGCCGCCAACAAGGCCGCCTTCCAGAAGCAGGAGGGTTTCTCACTCACCTACCTGCCGTATGTGATGGCCGCGACCGCGTCTGCCCTACGCGAGCACCGGCAGCTAAACGCGACCTTCAACGAGACCGAGCTCATCATCCACCGCGACATCAACCTCGGCATCTCGGTCGGCCTCGAGGACACGCTCATCGTCCCGGTCGTGCGCAGAGCCGACGGCTTGTCAATCGCGGGCCTCGCCCGCGCGGTCAACGACATCGCGTCGCGTGCCAAGAACAAGCAGCTCAAGGCCGACGACCTCGCCGGCGCGACGTTCACCGTGAACAATTCCGGGACGTTTGGGACGCTGTTCAGCTACTCGGTCATCAACCCGGGGCAGGCGGGAATCCTGACCATGGAGGCGATCGTCGAGCGACCGGTCGCGGTGGACGGCATGATCGGGATCAAACCGATGATGTACCTCTGCTTCTCGTTCGACCACCGCGTGCTCGACGGCCTGCAGGCGGCGCGCTTCCTAACGGCCTGCCGCAAGTGGCTTGAAGCCGTAACCGCTGAGTCGCCGGTCTACTAGTAAAGCGTGGCCTGCAGGCCGGATTCACTCCGGCCGTCCCGGACATCCATGATCACTCCAAGCATCGCGTGGAGTAATCATTCCGTGAGTCCAATCCCGGGGAAGATGAGCAGCCCCGTCGGCGGAGCCGACCGGGCGATGAGAAGGAACCACCCGGTTCCTTCTCATATTTAATCCCTGTCGATCGAAAGGATCGAGATGAAAAAGCTCGCGAACACTGTTTGTGAACCGAGCGCGAGCAGCACGACCGCCGGGATCACCTCTCGCATCGTGAGCGACGGATCCAGACTCCCAAAGCCGACCGACCCCCAGCTCGCGACGGCCAGGATCAGCGCGACAACTCCGATCAGCACCATCAGCGCGCCCGCGGCGAGGCCGACCTCGAGCGTCACGTAGCGCGACACGGAGTCGAGCGGCGGGTACGGCGGATGGAACCCCGCCCTGATCGCGAAGATCTTCGTGAAAAGGGCGAAGAGCACCATCTGATACCCGAGCAGAGCCAGAAAGCCCGCAACGAGCAGGGTGTGTATGTCCAGCCGAAGGCTGCCCACGTAGAGGGGACCGGGAAGGAGCGCGACGGACAGCAGGATCCCGACCGCGAACAGCGCAAGGCCCGGGTAGAGAAACAGCCACCTCGGGCTGAACAGGAGCATGAAGCGCAGATGCCGCCAGCCGTCCCTCCACGTGCGGAGGTGAGGCGGGCGCGAGCGCCCGTCCGGCCGGAGCGTCACGGGCACCTCGGCGATTCGCATCTTCTTGAGGGATGCCTTGATCACCATCTCGCTCGCGAACTCCATGCCCGTGGCGCGAAGCCTCATTTGCTCGTACGCGTCCTTGCGGAAACCGCGAAGGCCGCAGTGCGCGTCGCCTACGGGCGTGTGAAAGAAGATCCGGCTGATCAATGTGAGGACCGGGTTGCCCACCCAGCGGTGGGACCACGGCATGGCGCCTGGCTCGATACCGCCCATGAAGCGGTTACCAACGACAAGGTCGCAGCCGTCGCGCAGCTTGTCGATCAGCGGCGCGATGGCCGTGAAGTCGTAGCTGTCGTCGGCGTCGCCCATGATCACGAAGCGGCCGCGGGCGGCGTTGATGCCGCCGATCAGGGCGCTCCCGTAGCCCTTCCTCGCGACCGGGACCACACTTGCGCCCAGCTCCTTGGCGATGACCTGGGAGCCGTCCGTGCTGCCGTTGTCGGCGACGATGATCTCCGCCGCCAGGCCGGCGCGGTCGATCGCCTGCTGGGCCTTCTGGATGCAGGTCGCCAGCGTCTCGGCTTCGTTCAGGCACGGCATGACGATCGAAACCTCGATCGCCTCGGGCGCGGAGGCGTCAAGGCGCTTGGGAGCTCGCTGCGCGACAGTCACTGAGGCAGGTTAACGCGAGGGACCGCGATCAGCTTGCAGTAATCGAGCTAGAAAAAGGAATGGCCCCAACGGATCGCCTCTCGAGGACCGGTACTGGCCTTGCGGCCTGTTCCTGCCCTTTCGAACGTTTCCCTCGGGGCCGTTGCCAACAGTAAAGGGCCACCTACGCCTGCGCAAGTCCGAAAGTCAGTTCGCCGCCAACCTATCTGTAGTAGCCGGCAAACTGCGAGACTTGCATGATGCCGCTGAATCTTCACGACGCGAACGGGGTCACAGTCCGCGCGCAGGCGAAGGCGGCGGAGCTCGGTATCCACATCACGATTGCCGTCGTGGACGAGGGCGGTTTCCTCATCACGCTCGCGCGTATGGACGGGGCTCCTCCCCTGAGCCCACAGGTCGCCGAGGCGAAAGCTGTGGGAGCGGCGATGCTTCACCGGGACGGCGCATCGCTTGCGGAGCTCGCCAAGGACCGCCCAGGATTCTTCAGCGTCGCCGACCGGCTGGTCCGCGTGCCGATGGTCCCGGGCCTCGGTTCGGTGCTGATCAAGCGCGAGGGCAAGGTGCTCGGCGCGGTCGGTGTCAGCGGCGGCCGCCCCGAGCAGGACCTCGATTGTGCGGAGGCAGGGATCACCGGAGTCTGAGCTTGCGGAGCGGCTCGTAGACCGCGCCGCCACGCCCCAGGTGGCTGCTGTAGAGGACCAGCTCTTCGGCGCGCCAGGGCGGCAGGTCGGGTGGTCCGGGAAGCTGTGCCACGGCGGCGCCATCGCGTGAACGGGCGCGTGCAAGCGTCAGGTGCGGCTGGAACGCTCGCGCGTCGGGTTCCAGGCCGCCCTTCACGCATTCGGCCTCGACCTGGGCGGCAAGCGCGCGGGCGTCTTCAGCGCCCGCTTTGACCTGGAGCCAGACCACGCGGACCAACCGCCCGCGCTTGAACGTCCCGATCTCGCCCAGCTGCAGCTCGAGCGTACGCAATCCAACCGCGTCCAGCCGGTCCGCGACCCGCTCCACCGCCAAGCGGTCGACGCTGCCGATGAAACGGACTGTGAGATGCAGATTCTCGGCAGGTGTCCAGCGAAACTCAGGCGCAGTCGCCGTGCACGTCACGAGATAGGGCTCCAGGCGCCCGCGGTGCGCTTCAGGCACAGGCAGCCCGAAGAACGCGCGCACCTTCAGCGTCGCGGGGGCTTCTTCCAGTTTGCGGGGACCCAGGTGCTGGGCGCGGTCGGCCGCCAGCCGTAACGGGTGCTCACCGAGTCGATACCGTCCGCCACGTTGGGAAGCTGAATCGTGTTGATCTCGTCGGCGGTAGCCACGGGGTTCGTGCTGAGGGCTTCCATGACCATTGCGCCGGGGATGAGCAGCCCAACCGGGAGCTTGAGCTTGCGTTTCTTGATGCCTCGGGCCTGGATGAACCAGTCGAACATCGTCTCGTAGGTAACGACCTCGGGTCCGCCGAGCTCGACGATCTTGCCGAGGAGTTCCGGGTGCCCGATCGTCTCGACCACGCACCGTGCGGCGTCCTCCCGGAGGATCGGCTGCAGCTGCGCCTGGCCGCTGCCCGGGATGATCAGGAAGGGTCCGAAATTCGCTGCACGCTCGAAGTCGTTGAGCACGCCCCCCTCTTCCGCGAGCACGAAGGAGAAGCGCAGGATTGTGCCCGCGACCCCGGATTTCGCGAGCTCCTGCTCTCCCATCCACCGCGAGGTCAGGTACTTGTAGTGCGCGTCCAGCCGTGCGCCGATCGCGCTGATGAACACCACCGACTGCACCCCGGCCGCCTTCGCCGCCTCACCGAGGATTCGGGGTCCGTCGACATTCACCTCGAGGAACGATTGCGGCCGGTTGCGCCGCACCGCGACCAGGCTGATGATGTGCTCGACTCCCTGCGCCGCCTGCGCGACAGCGGCCGGGTTCAGCGCGTCGCCCACCATGACCTGGGCCCCGCGGATCTTGAAGGCCGCTGCCTTCATCGGGTCGCGGACCAGCACCCTCAGCTGGTGCCCGCCGTCGATCAGCTTGTGAGCGACACCGCGGCCGAAGAAGCCGGTCGAGCCGAGCAGCAGGATCCTGGCCACGGGTGTGAATGCTAACCGCTGGCATACTGGGCTTCAGTGTTCGGGCAGTCGGCGGGGGGATTGGGGCTCGGGCTGCTCGCCTTCCTGCTCGGCGCGGCCGGCGTCGCCGCCGCGGTCAGGACCAGGCGCCACAGAGCGACCTTCGCGAACACATACGGGGCGTCCGGCGGCATCGTCTTCACGGTGGTCCAGATCGGTTGCTCGGGAGTGCTGCTGCTCGGCGGAGTCGGACTCATGGTCCTGGCGATCATCTTTCGACGCTGACTTCCCCGAAAAGGAGGGAGTCGGCGCGAAGCGTCGACCAGGGTCTAGATCACATTCTTCTCTTTAACAAGAGAGCCCTTCGCGAATCTGTCGAAGGCGAACGGCGTGATGTCGATCTCGGCCGTATGGTCCAGCAAGAGCTGGCTGAGCAGCAGGGCCGCTGCCGGCGCCTGCATGAACCCATGCCCACTGAACCCCGCCGCGCACCAGAAGCCCTCGATCTCCGGCACCGGCCCGAGGATCGCCTGGTGATCGGGAGTCGTCTCGTACAGGCCCGCCCACGCGGTCTTGATCCCCGCTCCGGCCAGGACAGGCGCTCGGAGCGCCGCCTGCTCGAACATCTTCTCGAGGAACTCCCAGTTGACGTCGGTGGCGAATCCAGGCGGCTCCTCGCGGTCGCTCATGCCGATCAGAACCCCATCTCCCTCCGGGTGAAAATACAGAGACGACCTGAAATCGACCGTCATCGGGTTGGTGCGCGGCACGGCCGGAAACGGCCCAGTGACCGCGATGTGGCGGCGATACGGAAGGACGGGGATCTCCAGCCCCGCCATGCGGCCGAGCGACGGCGACCATGCCCCCGCGCAGTTGAACAACATCCGGGTCGCGACGTCGCCGGTCGAGGTGCGGACCCCCTGCACGCGCCCGGACGCGACATCGACACCGATGACCTCGACGCCCTCCTTGAGGCGAGCTCCGTGGCGCCGGGCGGCGGCCGCATAGCCCGAGGTGACGTCCGCCGGGCTCGCAATCCCGTCGCTCGGGCAGAACGTGCAGCCGAGGACGTCGTCGACGTTCAAAACTGGAACCATCCGCGATGCTTCGGCCGCATCGACCCAGCGGGCCTCGGTCAAGCCGACCCGATGCCACATGTCCATGTTGTGCCGGAAATCCTCGACCTGCTGGGGAAGGGTCAGGACGAAGAGGTAGCCGATCTGGCGAAAGTCCGCGGGGTGACCCGTCTCCTCTTCGAACCCTTCGAGCATCTTCACTGAAAGGCGCTGGAGCCGCACGTTGGCCTCCATCGAGAACTGCTGGCGCACGCCGCCCGCGCACTTGCCGGTGGATTGAGAGCCGAGGGTTTCGCGTTCGAGCAGCAGCACGTCCACGTCGCGCCTGGCCAGCTGATAAGCGAGCGCGCAGCCCATGATCCCGCCGCCCGCGATGACCACGTCAGCGCTTTCCATGACCCTCCCCCAGACGAGAGGCGGGGGCGCCATGCCTGTTCCACGCCATGCCCCACACCTCGAAGATCAGCTTCAGCGCGGCGAAGGTCGTGATGTCGCCGTTGTCGAACGGCGGCGAGACCTCGACCATGTCCAGGCCGACCAGCTTCGCGCGATCCGTGGCGGTCGCGAGCAGGTTGAGGGCCTGCCTCGTCGACAGGCCGCCGGAAGAAGGGATCTCCGTCCCCGGAGCAAAGGCGGGATCGAGGGCGTCGATGTCGAAGGAGACGTGTACGTCCTGACCCGCCAGCCGCTCGGCGATCCTACCCGCCGAGCCTTCAGGATCGCGAGCGAGGTCGTGCGCCGACACGAGCGTCATCCCGTGGGAGGCGATGAACTCGAGCTCTTCGGGATCGTAGTCGCGACCTGCCGCGATCACGACCCTGGTGGGGTCGAGGCCCGACACGTCCAGGGCTCGACGCAGCGCGCAACCGCACGTCCAGCGGCCGCCTCGCGAGAAGTCGCACAGGTCGGGATGAGCATCGACCCACAGCACCGCGAGGCCCGGGTGGCGCTTCACCTGCGCGGCGAGGGTGGAGATGAACGTGCAGTGATCGCCGCCCAGCACGGTGAGGAACGCGGCGGGCGTAATACCTGCCAGCCTTTCCGCCACAGCCGACCAACCGGCCTCGATGTCGGTCCCGGCGTCCAGATCCCCGATGTCGGCTACGCGCAGGCCGGTGAGCAGCCGCCCGTCTTCGGTCACGGGAGGTATGGCCGCCGACAGGCTGCGGATCCGCTGCGGCGCCAGTGCGGCCCCCTTGCGGTAGACGGCCGAGCCGTCGTACGTGATTCCGGCCACGACCACATCTGCCGTCTCCGGCGATCCGCCCACCAGTCCTGCCCATGGCTGGAGACCGTCGAGGTTCATCACGCCGGCGCCGCGGGCGTTCGCACCGGACCGCCCTCAGGCACTTTCAAGATCAGCACAGCTCCAATCAAGAGCCAGGCGAAGAACAGCGAAAAGATGATTGGGAAGCCCCCGGGGAGGCCGAGGATCCGGGGCCCGGCGTTGAACGGATCGAGCAGAAACCCTCCCACGAACCGGGCGATGATCCCAGACCCGGCGGTCGCGATGTTGCTGAAGCCCATGAACAGCCCTGCCTCGTCACTTGGAATCACATCCTGGATGAAAGCCCAATCGACTGAAAAGAACAAGCCATAACCGATCCCGATCAGAACGCCGACCAGCGTCGCCTGCGCGGCGAGATCGGGAACGTTCAGCACGCCGGCCAGCGGAGCGACCAGCCCGGAAGGCAGCAACGTGTAGTGGCTGAACACCAGCATGAGGAGTCCCACGGCCCCCAGCAGCCCGCCGACCAGGATGAACGGCCGGCGGCCGAAGCGGTCCGACGCACGTGCGGCGGGGATGGCTACAGCGAGCGCGGAGACGACCACCAGTCCCAGCAAGGTGTAGCTGGAGGCGATGGTGGCGTGCCGGTTACCAGCGAAGAAAACATTGCTGAAGTAAAAGAACACGAAGCTCTGGGCGCCGACCAGGCCCATGAGGATCAGCAGCCGCGACGCCATGAGCCATAGGAACGCTGGATATTGAAGCGGTCGCCCAAATGTCGCCTTCAGGGCCTGCCGAAAGCTCGTGAACTGTTTACTGATCGGAGGCGAGTGGTCTGGGATGAGCAGGACAGTCGGAAGCATGGTCGCCACCAGCAACCCACAGATGCTCAGGATTGCAACCACCCGGCCGGCGTGTATGAGGATGAACCCGGCGCCGATCGTGCCGGCGAGGAGCCCTATCGAGTTCGACACGCCGTAGTAACCCGACGCCGTGCCGCGCTGTGCCGGCGGAACCACGTCTGGCATGAGGCCCTGGTAGGGGCCCTGCGCGGTGTTGGATGCCGTCTGAAGCAGAAAGTAGAAGATCACGACGATCCAGTAGCTGCCGGACAGCGCGAGCCCGACAAGGAAGATGACGTCCCCGACCGTGCCGATGGCGATGAACGGACGGCGGCGTCCCCATCGCGAACGCGTCCGATCCGACACCGCGCCGATCACCGGCTGCCAGACCACGGCCATCAGCGAACCGATCCCTTCCAGCACGGCGAGCGCGGTCCCTTCGTGCCTCCTGCCCACGAGCTGGATGACCAGGTCGGGGATGATCAGACCGCCGAGGCTCGTCCACAAGTAGCCGATCGCGATCCAGTAAATCGAGAGAAGCGCGAAGTCGAGGTGACCGAGCCGTTTTGAGGAGCGCCCGGCCGGCGGGCTGCCGGCCTCGGCCGCGATCAATCGGGCTGGTACGGAGGCAGCGAGGCCTTGACCGGCCGGTCTTCGCGATAACCCAGCGCGTACTCGCCCTGGAGGATGGTGTGGATCTCGCGCGTGCCCTCGTAGATGATGGGCGCCCGCGCGTTGCGCAGGAATCGCTCGACCGGGTATTCGGCCGAGTATCCGTATGCGCCGTGCACCTCGATCGCGTCGTGCGCGGCGTTGAAGGCCGCGTCGGTGGCGTACTGCTTGGCCATCGAAACGTCACGTGTATGCCGGGCCCCCGTGTTCTTCATCCAGGCGACTTTGAAATAGAGGAGCCTGCAGATCTCGTAATCGCGCGACATGCGGGCGATCATCTGCTGCACGAGCTGATACCGCCCGATCTCCTGCCCGAAGGTCTTGCGCTCGCGCGCGTATTTCACCGACGCATCCAGAGACGCCCGCACCGTCCCGGTCGCGCCTGCCGCCACCGTGTAGCGACCGTTGTCCAGGCAGCTCATCGCGATCTTGAAGCCGTCGCCTTCGTCTCCGATGCGGTTCGCTTCAGGCACCTCTAAGTCGGTCATGAAGATGGAGCCGACGTCGCCCGCGTGGAGACCAAGGCGACCCTCAATGGACTCTGTGCGCAGTGATTTGCCGGCCTCGGAGCGATCGAGCATGAATGCGGACACTCCTCGTGAGCCGGCCTTCGAGTCGGTTTTGGCGAAAACGAGCATGAAGTCGGCGGTATCCGCATCCGAGATCCAGATCTTCTGGCCGTTGAGGATGTACCCTCCGCCTGAGCGCCGCGCGGTGGCCTGCATCGAGGCCACGTCAGAGCCGGCGTTGGGTTCCGTGAGCCCGTAGCACGCGAGCTTCCGGCCCGAGGCCATCGGCACGAGCCACTGTTGCTTCTGCTCTTCCGTGGCCCACGTGTACAGGCCCATCCCGACGAGGCCGACGTGAACGGACAGGACGGTCCGGAACACCGTATCGACGTACTCGAGCTCCTCGCAGACGAGGCCCAGGGACAGGTAGTCGAGCCCAACTCCGCCATACCGCTGGGGAAAGCAGACCCCGGGCAAGCCGATCGACGCGAGCTTGGCGAAGATCTCGGGGTCGTGGCGGCCAGCGCGGTCGTTAGCCTCGATCGTCGGTGCGAACTCGCGGGCGCAGAAGTCGCGGACCGTGGCGACAAGCTGCTCCTGGTCAGAAGTGAGGGCTAGATCGAGCACTAGGCGGTATTACATCATGCTGCTGGCCGCAACCCGCGACCAGATGTGGCCAGTAGGCCGGATTTACTCCGGCCGTCCCCTTGCAACCATGAATGTCTTTATGCCTCGCGGGGAGCAACCACTCAGAAAATCCCAACCCGCAGGAAAAGAGCCATGCAATCAGTAGGTCCGATCCTGCTCGCGCCTGGCGCGCAGAGGAAACCTAGGTTTCCTCTCATCCCTATTACTTAGGTGTCGGTGTCGGGCTCACTTTGGGGGTCGGCGACGGCGATGGAGACGTGAGCGGCTTGAGGTCCGCGGGCCCGACCTTGCCGATGAAGGGCAGGTGGTGCCCGATGCTGAGGACGACCGGCGCCGTCCGCGAGCTGTGGAGCTGCGGCTGCAGGAAGTCCGTGTAGATCTGCTGAAGCTGGTGGATACCGGCCACCGAATCGAGATGTGCGCCAGAAGCCTTGGCGCCGGCGGCCTTCAGGGCCGCCAGGTCTGATTTCGAGACCATGGCCGAGGTGATCGGGTTCGAGAGTATTTCCGACTCGAGAGTGTTGACCTGGGCCAGGGTGAGACTCGCGGTCTTCAAAGCCGGTTCGAACGCATTGTCGAGAGTCACCAGCGCCGAGATGGCGAGGTAGATCACGACCAGCGTCACCAACCCGTGCACGACCACGCCGAGCAATCCATCGATTCCTCGGATCGATTCGAGGCGATGAAACGCGCCCCCGATCGCGCCGCCGATCGCGCCCATGACGACCGCGATGATCAGCGCGACAAAAACGGCCAGCACGGCGTTGAAATGCAGGTACTTCTGCATCTCGGTCGTGTACTGGTCGTGGAATCGAAACACCGCGAGCAGAGTGCCGAAGAAAAAGATCTCGGCCAGCAGCGGCTGGATCACCCCGCGCTGGAAGCCCACGATCAAGGAGACGATCAACACGAGGACGACGACTATGTCGATGATCATCTAGCGCATCCTCATGCCGCGCTCGGATGCACGATCGGTACGCGTGACTCGATCACGAGGTATCCAACGAACATGGCGACTATACCCAGCGCTTCGCTGACAGGCTGCGCCGCGTAAACGCCTTTGCTCTGCGCGTAGCTGTGGCCCCCGGCCACGATGAAGGCGCCGGCGGCCAGGATCGCGAGCCCGACCACCCGATGGCTCGGCGCACCGGAGCGCGCAGCCTTCCAGGCGGACCAGGCGGCACCCCCGATCAAGAGGATCGAACCGCCCAGGTTCGTGACGAGAGGCAGCACGGTAGGCACGTCGATCGCTCCACGTGCCGGAACCTGCGCCTTGAGCAGGTGCGGATCCGTGTGCGCGACGAGGACCGCGACCAGCCCGACGATCGAAACGAGAACCATCACGATGATCGCGATCCGGCCGGCTCGAGGCGAGGCCAGAAGCAGCAGCGATCCCAGGCCGAGCCAACCGACGTTGAGCAGCCCGCCGAAGAGGTAGTAGCCACGGTAGGTGGCATCGGACCAGCCGAAGGCCTGCCCAGCGGTCTCGAAGAACGCAGCCACCGCAAACATCGCGAGAGCGACCGCCCAGATCGCCTGGTAGGGCTTTCGGCGGCTCGCGAACTGGCGGGCGACTACGACGGCGAACGCACCGCCGACCGCACCTGCGATCAGGGGGATCACAAACACCGGCGCCATTCTAGAGGTCGAGCTGGAGGCCCCGTCGAGAGATTCGGCGCCGAGGTGGCCGAGAACCTAGGCGCGGCCGAGCACCGGAGCGCATGCATCGTGCATGCTCAAGCGAGGAGCGGAGGCCGCAACGACGGAGATCGGCCGCATCGGCGACGAAGATCCGACGGGGATCTCCAGTCTCGGCCTCTAGGTCGGAGGGTAATCAGCCCCCGGTGCGGGCCAGAATCCCCTGCTTCCGCTAGACTCGGGCCAATCTTGGCCCGAACGATAGCCGTCGCCATGCAGAAGGGGGGTGTAGGCAAGACCACCACCGCAGTCAACCTCGGCGCAGCCCTCGCGGAGCTGGGTCAGCGGGTGCTGTTGATCGACCTCGACGCCCAGGGCCACCTCACGCTGTACATGAAGCCCCCGGCCGAGATCGAGAAGACGGTCTATCACCTGCTCGTCGATCCGGACACGACCGTGACCGACGTCGTGCAGGAGGCTCGGCAGATGGGAGTCCACTACATCCCGGCCGACATCGAGCTGGCGGGTGCGGAGAACCAGCTCATCAACGAGATCGGCCGCGAGAGCATCCTGCGCGACAAGCTCGAGCCGGCGCAGAAGCGGTACGACTTCATCATCATCGATTGCCCGCCTTCGCTCGACCTGATCGTGATCAACGCGCTCGTCGCCGCGGACGAGGTCCTTGTCCCCCTGCAGGCCGAGTTCCTCGCGCTGCGCGGAATGCAGGAGCTGCTCGTCACGATGGAGCGCGTCAAGCGCCGGCTCAATCCGCGCCTCGAGCTGCTTGGAATCCTGCCCACTCTCTACAAGCAGCGTGCGCTCCACTCGCAGGAGGTGCTGGCCGCGGTCAGGGAGAAATACGGCGACAAGGTTTACGAATTCGGCATCACGGATTCCATCCGGTTCGCCGAGACGCCTCTGGCGGGTCAGTCGATCCTTACCTACGCCAAGGACTCGGATGGAGCGAAGTCGTACCGTGCGCTCGGGGCCAAAGTCATAGAGAATCACCGAGGAGCCATTTGATGCCCACTTTCAAGCGCGTTTCACTCGCCGGATCTGAGGAGCTGTTCCGGCCGACGCGACCGCAGGTCGTGACGGACACAGACGACGTGATCAAGAGTGCCGTGGACCGGCACGTCGAGGTGAAGGAGGTCGTCTTCCGGACCCTCAACTTCACTCCGGAGGAAATCGAGCTCCTGCTCGAGGCGATCCAGGTGGCGAAGTACCCGGACCGGCCGCGCGCGAAGCCGGCGCTGGACAAGTTCGACTCGCTGGACGCGCTCCGCCTCAAGGTGCAGGGACCACAGGAGTAGGCGGCGGGCGCTTCAGTACCTCTTCTTGGACCGCCTTCGGAAGTAGCCATAGGCCCAGAAGAGGCAGACGGCGGCCAGGAAAACGGCGAAGCCGACTGCAGCGACCTGCTCCATTCCGGTAAATAGTGATGCAGTGGCCAAGCTCTCCATCGTCAAGGTCAAGCTCGATCGCGAGGTCAACGGCTACGTCGTGTCGTGCGCGAGCACGAAGGAGGCGGTCGTCATCGACCCAGGGCTGCCGGTCGAGAAGATCGTCGAGCAGCTGAAAGGCCTCAAGGTCCGGTACATCCTGGCCACCCACTGCCACCCGGGACACGTCGCCGGCAAAGATGCTTTGAAGGAGCTGGTCGGCGGCGAGACCGGCCTTCATTCAGCCGACGCCAAGCAGTTCCTCCGCTCGGCGGACCGGTACCTGCTCGACGGCGATGAGCTCGAGTTCGGCGAGTTCAAGCTCACCGTGCTCCACACGCCGGGGCACACGCCGGGCAGCGTCTCCTACGTGATCGCCAACCACGCGTTCGTCGGCGACACCTTGCTGGCCGGAGGCATCGGCAAGCAGACACCCGAGACGGACCTCCGCCGCCAGATGATGAGCATCGGCACCAAGCTGCTTCGCCTGCCTCTGTCGACGGCGCTTTACCCAGGCCACGGGCCCGCCAGCAGCCTCGAGCGCGAGCTGGCACAGAACCCGGTCTTCAGGGGCGCGCCGGCACCGAGATAGCGCTAAGAGCCGGCCAGACTGAGCGAGATCTTAGTCACCCCTGAGCTCCCATCGACGCCAAGGGCGCCCGTCACCTTCGAGTTGCTCTTCCGGCTGAACGTGGCTGAGAACACCCCGGCTGCTCCGCCGACGACCTTGATCGTCCAGTCGCCCTGGGCAAGCTTGCTCGTGTAGAAGGCCTGCACCTTGTCGACGGTGTCCAGCGTCTCCCACTCCATGCCCCAGGTGGTCTGACCGTTGGCGGCGAAGGCCGCTCCCGCTGTCAGGCGAGCACCCTCATAGATCGGCACGTCCGGTGGGAATCCCGCCGGCATCGGGACCGGGGCGTCGAGGGTGCCTGCTGGTGACGGAGTGACTCTGGAGCTCGGTGTGGCTGGTGGGGTGCTGCCAGCCGAGCTGCCGGGGACTCGGCACGCAGAAGCGGCGACGAGGATGACCACGAAAACGAGCGCGACGCGGAAACCAGGCCATTTCATGACTTCAACGCGCTGGGCGCACCATTCGACCCGATGCGCGGCCAGCCAGCTTTCCGTCGCGCACGATCGCACGCCCGCGCAGAAACACATCCCTGATCCCGAAACGGAAGTCCATGCCGTCGAAGGCACCGCGGCGCTGCCTTGACCGCATCATCGCGGGGCGGATCAGTGTCGTGCGATTCGGATCGACGATTACCAGGTCGGCGTCGAAGCCCGGCGCGATCGCACCCTTCATCTCCTGAAGCCCCGCGAGCGCCGCCGGGCCCTCGCTCACCCAGCGGGGCGCCAGCGACACATCGCCCAGGCGCCTGGCGAGCTCGAGGCAGCTCAGGTAGAGCGACTGCACACCCGGGCTTCCGGATGGCGCTTCCCCGAAGGGCCGTGCCTTCTCCTCATCGGTGTGCGGCGCGTGATCCGTCGCGACGATCCGGATCACGCCGTTCGCGGCCGCCTCGATGAGGGCCTCGCGATCGGCCGCCGTGCGAATCGGAGGAAATACTTTCATGAATGTTCCGAGGCGAGGGAAATCCTCGTCGGAGAGCCACAGGTATTGGGGGCAGGTCTCGAGGGTCAAGCGGACGCCGGTGCGCATCGCGTCCTGGGCCGCGCGCAGGCCGAGAGCGCTGGAGAGGTGGGCAACGTGGAGCTTCACGCCACAGTCCCTGGCGATGGCGGCCGCAGCCGAGATGGCAACCGCCTCGGCCTCGGCCGGTCGCGATTCGAGAAGGTCTGAGTAGGTCTCGAGAGGCCGTCGGAATGCGGAAAGGATCGCCGGGTCTTCGGCGTGGATGGCCAGCGGAAGGCCGAGTCGCGCCATCGCGGGGCCGAGCCGGGCCAGCGTTCCGTAGTCGGGCGGCGCCTCGAGATCCGGGTCGTCCGTGCCGGCCGACTGAAGCACCTGCTTCCGGCTTGTGCTGAAGGCGTAGCCGAGATACGCCTTGAATCCCACCGCTCCCGCCGCGGCCAGCGCCTCCAGCTGATCTTCCGTCGAGCTCGAGCGGACCAGGCCCCAGAGACCGAAGTCGACACGCGCCTTGGGCCGCGCGAGCGCGGCTTTCGACTCGAGCACCCCTGCCACGTCGGCCGCCGGCACGGTGTTCGGCATGTCCAGCACGGTCGTCACGCCGCCCATCGCGGCCGCCGCTGTAAGCGTGCCGAAGTCTTCCTTTTCCGGAAAGCCCGGATCGCGACTGTGCACGTGAGCGTCGATCGCCCCCGGCATCACGTACATGCCGCGCGCGTCGATGACGGTCGCGCCGGCCGGCGGCGAGCCGCTCGCATCGACGCGCGTGATCACGCCATCCGTGACCAGGACGTCTGCGTCGATTGGACCGTCAGGTCCGTAGACCGAGCCGCCTTTGATGAGCAGATCAGTCAAGTTGTAGGTCTTGAACCCGGAACAAAGGCGAGTACGGAATGCCCGCGGCGCGAATGTTCTCCTCGCCTCCTTCGCCGCGGTCTAGTACCACGACCAGGTGGATCACCTCAGCGCCGGCGTCGCGAAGCACCTGCGCCGACCGCAGCGAGTCGCCCCCCGTTGTGACCACGTCCTCGATGACTGTGACCCGATCGAGGGGCGACAGATGGCCCTCGATCTGTTTCGACGTTCCGTAGCCTTTTGGTTCTTTACGGACCAGGACGAGCGGCAGGCCGGTCTCCATCGAGACAGCTCCGCCGAGCAGGACGGCGCCAAGCTCAGGCGCCGCGAGCCGCTGCGTCGCCTTCGGAACCAGCCCGGCGAGGTGCTTGCCCAGCCGGCGTAGAAGGGCCGGATCGGTTTCGAAAAGGAACTTGTCGAAATATCGATTCGACCGCTTTCCCGACCGAAGCACGAAGTCGCCTTTCAAGTAGGAGGCGGCGACCAGGTCGCGCGCCAGCTCCTCAAGCTCAGCGACCAGGGTTTCCTACCACGCCCTCAATCTAATGGATGGAAACACGCGGCCAGGTGCTCGTCCCCGAACGTCTCGAGCGGCGGCTCGCTCTCGGCGCAATCCGGTCGCGCCCGCGGGCAACGCGTGCGGAAGCGGCAGCCAGAAGGTGGATCGATCGGTGAAGCCACGTCTCCCTGAAGGATCACACGCTCCCGGTTTCGCTCGATCAGCGGATCCGGAATCGGTATCGCTGAGAGCAGCGAACCCGTGTACGGATGGCGAGGCCGGCGGTAGAGCTGGCCGCCCGGCGCTATTTCGACGATCTTGCCGAGGTACATCACCGCCACGCGGTTCGCGATGTGCTTCACGACCGAGAGGTCGTGGGCGATGAACAGGTAGGTGAGGTCGAACTTGGCCTGCAGGTTCTCGAGCAGGTTGATGATCTGCGCCTGGATCGAGACATCGAGCGCGGAGATCGGCTCGTCGCAGACGATGAAGCTCGGGCCGACCGCGAGCGCGCGGGCGATGCCGATGCGCTGCCGCTGGCCGCCCGAGAACTCGTGCGGATAGCGGTCGGCGAACTGCGGATTCATCCCTACAACCCTGAGCAGCTCGTAGATGCGGTCCTGCCGCTCCTTGCCCTTGGCAATGCGATGAATGTCCAGCGGCTCGCCAACGATGTCGCCCACGGTCTGGCGCGGATCCAGTGACGCATACGGATCTTGAAAGATCATCGCCATGTCGCGACGATGGGCTCGCATCCTCTCGCCCCGCTGGTGGGTGATGTCCTCGCCCATATACTCGATTGTTCCGGCGGTCGGATCGAGGAGACGGATGATGGTGCGGCCCAGCGTCGACTTGCCGCAGCCGGACTCTCCGACGAGGCCCACGGTCTCGCCTTTCTTGATGTCCAGGTCGACGCCATCGACGGCGCGGACGTGGGCGACGGTCCTCTGGAGAACACCGGAGGTGACGGGAAACCACGTCTTGAGCCCACGCACCGTCACAAGTGGAGACGAGGCGGTCCACGCACGCTTCAGCTGCGCCTGGACTGCTTCAGGCACCTTTGAGCTCCGCGCCCGACTGGGTGACCCAGCACGCGGCCAGCTGCGTCTCACCGACCCGGTTGAGCACCGGGGTGTCGCGTGAGCAGCGCTCGACCTTGAACTGGCATCGCGGGTGAAACGCACAGCCGGAAGGGAGATCGATCAGGTCGGGCGGAAGCCCGTCGATCGGCTTGAGCGGCTCATGGCGCTCAGCGTCCAGTCGCGGAATCGACCGCAGCAAAGACCAGGTGTATGGATGCTTCGGGTGCGCGAACACGTCGACGGTCGGGCCAGATTCGACCACCCGCCCCGCGTACATGACCATCACGCGCTCGCACATGCCGGCCACCACGCCCAGGTTGTGCGTGATCAGGATCGTGGCCGTGCCGAAGTCGCGGTTGACATGGCGCAGCAGGTCGAGGATCTGGGCCTGGATGGTGACATCCAGGGCGGTGGTCGGTTCGTCGGCGATCAGGACCTTCGGCGTGGTGGTGAGACCCATTGCGATCATTGCCCTCTGGCGCATCCCACCGGAAAACTGGTGCGGGTAATCGCGAGCGCGTGTCTCGGGTGTCGGAATGCCCACCCTGCCCAACATCGACACCGCCACGGCCATCGCCTTGGCCCTGTCCAGGCCGTGATGCAGGCGAACAGGCTCCGCAACCTGCCAACCGGTCCGGAAGACCGGGTTCAGGGAGGTCATCGGGTCCTGAAAGATCATCGCGATGTCCTGTCCACGGATCTCGCGCATCTCTCCCTCTGTCGCCTTGGTGAGGTCTCGACCCTTGTAGATGACACTGCCGCCGACGATCTTGCCCGGACGCTGAAGGCGCATGACGCTCAGCGCGGTCACGGACTTGCCGCTGCCCGACTCGCCGACGATGCCGAGCGTCTCGCCGGGGTTGAGCTCGAGCGATACGCCATCGACCGCCTTGACGTCGCCGTTCTTGGTGGCAAAGACCGTGTGCAGGTCATGAACCTCGAGAAGTGGTTGGGCCACCGTCAGTGGGTCTTCAGCCTGGGGTCGAAGGCGTCTCGGACGGCGTTGCCAAAAAGGTTCGAAGCGAGCACGGTCACGAAGATCGTCACTCCCGGGAAGACCACCAGCCATCCTGAGTGGAAGAAATAGCTCTCGGCGTTGGTGAGCATGTTGCCCCAGCTCGCGGTGGGAGGCTGGATGCCCAGGCCGAGGAAGTCCAGCGCCGCTTCGATCAGGATGATCTGGCCAACTCCCAGGCTCGCCGCCACGATCAGAACGGGCAGTACGTTCGGCAGCAGGTGGCGGAAGATCAGGCGCAGATCGCGAGCCCCGATGGATCGCGTCGCGAGGATGAAATCTCGCTGTTTCACCGAGAGCACCTCGCCCCGCACGAGGCGTGCAACTCCACCCCAGCCAACCGAGGCGATGATGGCCGCCAGAGTGATCGCGTTCGGTCGGAACAGGATCGACATCAGGATGAACAAGAAAATCGCGGGGATGGCCAGGAACACGTCGACCACCCGCATCAGGATGTCGTCGGGCCAGCCCCCGTAGTAGCCGGCGACGAGACCGACCGTGGTTCCCAGGGTCAGCGAAAGCGCGACGGTGAGGAAGGCGACCCCCAGGGTCACCCGGCCGCCGTAGATGAGCCGCGTCAGAGTGTCGCGGCCCAGCTCGTCGGTCCCGAGGAGATATGGGTGGCCGGGCGATCGAAAGTTGTCAGAGAGATGCTGGCGTGCCGGATCGAAATGCGTCACGAACTGGCTGAACACCGGCGCGGCGATGGCGATCAGGGCGAGAACCAGGATCAACGCTCCACAGAAGACGCCGATCCGGTTGGCGCGCAGCCGCTCCCAGGATTCGTTCCAGTACGACTGCGCCGGGCGCCGGGAGCCGCCCTCGATCGCCGGCGCCGGGAGCTCCAGCGCAGAGGCCTGCCCTGGATCGATCACGGCCGCATCACCACGGGGGTCATGCGTAACGGATCCTTGGATCGAGAACTGCGTAGAGGACGTCGGCAAGCAGGTTGCCGGCCACGACCAGCAACGTCACAAAGAAGACCACGCCCATCACGGTCGTGTAGTCGTACTGCAGCGCCCGCTCGAACGCCAGCCTCCCGAGGCCGGGCCAGCTGAAAACAACTTCCACGATCAGCCCGCCGCTGACCAGGCCGGGCAGCTCGAGGCCGACCAGCGTGACCAGCGGAATCAGCGCGTTGCGTAGACCGTGGAGGTACACGACACGGCGCTCGCTCATGCCCTTGGCGCGAGCGGTCCTGATGTAGTCCTGCGACAGCACCTCCAGCATGCTCGACCGCGTGAAGCGCGACCACAGCGACAGATAGAAGAACGACAGGACCGTGGCGGGCATGATCAGATGAAGCAGCCGGTCGCCGATATCGCCGCCGCCGAACGGGCTGGTCACGCCGCCGGAGGGGAGCCACGGCCAGCCGTAGTGCTCGAATGTCACCGAGAAAACGAGGATGAGCATCAAACCGAGCCAGAACTGCGGCACGGCGAACCCGGCGACTGAGAACACCGTGAGGGCGTGATCGGTCTTGCTGCCGCGCCGGAGGGCACCGATCACGCCAAGCGGTACGGAGAGCAAGATCCCGATGACGACCGCGGTGAGCGTCAGCTCGAGCGTATTCGGGAGCCGTTCCAGAATGTGGGTGAGGACCGAACTGCCGTCGATCATCGAGCGGCCGAAGTCGCCGTGGAGCACGTTCCACAGCCAGGTCAGGTACCACTGGTAGAACGGTTGATCGAGGCCGAGGTCCGCCCGCAGGCGGGCGATGTCCTCCGGACGCAGCGCCGGATTGAGGTCGAGGCCTGGAACGTACGCGCCACGAGTTCGGTCCATCAGCGTGAGCGTGACCGCGGTCACTCCGAGGACGACGATGACGGAGGCGAGGAGCCGCCGGGCCACGAATTTGATCAGCATCGCTATAGCCTTAGATCGGCGGCTCCCACCAGCCTTCCCTTTTGCCTAAATGTTCCTCACTTGCCGTCCGTGACCCAGACGTTCTGAATCCAGGGCCTGTTTCCGAACTGGTTGTAGGTTCCGAAGTCGGCACCCTGGACTCTCTTGCTCGTGGCCCAGATGCCGACGTTGAACATCAGGATCGGCGCGGGCACCTGGTCGGACATGATGTCCTGGAACTGGTAGTAGAGCTGCTTGCGCTTGGTCTTGTCGAGAGTGGCCAGAGCTCCGTCGAGCGCAGCGTCGACGTCCGCGTTCTTGAAGTCGGCGCCGTTGAAGCCACCCGGAGCCGCGTTGCGCGAGTGAAAGAGGGGCGCCTCGTCGGGATCCTGACCCCAGCTGAAACCGACCAGGAACAGGTCGAACGTGCGCGTGCTGACGATCTCGGTGACCAGCTGCGGGAACTGGATCAGCTTGGGCGTGGCATCGACTCCGATGTCCTTCCACGACTGCTGCATGACCTGCAGCAAGCTCTCGCGCTGCTTGTTGCCTGCGTTGGTGTGCATCTCGAACTGGAGCTTCAGCCCATCCTTGTTGGCCCGGATCCCATCCGAGCCCTTGGCCCATCCGGCTGCATCGAGGAGAGAGTTGGCCTTGGTCTTGTCGAAGGTGTAGACGACCTGGGGCTTGGCTTTGAAGGCCCACGAGGTGGGCGGCTCCACCGAGGTCGCCACGGAGGCGTGGCCAAAGTAGATGGCCTGGACCCACGACTGTCGGTCGAGGGCGTAGACCAGGGCCTGGCGCACCTCCTTCTGGCCGAAGAGCTTGCCGCCGAGCTTGGTGGGGTCGAGGTTGTACGCGTAGAAGTCGAAGATGGCGACCGGGAACTCGATGATGTTCGTGTTTCCAGAGGCCTTCACGCTGTCGTACTGGGACGGGTCGACCGGGCCGATGTCGATCTCGCCGGTCTTCAGCTGGTTTGCCACGGTTGTCGAATCGGGCAGCACCTTGTAGATGTACTGGTCCAACAACGCCGGACCGGCCCAATAGTTGTCGTTCCGCGCGAGAGTCACCTGCTGGCCGCTCTGCCAGCTCACGAACTTGAAGGCGCCGTTGGAAACGGTGGGAGCCGAGTTGAAGGGGGCGGTGTTGATGTCTTTCGCCGACAGGCTGCCGAGCACGTGCTTGGGGAGTATTCCGTACTGCCCGTGCGACACGAGAAACGGGGCGAAAACCTGCGTGGTGGTGATAACCACCGTCTGCGGGTCGGGTGCGGTGGCGCTCGCGATGTACTTCGAGAGGTCGCCACGACGAGGTGATGCCACCTCCGCGTACTTGGGGTCATAGGCGAGCTGGTACGTGAATATCACGTCGTCCGCCGTCAGCGGCTGGCCGTCCGACCATTTGAGGTTGGGGCGCAACTTGAACGTGTAGGTGAGCCCGTCGGCCGAGGTCTTGGGCAGGTCTTGGGCCAGCGCCCCGACCAGGTCGCCGTTCTTCTTGCTGTTGAGCAGCCCGTCGAACATAAGCCCGATCAACTGGTTGCTGGCGGTGTCACTGCTGAGCATGGAGTTGAACGTCCGGACGTCTGAGAATGCGCCCTCGACGACGTGGCCGCCCTTCTTCGCAGTAACGCTGGTGGTGGTAGTTCCCCCAGCGCAGGCGTCCAGGAATTCCAGTACCCCGCCGGAGAACGCGGTCCAGGCTGCCGCGCCACCCATCCGGCGAAGGAAGTCGCGCCGCGACCAATCCTCCAGGAACCGCTCGAACTGCTCGAAGCCCTTATCCTCTGCTTCCCCGTCTCGATCCATTTCTCGCCCTCCAGCCGGTGCCGGCCTCCCCAGTCGGCTCCCTCAAGCTCACCGGCCATCATATTGGCAACACCCCAAATGGTCAAAGACACCCTGTGATGGCCTCTTCCGTGGCAGTCGGCGTCGCCAAGGTCGTCCTTCACGTGCCCGAAAGCCACTCGTTGAAGGAGAAGCGCCAGGTGGTCCACGGCCTCCTCCGCCGAGTTCGGACGAAGTTCCAGGTCGCGGCCGCCGAGGTCGGCGACCGCGATCAGTGGCAGCTGGCCGAGCTGGCCATCGCCTGCGTGAGCGCGGACGGCCGGCATGCCGACGAGGTCCTCGCCGCCGCCCTTGCCTTCATCGAGTCCCATGCCGGCGGGGCTCAGGTCACCGACGTGTCGACCGAATTGGTTCGCCTCTAGATGCGCGCGTCTGACGCGCGCGATCAATTGGTCGAGTTCGAGGCCGGGCTGCCTTTCAAGCTCGACGCTTTCCAGCGCGAAGCGATCGAGAAGCTCGAGCGCGGGCGCGGTGGCGTCCTGGTCAGCGCGCCGACGTCCAGCGGCAAGACCATGGTGGCCGAGTACGCGATCTTCAGGGCGCTGCAGGACGGCATGAAGGTTCTGTACACGACGCCGCTCAAGGCCCTGAGCAACCAGAAATACCACGATTTCGTGCGCCAGTATGGCGAGTCGCAGGTCGGCCTCGTCACCGGCGAGAACACGATCAACGACGACGCGCCTGTGGTCGTGATGACCACCGAGATCCTGCGCAACCTCATCTACGAGGACCCGAAGCGCCTGGATCTCGTCCGCTACGTCGTGCTCGACGAGGTCCACTACATCGACGACTTCCCTCGCGGGTCCGTGTGGGAGGAGATCGTGATCCAGGCGCCGGCCAGCATCAAGCTCGTCGGCCTGTCCGCAACCATCGGCAACTACAGAGAGATCGCCGACTGGATGGCCGAGAACCGTGGCGGGATGGAAACGGTTTTCCATGACGTCCGGCCGGTCGAGCTGAAGATGTGGCTCGCGATCAACAACCAGTTCCTCCCTCTGTTCAAAAACGACGGCGGCATCGACCAGAGGACCTGGAGCAAGGGGGCGCAAGAGGAGGAGGCTTCATATCGAATCGGCGGCTACCGCGCGCTGCCGTCGAACGACCTCCTCCACGTTGTCCCCACGCTGCGAAGCCTCGACATGCTCCCCGCGATCTATTTCATCTTCTCGCGTCGCGGCTGTCGTGAAGCGCTGCAGCGCTGCTCTTACCACGAGATCGACCTGACCACGGCAGCCGAGAAGGAGGCGATCGACCGGGTCGCTGCCGAGCGGCTGCAGGCTCTGACCGACCACGACGAGGAGGCCCTCTTCAGGCGCATGGTCGACGCGCGGCTCTTGCGACGCGGGCTGGCGGAGCACCATGCCGGCCTCCTGCCCTACCACAAGGAGATGGTGGAGGAGCTCTTCCAGCGGGGCCTGATCAAGGTCGTCTTCGCGACCGAAACGCTGTCGCTCGGGATCAACATGCCCGCGCGCGCCGTGGTGGTGTCGTCGTTCACGAAGTTCGATGGGGTCAACTTCTCCCACCTCACCACCGGGGAGCTGACGCAGCTCATGGGCCGCGCGGGCCGGCGAGGCATCGACGTGATCGGACACGGGGTGATCCTCAAGGAGTCGGACGTCGAGATCGGCACCATCTACGAGGTCGCGATGGGGCCGACGCTCGTCGTCGAGTCCAAGTTCCTGCCCAGCTACAACATGGCCCTCAACCTCCTGCGTGTGTACACGCCGGAGGAGGCCGAGGCGCTGATGCAGCGGTCTTTCGGCCAGTTCCAGAAGCGCCTCGCGGCCGAGCAGACCAAGGAACGGCTCGTCAACGTGCGCGAGCAGCTCTCGGACATCCGACGCATGTGGGACGACCCGGAGGTCTCGATCGAGGACGTCTCCCAGTACTTCAAGCTCGAAGACAGGCGACGCGCGATCCGGATCGAGCTCAGGCGCCTGAGGCGCGAGGCTGGGGCCGAGCGAAGGGGGCGGCGCGGCCGCCACACGCGAGCGATGGGGCCCTCGGGTCGGATCGTGCAGCGGCTCGAGGTGGAGGCAAAGGGGCTGCTCGAGCGACAGCGGAAGCTGAAGGTCGTGCGCTCTCCGCGTTTTGGCGAGCTGCTCCAGAAGTACGCTGAGATCCGCAATCTCCAGAAGGAGCTCGAGGGCGGGCAGCGCGAGGTCAGTGGGACGATGGACGAGTACCCGCGCAAGCTCCGCCGCCTCTCCAAGATCCTGACCGAAACCGGTTTTCTCGCCCACGACCGCCCGACCGACAAGGGGTTGTTCGCCTCACGGGTGTACGGCGAGAACACGATCCTCGTCGCAGAGGCGATCTGGCTCGGCTGGCTCGAGGGCCTGACCCCTGAGGAGCTGTGCGCTGTCCTGGTGATGCTGACGGCTGAGGACAGGGAGCGCGGCAGAGACCGCCAGGCGCGCGGTCCACGGAGGTATCCGACGCCTGCGATCGCGCAGACCGCGCGGCTCATCCGCTCGCTTTACTTCCGGTTCGCGGATATGGAGAGCGAGCTCGATGAGCCGAACCTGCGCGCTCCATCCCACGACTACATCGACTTCGCCTACCGCTGGTCCGCGGGCGAGGCCCTCGACCAGATCCCGCTCCCGGCCAACGTCGACATCGGTGACGCGATCAAGGCGATGAAGGGCCTCTACTCGCTGCTGCGCCAGCTCGAATGGGCTGTGCGCGCCGCGAAATCACCGCTACAGGACACGCTTTCAAGAGCTGTTGCGCAGATGGAACGCGACGTGATCAAACGCACATAAATGATATGGGAGGAAACCTAGGTTTCCTCCCATGGCTCTTTTTCCTGCAGGTTGGGATTCATTAAAGGACTCCTCCACGCCACGAAAGGCAGGCGAGATGGGCGATTGGCGGACGGCCTGGCGAAGCCAGGCCTGCCGGCGACGCGCGTTTTCCGGGGCTAGACTGACCCAAAACATGGCATCCAAGAAGCGACGCATTCTCGTCACCGGTGTTGCCCGCTGGTGGGGCGCGCTCGTCGTGCAGAAACTGGTCGAGGATCCGGATGTCGCCGAGGTGATCGGCATCGACATTCGCGAACCCCGCTATGACCTGGGGCGCGCCGACTATCTCCGGCTCGACGTGCGGCACTCCTTGATCGGCAAGCTGGTCCGGGCGGTCGGCATCGACACCGTCGTTCACACGCTGACGCGCATCGATTCTTTTGACATGGACCCGCGCCGCGCCCACGAGATGAACGTCATCGGCACCCTCAACCTGCTTGCGGGATGCGCCGGGGAAGGCAGCCCCGTGCGGCGGTTCGTGCTGAAGTCCTCAGGGCATGTCTATGGCTCGCGGTTCGACCTGCCTGCCGGCCTTCGCGAGGACCACCGCCTCGACAGCAACTCGCGACACCAGTTCGTGCGCGACATCGTCGAGGTCGAGTCGTACGTGAGCGACTTCGGGGAGCGCAATCCCAACATCGACATCCTTGCGCTCCGGTTCGCGAACAGCCTGAACCCCGACGAGCCTCAGCCCCTCGCAAAGTACCTCGACCTGGAGGTAGTGCCGACCGTCGCCGGTTACGATCCCTCGCTGCAGCTCATCCATCGCGACGACTGCGTCGCGGCCATGGTGCTCGCGACAAAGCGCGGCCCGGCGGGTGCGTACAACATCGCCGCGCCGGGAGCGGAGCCCCTCTCCAAGCTCCTCGATTCAGCCGGCAAGCTGCACGCGCCGCTGCTCCCCCCCTTCGGACTCGAGCTGGCCGCGCTCGCTGTGCGCAAGGCCGGGGTCGCATTCCTTTCGCCGCAGCTGCTCGACCTGCTGCGCTGGGGACGCTCGCTCTCGACCGCCAAATCCGCGCGCGAGCTTGGCTTTCGAGCCGAACGTGACACGCGCGCCGCCTTCGAGGACTTCATACAGGAGCGCCGCGTCTTGCGCTACGCGCCCGATCGTCACGCGTACCAGTACGAGAAGGAGCTGGAGGACTTCATCCACACCCGCCAGGTCGTTTCGGACGACGGGGAGGGCGGAGAGAGCGACGCCAACGGTGCGGCGACGCCCGCGGTCAAGCGAGCGACTAAGGCTCGCCCCCGCCGCCATCAATCACAATCACTTCGCCGTTGACGTAGCTCGCGGCATCGGAGACCAGGAAGGCCACCACGCCGGCAACCTCGTCAGGCACACCGATCCGCCCCATAGGGTTCGAGGCCAGGATCCGGTCGAGGATCGCCTCGTTGCCCCACAGCGCCTCGGCAAAGCGCGTTTTGATCAATCCGGGCGCAACCGCGTTGACGCGGACCTTGCCTCCCAGCTCGCGCGCCAGCTGTTTGGTGAGCATGATCACGCCCGCCTTGGTCACGTTGTAGACGCCAAGGCCGACGCCCGGTCGAATGCCGCCGATGCTCGCGACGTTCACGATCGCTCCCCCGTGCGTCTCCATCCACGCCTCGTAAACCAGCTTGGTCAGAATGAAGACCCCCCGCAGGTTGACCTCGAAGGTCTTGTCCCATGCCGACAGCTCGGCACCGAGCACCGGCCCGAAGTAGGGGTTGGTGGCGGCGTTGTTGACCAGGATGTCGATGTGCGCATGCCGCTCCATCACCGACTTGACCAGCTGTTCGAGGTCCTCCGAGCGGCCCGTATGCGCCGCGATCGCGGTCGCGCGCTCGGGGTAGCGCGAGTTGATACGCGCCGCCTCATCATCGAGGTCCGCCTGCTTACGGCTGGAGAGGACGACCTGGGCGCCCTGTTCCGCGAGTGCGGTGGCGATGGCGCTTCCGATTCCCCGACTCGCCCCGGTGATCAATGCGACTCGTCCTGTCAGGTCGAACCTGGAGCCTTCGGGCACGGCTGATACGATAGGCGGTCGCATGGCAGTCTCGGGGAAGGCGGCCGAGGACATCCTCGAGCGGATCTTTCAACCGACCACCAAACCGAGCGCGCGGGACCAGGCCGAAGAGACGCTGAGGCACCCCAAGCGACTGGTCTATGTTGCCATGTCAAACAAGGTCTTCTACTGGCGGGCGCACATCCAGAAATTCGTCCTCGACTCGGGAATGGTCCCCGTCAGCCCATTCATGCTCTTCGACTATTACCTGATGCACACGGTCTCGAAGGAGATCGTGCGGGAGGCGATGAACAACCTGCTGGCCCGCTGCGATGAGGTCTGGGTGTTCGGGCGCCTCTCGCTCGGCGTCAAAGTCCAGGTCGGCATCGCCAAACGGATGAACAAAACGGTGCGCTACTTCGACATAGGCGATCTCCCCGTGACGGTGATGCCGATAACGGAAGAGACAGCCCAGGAAGAGCTGAAGGACTAAGAATGAGAGAAAACCGGGCGGTTTTCTCTGCGCGCAAAGCGGCGATGAGGATGGGACTCACTGATTGCATCGGCAGGCGGGCTTCGCCCGCGTGCCTGCTCTCATTCCCCGGGATTGGATTTTCTGAAGGATTCTCCTCGCGACGCTAGGTGCCGAGACAAGTGCTGGTTAGTCGGCCTGGCAAAGCCAGGCCTACCGGCCTCGCGAGTTTAGGAGGCGATCACCCTTCGGTACCACGCCTCCGGCTGCGCCAGCTCCTCCAGGCGCGGCATGTTCGCTTCGCTGTTCCAGACCTGGTTGACCGCCTTCATCCCGTGGGCGTCATAGATCGCCTTGCAGAAGGCCTCACCGCGCGTGTACTGCTGCAGCTTGAGGTCGAGGCCGGTGAGCTTCCAGATGAGAACCTCGAGCGGGCTCTTCCCCGAGCTCCGGTCGCGATACGCCTGCTCGAGCTGCCCGAAGCCCGGAAGCAGCTCGTCCCCGAGCTCGTTCATGACCAGGTTGCTGTAGCCCTCGATCACCGACATCGTGCCCTGGACCTGGCGCATGACCTTCCACTGAGATGGCAGGACTCCCGCGAAGGCCGCCAGGCGGGCGTGTGGCGCTCCGCTCTTCGTGACCGACTTGACCACGACTCGCATCGAGCTCTCCATGTAAGGCCGCAGCCACGAATGGGCCGCGAACTGCCACGCATGCGTCATCTCGTGGAGGATCAACCAGCGGCGCAGGTCCTCGCCAGGCAGGTTGGCACGGCGCCCCCACTCCTCGACATTGGTCTCGACGAGGTACAGGCCCTCGCCGCCGACCGGTTCCGCCCCAAGGAGCTGCGGGTCGTACTGGCCCAGGACGCGCCGGCCGATGAAGGCGAGCATGAACGCCACGTAGTGATCGACACCCGTACGGCCGACCTCGACGATCAGCGAGTTGGGCACGCGCCCGGTTTCGAGCACGGGGTCGATGACCCGGCGCAGGATGCCGAGGTTCAGATCAAGCCAGCCGACCCGATCCACCGCTTCGAACTGTGGCAGTGACGCGCCCTTGGGAAGCCCGCCGACAAAGTTCAGCAGCGGCTTCTGGAGCTCGGAGCTCATGGTGCGATAGCCGCGGGCGGCGGCCGCGAGCTCGGCCGGAGTGAGCGATGGCGTCTGCAGGCGCGCCTGAGCCGTGCGGCGCACCTGGTCCCAGTCGACGAGCACCGTCGTCCCGCCGCGCGGCCGCACAGCTTCCACCACGGCCGCCGTGGCCAGCCCGAGCAACGCGCCGTATACCGCCGCCCTGCCAACCGAGCGCCTCATGTCTCCACACTAGAGAAACGCGGCGTGACGGGAGGTTCGCTGCGCTGAGTCAGTAGATGTAGGGCCAGCTCCTGTTGCGCTTGAACACGACCTTGCATCCATCGCAACGGAAAACGATCTGGAGATGGCGCCTCCCGATCGCCGCCGAGTCGCGTCCGCACACGGGGCAGGATGCTGTTTCCATCTGAAACGGAGCCGGCAGGGGTTCGACCTTGATCTCTAAACGCCTTCTTTTCTTTGACATTTACCTTCCATCAACCCGGAACTGGGGTTATTCAGACGTCGAGCTGCGACACGTCCAGGTTTTTCAAGCCATCCGGTGGTTCGACACCCGCGTTGTGGAGGCGCTTGAGCAGCGCCAGGATGTAGCGGACGCCGGCGAGGTTGACGTGATGCTCGCGAGTGAGCGTCTGGATGGCTTGCAGCTTCATCACGTCGCGACGGGAGTAGCGCCGGCGATTGGTCACGGTCCGCTTGGGTTGGATCATTGCCAGGTGCTCGTACATCATCAAAGTCCGCGGATGGACTTCCAGGATTTCTGAGGCCACGCTGAGCGTGAAAATAGGCTTGTCGAGATCGATCGTGCCGGCCTGTGAGGCGGCGGCGGTCGACGCGACTGGGTCGCGCTGCTTGAGCTTCATATCTTTCTTGGCGGGGCGGATTATATGGTTTAAGCGAGTCTGGGCCTAACTTTGGGTGACAGAGGCGGTTGCAGATTCGGTGCCATTCTGGATCCGATTTAATCCCCTGGCAAAGCATTTTTGTTAAGGTTTATGAACTAACTACGTACACCCATGCCCTCCATATAGTTACGCGCGTGGCCGCCACCCTCAGCCTCCTGCTCGTCAGCGTTTCCGTCGGCCTCAGCAACTTCGCCGGCGCGATCGGGATCGGACTGAGCGGGATCAACGCCCGGACCAGGATCCGCGTGGGAGTTGCCTTCGGCTTCTTCGAGGCGCTCATGCCGATCATCGGATTGATCCTCGGGGAGGCGGTCGCCGGCTACATCGGGCACCACCTCGCGGGTTATGTGGCCGGCGGGATCCTGATCCTCACCGGCCTGTACACGATCCTCCAGGGCCGGCAGGTAAAGGCGGAGGAGACAGGTCCGCGCGAGCTGCAGACGCATCGCCTGATCATCACCGCGCTGGCGCTGAGCATCGACAACCTGGCGGTCGGCTTCGCGCTTGGCGGTCTGGACATCCCGATCGTCCTCGCCGCCGCGACGATGGGTGTGGTGAGCGTCGCCATGTCGCTCGCCGGGCTCGAACTCGGCCACAGACTCGGCAGGCGCGTCGAGGAGTGGAGCGAGGAGATCGGCGGCGCGGTGCTGATCCTGGTCGGCATCGCCATCGCGATCGGCATCCTCGGTTGAGCGCGCCTCTCAACCTACGATTACTTACGTGACTGAGATGCCGGCGCTCGAGCAGGTGCTGCTCACGGTCGAGGGTCACGTTGCCACGGTCATGCTCAACCGCCCCGAGCAGCGCAACCCGCTGTCCGGAACGATGCTCCGCGACCTGGCATCTGCATTCAGCTGGTGCAAGCAAGAGCCAGAGGTTCGGGTGGCCGTGCTGACCGGGGCGGGAGACAGGGCTTTTTGCGCCGGGGCCGACCTGTCGAGCTTTGACGTCGCCACGACCGACATCGATCGTCATCGCAGCCGCGAGCTCTTCGTGGAGCTGTTCACGCTGATGGCGGGCCTCGGCAAGCCGATCGTCGGCCGCATCAACGGGCATGCGCTGGCGGGTGGGCTCGGCCTCGCCTGCTCGTGCGACCTGCTGGTCTCGACCGACACGGCAACCTTCGGTACGCCCGAGATCAACGTCGGGATCTGGCCGATGATGATCCAGGCGATCCTGGCGCGCAACCTGCCGCGCAAAGCGCTTCTCGAGATGGAGATGCTGGGCGACCGCTGGACGGCGACGCAGCTGCAGGGATTCGGGGTCATCAACCGGGTGGTCCCTCGCGACCAGCTCGACTCCGCCGTCAAAGAGATCACCGACAAGCTGGCGAAGAAGTCACCGCTGGCCATGCGGCTCGGCCGCGATTCGTTCTACCGTCAGCAGGACATGGAGTTCGCCGCGGCGCTCGCCTACCTTCACAGCCAGTTCACGTTGATCACGCTGACCGAGGATTCGAAGGAGGGCATCAAGGCCTTCTTCGAGAAGCGCGAGCCGGACTTCAAGGGCAGATAGGGGTTGAGCAACCCGCGCCATCGCGAGCTGCGCGAGAAGGCGCTCAAAGGCGGCACGCGCTACCTGCCGAAGCTACGCGAGCAGCACAAGCTCACGGCGCGTGAGCGGCTGGACAGGCTGCTGGATGCCGGCTCGTTCATCGAAGACGGCCTCTACGCCAATGTCGTGGCGGACGACCTGCCGGCGGACGGCGTGGTGACCGGGCTCGGCGCGATCGAGGGCCGGCAGGTGGCGGTGATGGCCAACGACCCGACGGTCAAAGCGGGCAGCTGGGGCGCCCGCACAGTGGAAAAGATCGTTCGCATCCAGGAAACGGCGGGCCGGATCCGCGTGCCCCTCTTCTATCTTGTGGACTCCGCCGGCGCGCGCATCACCGATCAGATCGACATGTTTCCAGGCCGGCGCCACGCCGGGCGAATCTTCTTCAACGAGGTCCAGCTGTCCGGCCAGGTGCCGCAGATCTGCCTGCTGTTCGGGCCGTCGGCCGCCGGCGGTGCGTACATCCCGGCTTTCTGCGACGTCGTGATCATGGTCGAAGGCAACGCATCGATGTATCTCGGGTCGCCGCGCATGGTCGAGGTGGTCGTGGGCGAGAAGGTGACGCTCGAGGAGCTCGGAGGCGCGCGCATGCACTGCACCGAGAGCGGGTGTGGAGATGCGCTGGTCGCCGATGAGCAGGAGGCGATCGAGTTCGCCCGGGCCTATTTCAGATACATGCCGCAGCGAGCTGGAGAGAAGCCCGCCCCGTCCGCGGCCAGGCCAGCCAAGGGCGCATCGAAGCCCATCGGCGAGCTCATCCCCGAAGAGGCGAACCGGGGCTACGACATGCGTAAGGTGATCGAGGCCGTCATCGACGAGGGCAGCTGGGTCGAGATCAAAAAGCTCTTCGCCAAGGAGCTGCTCACCGGCTTCGCCCGCCTCGACGGACACGCCGTCGGCATCGTGGCCAACCAGCCGATGCAAAAGGGAGGCGTGCTCTTCAACGACTCCGCCGACAAGGCGGCGCGCTTCATCTGGCTGTGCGATGCGTTCGAGATCCCGTTGCTCTTCCTTGCGGATGTGCCGGGTTTCATGATCGGGACGGACGTCGAGAGACGAGGCATCATCCGGCACGGCGCGAAGATGATCAGCGCGGTCTCAGAGGCGACGGTGCCGAAGATCTGCGTGATCGTGCGCAAGGCGTACGGGGCGGGTCTCTATGCGATGGCCGGACCGGCTTTCGATTCGGACTGCGTGATCGCTCTACCTTCGGCACAGATCGCCGTCATGGGCCCGGAACCCGCGGTCAACGCCGTGTTCTTCAACAAGCTCGCGGAGCTGCCGGAGGAGGAGCGGCCCGCGCGTCGCAAGCAGCTCGAAGACGAATACCGCGAGGACGTCGACCTCTACAAGCTCGCGTCCAACCTGATCGTCGACGACGTCGTGGAGCCGGAGCAGCTGCGCGATTCACTGATCGCTCGTTTCAAGGCCTACTCGACGCGGGTCTCAGCCCGCCCGAACCGCAAGCACGGAGTGCCCCCCGTTTAGATCGTGACTCGGTTGCTCTGGGGCTTTGTAGGGGCATTCATAGGCTCGCTTGTCGGAGTCGCGATCACCCTTGTCGTTATCTTTTCGCTCCCCTATCTGGTCCCGCGTTCTTGGATTAGCCCCGATCGCGGGGCGCTCATCATCCTGTTCCTGTTCGAGGGCCCAATCGTTATCGGAGGACTGCTAGGGCTGGTTTTTCCAGGCAGGGTGCACGGGTTCGTCAGCCGGCTCGGTGGAATGGCACTGCGTAGTGCACAACGATCACGTAGAAAGTCACGCTGGCGCTGATCACGGCCAGGTGGAACAGCTCGTGGTAGCCGAACACCCGCGGCCACAGGCGCGGCCTCTTGAACGCGTATGCCGCCGCGCCAAGCGAATACTGCAAACCGCCTAGGGCCATCAACGCCGCCGCCACCCATCCCAGCGCCGCCGTCAGCGGCACCAGTGCGATGACCGCGACCCAGCCCATGGCGAGGTAAAGCGCCGCCAGCACCTGGCGCGGGATGCGAAGGAAAGGTGCGGCCCCCGCTACGCCGGCAATCGCCG
>DATBZR010000153.1:0-4137 GCA_036513095.1 Candidatus Dormiibacterota bacterium | reverse complement strand
GGCCGCAACAAGCCGAGGAAAACGCCGATGCGCTGGAGCTGACGCTGTCGCAGACGGAACTCGGAAAGCTCGACGAGCTGTCACGAGAGTTCATGTGATGTCCTCGCGAACTACTCCGCCAGCGCTTAACGAGGTTGTGATCGGGCCTATCCTCAAATCCGGCCAGCATGGAGGTCCTACCCCTTAACAGCCCGTGGAAAAAGCAGGTGTGAGAGCCGGACGAGGTGCTCGTACGAATTCGGGGAAGCTGGGGTTGCGAAGTTCGTGTTGGGTTCGTGAAAGGACCGGAAGGGCTTCCACGAAGTCGAAGACGTGCGTGATGGCATCCGCGAGAATGGAAATTAGAGCCAGAAGGGCTGCCAGCCGCCCCTGGAGGCTCCTCGGTGTGCCGAATCCGAAGAGGTTTCGCATCACGATCCCGAGATTGGCCGCGGCGGCGTGAAGCTGCAGCCGCTTCTGGACATTCTTTCGGCCCCTGACGAATACGCGTCGCAGGCCGCCGGTAACGCACAGATGCGCGAAGCTTCGTTCGGGGTACTCGGCCCGCAGCTTCTGAAGCTGCCGTCCCGCGGCGCTCTTCAGGCGGCGCCGGTTCCGACGGTAGGCCCGGCGAAGCCGCCGCATCGTTTCGTGTCCCACCCGGCGCGCCACGGCTTTCCAGTTTCGCATCTGAGGCCTTTCGGCGATGCACGTGCGGTAGCCCAGCGTCTGAAGGCGATCCACGACCGCGTCGGCGTGATATCCGCGGTCTCCGACGACATCCGTAATCCCTCCGGGAATCCCCGCTTTCATCACCGCCTCATCCGCCTCAAGAAGGGTTTTCGGCATCGTTGCCGTGTCCCCTTGGTCGGCCCCGTGGACCTCGGCGGCCACGATCACCCCGCTCTGAAGGTCCACCGCGTTCTCGGCCTTGTAGGCCAGCCGCGTCGTCCCGTCCTTCATCTTCGCGATCCGCGCCTGGCCGTCCGTCGAGCTCTTCCAGCTCTTGTTCGAGAGCTTCTTGCCTTTGCGGCCCCGGTCCAGCCTCTGAAGATCCTCTTTCGTCGGCTCCTCGATCCCTTCGGCCTTCGCCAGCTTCTTGAGGTACTTCTGGTACGACGAGCCGTCGCAGCGCCTCACCAAGCTCTTCTTCATCGAGGCGTTGGCCTGAAGCGTCGTGGAGTCCACGGCCACGCGCCGCCCCTTCAGGATCCCTTCTTCACGCGCCACCCCAAGGACCCACTCGAAGATCTCGCGGTGAAGCACCAGGTCGAGCTTGCGCCTCAGCTCCGAAAGCGTCGAGTGGTCCGGCGTCCTTTCGGTCAAGTCGTAGCCCAGAAACTCCCTCAGAGACAACGAATCAGCGCACCGCCAGGCGATCCCACGCTCGGACGAAATGCCCTCGAAGTATCCCACCAGAAGCATCCGGAAGTAGACCCCAGGCGGAATGGACGGCCGTCCTATCGTCTCGTCGAAGACCTTCTCGGCGGAAACCCGAGCCTCACAGAACCGGTCGAAGTCATGCCCAGACAAAAGCTCGTTCAGGGCCGTGTAGAAAGTCCGTCCCTCCGCACGGGGCAGCTCCTCGGCCTCCACAAACAATGCCTCCTGCCTCTCGGTCCGCCGTCGTCCCATCGCCATCCGTCACCGCCTCAGGTCAACTCTGTCGCTGCACCAATCCTTGTGCACGCTTCATGCCTCATCCAATGAGGACTTTTTCCACGGGCTGCTAGGACCGGACACGAGACGGACAATGAAACCCGACGTCCCTGGTCAGCCCGAGCGCCATGTTCGCTTCGTGGTTGCCGGAGCCTTACCGCGAGCTCGTGGTCACCGCTGTGGGTGGCAGAAGCGCCCCGTCATTCGAAGTGTCGTTTACGTTCACCGCATAGCAGTAGGTGATGGAACCCGTTGCGACCCACGAGATGGAGCCTCGCTCTACGTTGACCGGCACGGGAACCTGCTGCCACACGCCGGGTCCGAGGGTCATCGTGGTCTGCCAGATCTGGACCCCGGAGTTGTCATGAAGGGTCGCGGTCACCACGCTGGTGCTCGTGGAAGCGTCGTTCGCGCAGGCGACATTGGCGCGGTTCTGGGCATCGACCTGGACGCCGACCGAGACCGATTCGCCGGGGGTATCGAACGACGTGTGGACCTGGTCTCCAGCCGTCATCGCGGGAATCGGCGTCGTGTACAACCCGTTCGGACCCTCGACGTAGACCTGCGCCGAGACGACAAACTGGTCGCCGCGATTCGGCGTGGAAGGGTCCGTATAGATCACGAGTCCACCGCCACCGGTATAGCTGAAGAGATCCTGCAGCGCATTGTCGAAGGTGACGCTTGAGGTCGCGGGCACCGTGTACGACACGGGTCCCAAGGGGCCGGACGGGGAAAGGAGATAAAAAAGGAGCGCGAGCGTACCGCCGTTCGGGTTGAGCAGGGTCAGGCGGGTCTTGTAATAGGCCCCGAACAGGCCCGAGGCGTTCGCGCACGACGGCAGGACGTATGAGATGCCTGCGCTGTCGGCGAGGGTCGGCTCCGCGGCGAGCACTGGCAGGGCAAGGACGAGCGTCAATACGCCGACGACGATTCCATGTCGATGCATCGCTTCCTCCTCGGATTTGCGGTCTTCTCCGGACGAATCAGCCTCGAGGTGCCGTCAGCGCGAACTAGTGGCGGGCGGCACCGGCACCTTGAACACGGCCCCTACCCACGCCTGCTGTTCCAGTAATAGCCGCCTCCCCCGAACAGGAAGAGCAGTACGACGATGATGAGGATGGTTTCCATAGTCTTTTCCCTCCCGTCTCGAGATACACAGAGCACGAGCCGTGCCGGTCGCGTAACCGTATCGAACAGGCGAAAACGGCCGTCAAGCGGCGCTTGCCGTCGTCGCAGCAATCATTGGTCCGGTAAGGATTTCAGCAGGTTGCAAAACGGGGGCGGTCCGGCCCATACCTTACGGAGGGGCATTCGCTCGCGGGCCGTCATATCTTCGTGCCGCCCGGCGAGCTCGGGCTATCGCCTCCGCGTGAGGGCGTCTGGGAGCAGAACGCAGGTGCCCTGCACTCGAGGGGACCCGCGAGATCACGACAATACTTAGGATCGCGTGCTGCCGGTACGGATCTTGCTCATACTTCTTCCTAAGGAAGTCGGAGTTTCCTTACCTTTTTTCTAAGGAGGTCGAAAATGGACGACAAAGACAGAAATCCCAAGGGCATTGGTTCCCATCCCGTAGGCACAGGCCTCGGAGCCGGCGGTGGCGCCGTCGCAGGCGCGGTGGTCGGCGGAGCGGTGGGTGGTCCGGTTGGAGCGGTGGTCGGGGGAACCGTCGGTGCAGTGGCCGGAGGAGCCGCCGGACGTGCGGCTGGCGAGGCGCTCGATCCCAAAGTCGAGAACGCTTACTGGCGCGAGAACTACCGCAACCGCCCCTACTACCGGGCGGGCAAGGAGTACTCGGTGTACGAGCCCGCGTACCGTTACGGCTGGGAGAGCGCGAACCACACGGACTATCGCGGCCGGAAGTTCCATGAGGTCGAGAACGACCTTGAGCGCGGCTGGGAGAAGGCCAAGGGACAGGCGAAGGAGACCTGGGGCGACATCAAGGACGCAACGCGCGACGCTTGGAACCGAGTCCGCGGCGAGCGCTACTGATTCGAGGCTCGTTTCGACGAAGGGTGTAGGGCCGCAATGGGAGTTGCGGCCCGTCTTGGCGCGCAGAGACCAGCGTCTCGCCTTTGCTCTTCCGCTCGGCGCGCACACGTCGGCCTACTCCAGACTCCTTCGCCGACCTTCCTGACGCTCAGGCTGCTTTTCGAGGCAACACCGGCCGCAGCCGCTCCCCACGGCGGACGGGGTTTGGCTGAGGCAAACTACTCACCCGGCTACGGTTAGGACGAGCCAGTTCCCCCGGTCTCCAAGGTCAGGTAGTCCCGGACCACCGCGCTCCGAGCCATCCAGCCCCGCGTTAAGCCGCCCGAGTGCAACCACGGAGGACGTACACGGAGCGGTTCGAACGCCGTTTCTCGACGGCCAGCGAAGTCTGGTCCCGGAGGCTCGCGCGCTGAGCCATTACTCCGGGGAGCCTTCTAGGAAAAGGCCGATTACTCGAACCTAAATCGCCGCTCGGACAGAATTCCCGCTTATGGGACCGGATTCAGA
>DATBZR010000152.1:0-3865 GCA_036513095.1 Candidatus Dormiibacterota bacterium | reverse complement strand
CGGACGAGCTGGCGGGCGATGATGGTCCGGAGGATGTCGTTGGTGCCCTCCCCGATCGCCATCAGGGGTGCATCACGATAGAAACGCTCGATCTCATACTCCGTCGAATAGCCGTAGCCGCCGTGGATCCGCATCGCCTCGAGCGACGCTTTGATGCAGACCTCTGAGGCGTAAAGCTTCGCCATGCCGGTCTCGAGGTCGGCCCGCCCGCCCGAGTCGAGCGCGGTGGCCGCCCACCACGTGAGCAGGCGCGCCGCCTGCACCTCGGTCGCCATGTCGGCCAGCTTCAGCTGGATCGCCTGGAACTCGGCAATGGGCCGGCCGAACGCGTGGCGGTCGCGCGCGTACGCAAGCGAGCGGTCGAGGCAGGCCTGCGCCACGCCCACCGCCCGCCCGGCGATGTTGACGCGCCCGAACTCGAGCGCGGAGAGCGCCTGCTGCAAGCCGTGACCCTCTTCCCCGCCGAGCAGGTTCTCGACCGGGACGCGGCAGTCGCTCAGGAACACCTCCGACGACTCCGGTCCCTTGTAGCCGAGCTTGTCGAGGTCCTTGCCCACCGTGAAACCCGGCGTGCCCTGCTCGATCATCAGCACGCTCATGCCGCGGTGTCGCGGCTGCGCATCCGGGTTGGTCTTGACCAGGACCGGCAGCGGGTCGGCGTGCCGTGCGTTCGTGATCCAGGTCTTGGAGCCGTTGACGACATAGCAATCGCCTTCCCGGCGCGCCACGGTGGCAATGCCCTGCAGGTCGCTTCCCGCCTGCGGCTCGGTGAGCGCGATGCCGGACCGGCGCTTGCCCGTCGCGAGGTCGGGCAGCCATCGCGTCCTCTGCTCATCGGTGCCGAACTTCGAGAGCATCAGCGTGGCCAGCGAGTGCGAGCCCAGGATCCCGGCGACGCCCATCCAGGCCTTCGAGATCTCCTCGAAAACGACGGAGTACGAGACCGCATCGATGGCGATGCCGCCGTACTCCTCCGGCACGAGCATGCCGAACAGGCCCATCGCCTTCATCTCTTCGACGATCTCTTCGGGATAGCGGCCCGCCAGCTCATATTCGCGCGCGACGGGGCTGATGCTCTTGCGCGCGAAGTCACGCATGAGGTCGCGAAAGGCGGCCTGCTGCTCGGAGAGCTCGAAGTCCATCGCGCTCCTAACCCTTTGACGGCCTGGACGCGGCCGGCCCCTGCCCCTGCCGGTAGATCAATGCGGTCCGCCGCGCGCTCTTGTGAACAGTCATCGCGTCCTCGCGGTGATCATGGCATGGTCTCGCTCAGAGCCCGAGATACGCCCGTCGCACGCCGGGGTCTTCTTTGACCTCGGCGGCGGGTCCGCTCAACGCGACCCGCCCGTTCTCCAAGACATAGGCGCGATTCGCCGCGTCGAGCGCCACGAGCACGTCCTGCTCGACAAGGAGCAGCGCGGTTCCCTCTTGATTGATCTGCTGGACGACGTCGATCAGGCGGTCGACGATCTTGGGGGCGAGGCCCAGCGACAGCTCGTCGATCATCAGCAGCTTCGGCCGCGCCATCATTCCGCGTCCGATCGCGACCATCTGCTGCTCCCCACCCGACAGCGTGCCCGCGTCACGCGACAGCTTGTCCTTGAGCGCCGGGAAGTGGTCGAGCACGCGGGTCATATCGTCGCGGACTCCGCGGTCGCGACGCAGGTAAGCCCCGAGGAGCAGGTTCTTCTCGACGGACAGGGTCCCAAACAGACGCCTGCCCTGCGGCACGTGGGCGACGCCCTTCCGGACCAACATCTCCGGCCGCGCGTTGGTCACGTCTTCCCCGGCAAGCGTGATAGTTCCCGAGGTGGCGCGGACCAGGCCGCTCAGGACCCCGAGCAGGGTGGACTTCCCCGCGCCGTTCGCGCCGACCAGCGCGATGAGCTCCGCCGGCGCGACTTCTAGATCGATCCCGAACAGCACGGGTCCGGCGTCGTAGCCGGCCGTCAGCCCGCGGACTTTCAGCAGCGGCTCAGGACTTGCGATCAGAGGTCCCACCCTGCCCGCGTTCGGCGAGCAGCCGTTTCGCATAGCGCTCTCCCAAGTAGGCCTGGATCACGCGCTCGTCGCGCAGCACGACCTCCGGCTCTCCCTGGGCCAGGACCTGGCCGAAGTCGAGGACGACCGCCCGGCGACAGATCCCGACGATCACGCGCATTACGTGCTCGATCAGGAGCACGGTCACGCCGGTCGCGTGCACGGCCCGAACCATCTCGAGCGCCTCGTCGATCTCGACGTTGTTCAGCCCGGCCATCACCTCATCGAGCAGCAGCAGGTGCGGCCTGGTGGCCACCGCGCGCGCCACCTCGAGCCGTTTGCGGTCTGGGATGGTGAGCGCCGACACCGGATGGCGAGCTTTGGCCGAAAGCCCGACCAGCTCCAACGCCTCGTCGGCCAGCCCAAAGGCACCCTTGACTCCCTGGCGTCCTTCCGCGCTGCCGAACAGCGCGCCGATGGCGGCGTTTTCCCTCACGGTCATGGAGCCGAATGGCCGGACGATCTGGAAGGTGCGTCCGATCCCCAGCTTCGCGATCCGGTGCGGCGCCATGCCGGCGATCGAGGCGCCCTGCCACAGGACGTCTCCGCCGTTGAGCCGGTGCACGCCGCTGATGCAGTTGAGCAGCGTCGTCTTGCCGGCGCCGTTGGGGCCGATGATGCCGACGATCTCGCCCTTGGCCACCTCAAAGCTCACGCCGTCGACCGCCGCCACACCTCCGAAACGCTTGGTCACGCCACGCAGCTCCAGCTGCGGCGCGGCTGCCGCACTCTTCACATCCCCGCTCGCGGGGGAGGTCCCCGGAGCAGCCGGGGGGCGGGGCGATGGGGCCGCGCTCACAGCGACGTCTCCCGAAGCGATCGCCGCAGGTAGGACAGGCTCAGCCGGGTGCGCCCGCCAAAGAAGTCGATCACGCCGCGGGGCACGAAGATCACGACCCCGACCAACAGCAGGCCGAGGATGATCTGCGCCACGATCGGGCGCGCCGCTTCCGAGACGAACGGGATGTCGAAGGTGATCGGCAGGCTGCCTCCGAGAAACTGGATCAGCAGCTGCAACAAGACCGCTCCTATCGCCGGTCCGAACACCGTGCCCGTTCCGCCGAGCAGCGCCATCAGGATCATCTGGACGTTGTATTCGATGGGAAACGCGTTGTCCTGGTTGATGAAGACGTTCCACTGGGAGAAGATCCCGCCCGCCAAACCCGTCAGGGCCGCCGCCAAAGCGAAAGCCGCGACCTTGTACGCGGTGGTGTTGACGCCGAGGACCGCCGCCGCCTCCTCGTTCTCGCGGATGGCGATCAGGCCGTAGCCGAACCGGCTGCGCAGCACCCACCAGGTGACGGCGATGGAGATGGCCGCCGCCGCCACCATCAGATAGAAAAAATACAGGCCGCGGTTGTCGATCGAGTAGATGGGAAGGAACAGGCCGCTCGCACCGCCGAACAGCGGCTGGCCGCCGTAGTCGATGTTTTGCACCAGCTCGCCCACCGCCACCCCCACTCCAAGGCTGGCGACGGCGAAGTAGTGACCGCGCAGCCTGAGCAGCGGAAGTCCGACCAGGGCGGCGAACGCGGCAGCCAAGAGCGGCGCGAGCGGCAGCGCCACGAGAAATGGCCACTTCGCCTTGGCGACGAGCATGCCGGTCGTGTAGGCGCCGATCCCGAAAAAGGCCACGTTGCCGAAGGCGGCGTATCCGGTGATCCCGCCGATGATGTTCCAGGCAGTCGCCATCACGACGAACATCGCGATGATCGTCGCGATCCGGAACCACAGGCGGTCCGCCAGGAGGGGAACGTTGGCTGACACAGCGGCGTCCAAAGAGGTCAGGGGAGCAAGCAGTGCGTAGGCCGCGACAATCCCTCCC
>DATBZR010000151.1:0-6158 GCA_036513095.1 Candidatus Dormiibacterota bacterium | reverse complement strand
CAAGCACAGCGACGCGTCCAGCGTCAATCGCCTCGAGGGTGCGCGCAGATTCGACGGCCCGCACCGCATCCGTAAAAACGCGACGGTAGTAGTACGTTTCGCGGCTCTCGATGCCTCGCGTCATGAAGCCGGGTATCTGCGGGCCGCTGGCCGCATCATCCGGTGTATCGCCGACACTCCACACCGAGCCCTGGCCGCGTGTGTCCATATGAAAGTGCGCGTAGCCGGCCGACGCCCAGAGCAGGTTGTCGATTGCCCGCCCGCGACCCCCGCCGTAGCCAACGAATTGCAGGACCGCAGGCAATGGTCGTGTCGCTCCGGCGGGCAGTCGCAGCCAAGCTTTTACGGGCTGGCCCCTGAAACCGGAGAAGGTTACGTCGTAGACGTTGATTGTCGTCAGGCCCGTGTCGACCGGGGTGAGGGTCACTCCGAGGTCGAACGCCTGGCTTTCGGCGAGCGTCGACTCCCAGAATGTGTCGAAATCAGCCGGGTCATTCTGGAGGCTGCGATACGAGCGCAGCTCGGACTCTGGGAGATCAACAAACATTGCTTCACCTTAGACCTCGATCCACGTGCCTCGATTTTTCGCGGGAAGCTTGTTGGAGGTCCTGACCTCTGTTCTGGGGGGCTCGAGGTTGATTCTGCCGGTGGGGTGTGACGGGAAGCCGCGGGTATCGTCCTGGGTGGCGCCGGTTCCAATTCCAAAGGTGCCTGATTTGCGTGGTTGAGCTCATGACGGTGCTGGTCGTCATGGAATCGGTCAGTGGGTATGACGAAGGCCCGGCTGGCGCTTCCGGGTCACGGTTCTCCGAGGGTCCTTGGTCGGTTGGGCGGGCTGATGCTGGTCGCTCAGCCGGGTGCCGGGATCGCGGGGATCTTGGCGAACGCGGTCACGATCGCAGTGGCCCATGGCCAGGTCGATGGGATCCGCAGCCGCAGCCGCCCGCCGTTGGTCAGTTTGGCGGGGACATGCAGGAGTCGATAGCGCAGCGCTTGGGTTCGGCCTTGGCCAGCTCGGGTGTCAAGGCGAGCAGCCGCAGCCAGGCGATGAGGTCTTCGACGACCGCGTGAACCCAAGGAACGGCCTATGGGCACGCGTAGAGGCTGCGCCGACGTGGCACAAACATGGTCTCGTCGTTCCGTAGCGGGATCCTCCACCGGGACGGATGTCATCGGTTTCGCGCCGGGCCACTGAGGTATGCCAAAGTCATGCACATGACAGACCCCAGCAGGTCGGCGGTTGTCGCCGAACACGAGGACTCCCGGACCGACGGCCTGATGACCGGTGACGAACGAGTCGTCTTGGACCACTGGCTCGACCTGTACCGCGACACCCTGCTGCTGAAGATCGCCGGCCTCGACGCTGACCAGCTCGCACGCCGCGCAGTACCGCCGTCGTCGATGAGCCTTATCAGCGTCGTGCGGCACCTGACGGAGGTCGAGGCTTACTGGTTGCGCGTGGTGCTCCTCGACGAACAGGACGTCCCTGATTACTACTGCACGCCTGCAAGCCATGACGGTGACTTCAACGACATTCACCCTGGGACCGCAGCCGCAGACGTCGCCGCCTACCGCGCCGAGCTGGCCACAACCCGAGCCAACACCGCGGCATGGACCGACCTCGGCACCCCAGTGCGAGGGCTGCGCAAGGGTGCTCCCGTCAACCTTCGCTGGATTCTTACTCACCTGATCGAGGAGTACGCGCGAAACCTGGGGCACATGGATCTGCTACGCGAGGCCATCGACGGACGCACGGGTTACTGACCAACCGCTCAAGGCGATGATCCTCGCTCGACTGCGGAGCGCACCTAGATCCCACGGCGAATCTCGCGAGCGGATCAGTCACCGAGCGGTCACCAGACATCGAAGCGCTCGATCGAGGGTCGTAGCAGTGCGGCCGTGTCCGGTGGTCAATGACCGCTACCAGGGCCCGGTCATCTCGGGTGCGGGTGCCCGGCCGAGGAGCCAGGCGAGGATCTCGGCGTGTTCGGCTCGGTCGGGGAACGATCGGAGACGCTTCGACAACTCACCATCGACGAGGATCGGGGGCCAATCGGAAGGTCGATAGCCGATGTCGGATCCACGTGGTGGACCTCGACGTTGCGCAGGTGGTGGGCCACGATCTCGGCCATCGTTCGCGCGCCGGCGGCCATGATCCCTTGCCGCTCCCAGAGGATGTCGTCGAATGCATCCCACGTTGCTTCGAGGAGACTGAAGCACTGGGCCAGGTCGGAGCGGAGCTCGGCTGCGGAGCGGCTCGCGCCGAGATCCGCGGCCAGGTCCGGGTCGTACCCGTCGGGGTGGAGCTGTCGGATCTCGCCGGCGGCCGGACCCCCGAAGATCAGGACATGGGCCTTGGACTTGTTCGCAATGTGCGTGACGACATGCCCCCGCGAATAACGGGGCAGCAGGCTCGGCGCACGAAAGTCGTCATCGGTCAGCGGCGCGAGGCCGGCGAGCAGCAGTCGATGGCTCGTACGGCAGGCCTCGATAGTGTCGACGGGCTCCATCGGGCAACGGTATATCGGCAAGATCCTCGTCCCGCTCATCGTCCGGCGCGAAGCACGAAAGGAGATGCCGGCCAACGTCGCAGCCTTGAAACGAAACCTCGAGTCGTAGGTGAGCGAAATGTCTTACGGGACGCAGGGCTGGGCGCTACCCAAGCCGCGCCACCGCTCGCCGGCATGAGCGCGCGTTCATACGGTATCCAGCCGTGTCGGCAGAGGAACGGCTACCGGGACGACTCGGAGAGCATGTAGCCGCTTGCCGGAAGCTTGCGCCTGTGCCGGAAAGGGCCTTATAGGCTGTTGAGGGCCGTCACCAAAGAGCCCGGCGTCTCAACGATCTGGCCCGCGCCCGCGGCTTCCAGCTCACCCGGCTCGGCATAGCCCCAACGCGCTCCGATGCTCCGAACTCCGCTCGCCGTGGCGCCTACGACGTCCTGCGCACGGTCGCCGACCATGACCGCGCCAGAGGGGGATTCACCAAGCGACATCAAGGCAAAGTCGATGATGTCCGTCTTGTGCCTGCGGCTGCCGTCCATCGTCGCGCCGCTGACGAAGTCGAAGTACCTCGCGAGATCGAAGTGCGTCAAGATCCTCTCGGCGAAGGCGGTCGGCTTCGAGGTGGCCACCGCCATCCGGATGCTTCGACCCATGAGCTCCTCAAGGGCCTGCCTCACGCCGTCATACACGACGTTCTCGAAGACGCCTCGCGCGGAGAAGTACTCCCGGTAGTGAGCCACTGCCTGCGCGTTGCCCGACTCGTCCAAGCCCAGGGCAGCAAACGAGTCGTCGAGAGGCGGGCCTATGAAGCTCCGCTGCTGCATCGAAGTGAGGCCAGGCAGCCCCATGCAGTCGAGCGCATGGGCAACCGACCTCGAGATGCCCTCGAAGGGGTCGGTGAGGGTTCCGTCGAGATCGAACATGATGAGCATCGCACCTAGGATAGGGCGGAGCTCAAGGGCGATCCCCGGACTTCAAGTAGTGATGCTTCTTTGCTCGCAGCCGCCGTCGGCAAACTGGCGCTTGAGCGAAACCAGACCGCGTAGCCTGTCTGCCGCCGGAGCACGTTGCTCTTACAGGTTGGCAAGCAGGTTCTCGGGTCGGCCAGCGAGTACACGACGACGATCAAGGTCTTCTCTGGATGGCTCGCCCGCGCACAGGGTTTCCATGAGGGCGCGTCCGCTGCCGTAGAAGCCGACAACCCATACGGCTGCGTTCACTCTGTTGCGGGCCTACGCAGAGAACGCTGCCGCGATCCTCTACGTCAAGGATCACCTTGCAAAGTTGGACAAGTTCTGGCGCGACCCCGATGGGCCGGGCGTCAAGGTCGGAGTGATGACCAACTACGCCGGGAAGCGCTTCGGTGGGTTCAGTGGCATCTACCGCCAGATCAGCGGTTACGCCCATTCGCAGCCTCGTTCTGTCGTCTCGTCTCATACGGCGGGTGAAGAGCGACTGATTCGGTGGTGGTCGGCACCCGCGTTCCGCGGGGAGGCGTCCGCACAGCAAGACGTGCGACGATCCCGTTGTGATCAAGGCTGTGTATTTCGATGGCGATCAGACGCTGTGGGACTTTGAGGTCCTGATGCGCCGGTCGCTTGCCGCGACCTTGACGCAGCTACAGGTTCTGCGCCCCGGCATGGGAACCCAGGATCTGGACGTTGAGTCGGTCGTTGCCGATCGTGAGGCTGTTGCCGAGGAACTCCGAGGCACCGAGACGAATCTTGAACGGATTCGTCTGGCTGCTTTCTCGCGGACCCTGAGCAGACTCGGTTTGCAGGACGATGATCTGGCCGAGCAGCTGAACGCGTACTACCTCGAGCATCGCTTCGACAATGTCGAGCTCTTCCCTGAGGTTGTCGATGCGTTGGCCGTGCTCAGCCGGTCCTACGTCCTCGGCCTTCTGTCAAACGGCAACGGTTACCCAGAGCGCAGTGGACTTGGGGGTACGTTCGCCTCGGTGGTGTTCTCCCAGGATCATGGCGTGGAGAAGCCCGACCGAAGGCTCTTCGACGTCGCGGCGGCCGATGTGGGATGCGGGCCGGACGAGGTTGTCATGGTTGGCGATTCCTTGCCAAACGACGTCCGTGGTGCCCAGAACGCGGGCTGGCGAGCGATCTGGCTCAACAGGGACGGACGCGATCGGCCCGACCGATACACGCCCGATGCCGAAATCTCAAACCTCGTGGAGCTCCCAAAGGCTCTTCGAGCCCTCCAAACATTGCCAACGACTCCGGATGCAAGGCCATAGACCGAACGCCCTGTCATCGGCTACTTGAGTCCCGATAGACGAACGATGACCGGACGCCTCAGAACCAAACCTTCGGAGTCCGTAGGACGGTCCCATGCGGACATTTGTCGACCCGAGTGGATCGAGCCCCGTCGAGCCCGTCTTCGGCCGCCCGAGGAAGGGGCAAGATCGGCTGCTGACAGCGCCGAACATCTCCCGACCCCACAGGAGCCACCCATCCAGATGCTGAAGGCGTAGCCGGGAGCCAGCCCGGCGGGCGAAATCGTGCGCTAGGGGATCGGCCAGTGGGTGGCCGCGGAGGAAACACCGCAGGTCGAATTCGCACAATGGCTGGCTGCCGACGTGGTTCTCAAGGTCAGTGGCGGAAGCCGGATGGACCGGTGGCAGTGCCCAGGCGGCTGTCGTTATTGAGATGGTCGACGACGGCGTTGAGGTCGGCCAGCAACAGGTCGGCGAGGTCGTGGCTGAAGCCGTTGCGGCACACGATCCGTAGTACTGAGAGGTCTTGGCGGTCCGCGGGGAACGTGTAGGCCGGGACTTGCCAACCACGTTCGCGAAGGGCTCGTGACAAGGCGAAGACGTCCCAGCCGGTGACGCGTTCTGTGGTTGTGAACGCGAAGACGGGCAGTTCATCGCCGCGGGAGAGAAGTCGAAATTCTGGCATGGCCCCAATGTGCCCGGAAAGAAACATGGCGACATCTCTCGCGGCTTGTTGCACGGCGCGTAAGCCGTTACGCCCGAGGCGAAAGAAGATGTAGTACTGCGCGACGACCTGCGCGCCGGGGCGGGAGAAGTTCAATGCGAAGGTGGGCATGTTGCCGCCGAGGTAGTTCACGTTGAATATCAGCTCCTCGGGCAGCGCATCGGCCTCGCGCCACAGGACCCAACCGACACCGGGATAGACCAGCCCGTACTTGTGACCTGAGGTGTTGATGGATGCGACCCGAGGAAGCCGGAAGTCCCACAGCAGGTCCTGGTCCAGGAATGGGGCGATCATCGCTCCTGAGGCACCGTCGACGTGAATCGGCACGTCCGGCCCCCCGTGGCTGGCCAGCTCATCGAGCGCGGCGGATATGTCGGCGATCGGCTCGTAGCTGCCGTCGAACGTCGAACCCAAAATAGTCACAACCCCGATGGTGTCCTCATCACAGCGGGCCACGGCCTGTTCCGCGTCAAGATGAAAACGCTCACCGCTGATCGGCACGATGCGCGGTTCAACGTCCCAGTAGCGACAGAACTTCTCCCAACAGACCTGGACATTTGCGCCCATGACCAGGTTCGGTCGGCGGGTGCGGTCATTGACGCGGGCGGCCCAGCGTCGGTGAAGGGCGATTCCGGCCAGCATGCACGCCTCACTGGAGCCGGTGGTCGAGCAGCCGGTGGCCTGATCGGGGGATGGGGCG
>DATBZR010000150.1:0-10008 GCA_036513095.1 Candidatus Dormiibacterota bacterium | reverse complement strand
GATCCTCGCGCGAGGTTGTGGGCCGAACGATGAAAGGACTTCGGCCGGCACGTAACGTCGAGAGCGCTCCCGGACTGACGCGGGTCCTGGATCCGCTGCGGCTGGCCGCGATCGTGCACGCATTCGTGCACTAGCCGGATCGGCCTCCGGTTCTGTGCTCAGCAGCCCAACTTTTCCGCCAGGTCCATGAAGTCGGTGGCCTGCGCGTCGGCGAGTGGATCGGGCAGGAGGTCGGCCCCTCCACCAGGTCCCTTCTCGAGCGGTCTTTCGACGAATGCCGCGCGCATTCCCACGGCCTGCGCGGCTCGGAGGTCTCCCTTGTGCGCTGCGACCATCATCACCTGGCGTGGCTCCAGGCCAAGCGCGTTGGCCGCGCCCAGGTACACCTCGGGATCGGGCTTGTAGTGGCGGAAGTCCTCCGCCGACAGCAGGCGATGAAAGGGTAGTTTCGCGAAGCGGACCAGAGCGGTCTGCTGAGACCGATTCCCGTTGGAGAGCGTCGCCACGGTGAAGCGGCCGGCGAGACGGCCGAGGCCCGGTGCCGCGTCGGGCCATGCGGGCAAGCGCTCCCAGGCGAGCGTCAGCTCGTCGCGAGCAGCCGTGTCGAAACCTTCGGCGCCAACCTCACGCAGCACCTCCTCCAGGGAAGCTCGGTGAAGCCGATCGAAGTTCGTCCATGGCAGCTCACCTCGCCGCACCCTGTCCATCGACGGCATGTAAAGCGCGCGCCACGCGCCGGCCAGCCGCTCCCAATCGCCCTCCACCCCGCTCAGAGCGCCCAGCCGCCTGCCCTCCTCCGCCACGCCCGTGCGCCAGTCCACGGTGGTCCCGAAGACGTCAAATGTCAGGGCGCGAACATCTCGAAGGCCGGCCGGCAAATCGCCCGAGTTCCCCACCTGTCGAGTCTATCGGCGCCCGAAGGGGCGGACGTACTCCGGGAAATAGCGATTGATCACGGCTTCTTGTCCGCTCGCAACCCGAGGCGCGGGAAGATCTCGGCGGCGAATCGGCTTATCACGCCGCGTTCGAAACCATTGCAGCGGAGGTCGTCCACCCGCGCCGAACCTGCCGGGCTGTTTATGTCAAGGTCATTCCGTGAAGACAGCCGCCACCGTCTCCCTCATGACCATTCGCGTGTCCGGCGTGCTGCTCATCCTCCTCGGCATCATCATCTGGACGGGACACGCCGACCAGGTCATCCCGGTGCACGAGCTCCTCGGGTTCGTGCTCGTTCTTTCTCTGTGGGTCTTGTCATACCTGGCGGCGCGAGCCGGTGTGACCATGACATGGGTCGTCGTGGCGGTCGCGTGGGGTCTCCTGGCGCCAATCCTCGGGTTGACGCAGCAGGGCCTGCTCACAGGCGATTGGCACTGGACCATCCAGGTCCTCCACCTCCTCATCGGACTTGGAGCGATCGGCCAGGGCGAGAACCTTGCCCTTCGCATGAAGCAGGTCGCAGCGACTCAGGTCCGGTAACCGAGGGAGCCGCGTATCGCGGCCAGAAGGTTCGCCGGTTCGAGTGCAGGCGACGCTAGGAGGGTGGCTGAGGTCCTGCAGCCAGAGCCTGCTGGCGTTCGAACCAAGATGCGGCCCCGGTCATCACCATCGCGGCGTACGCGCCTGTGAAGAACACGCCCACGCAGCACGCGATGATTCCAGCTACGGCGACGATGCCGGCGACGAACATGATCAATCCCGCCATCACGCTGTTGTTCAGATTGCTCGTCGCCAATCGCCACACCCCGTCGACGTCCATGCCTCCCGAGAAGCCACGGTGGTACGTCATCACGATGATGGACGGCAGGAGGAAGTAGAGGAGTACCTGGGCGGCGAAGCCAAGCAGCGAACCTAGCGCCGAGACTGGGGTACCTGTGAGCGGGTGGTTGGCGTTCATCCCACTGCCCAGGCCGCTCAACACATCGCCTGGGAGGGACAGAACGAACGAGTAGATCAACCACGCGCCGAACAGACCGATGCCGCGGCTGAGGTGGAACCCGGCTGGTGCCAGCTCCTGCCGGCCGGCGCGAAGGTTGTCGTACGTCATCAGCATCCAGCCCGCCGCTGCGATCAGGCCGACGATCGGAATGATCAGGATGAGACCCTGGACCAGGACCTTTTCCACCCATCGGGGGTCGCGAAAGGGGAAGCTGAACGAGTCGCCCAGGCTGTTCACGATCGCAGTCTAGGGCGCTGGCCGAAATATGGACGCCCACGCGAACCTGGTCCGCGCGCCTACGTGTCCTTCAGCAGCGACTTGAGATCGGTCAGACGGTCGAAAAGCTGCCAGACGTAGCGCCCGGCTCCACGCTCGCGATGTGGGTGAAGGTCGGCCAGTGCCGGATCGGTGAGATAGCTCTCGAACGCGTCGCGGGAGCTCCACTCGACGAGGATCAATACCTGGCGTGGAACGACATCCCCAAGCAGGCTCTCGCGATAGCGGCCGAGCGCAACCACACGGCCACCGTGCCGTTCCACCTCGGCGGCCGAACGACGGGAATAGGCGAGGTACTCCTGCCGGTCCGAGACGTCAAACAGGTTGAGGGCGTAAACCGGACCGCTCATCGGGTAATCCTGCGCCGTGAGACGCGGGTCCGATCGAAGGATTCGCTAGACGGCCCTGGCTGCAGCGGCCGCGGCGGGTTGCCTTTGCAACGCCAGCTTGGCCGCCAGCTTCCAATGCCGGCCGGCCGTCCGCCCGTCACCCCGCGCGTCAAGCATCTCCGCGTAGGCGGCGTGAGTCTCGGCGAGCAGTTCTGTCCGGCCTTCAGCGCCCAGCGTCCGGATGGCAAGGCGGAGCTCTTTGTCGGCCAGCTCGTGGTTGTCGAGATGCTCGTGCAGCTGGCCGAGCAAAACGTGTCCACTGGCCACGGCCAGGCGCTCGTCGTGTCGCTTGGCGAGATCGATGGCCTCTTTCACGACTTGCAAGCCCTCAGCGGCGCGCCCGGTTCTCAGCCGAAGCTCACCCATGCTCAGCAGGACGTGGCTCTTCATTTTTTCGGTGCCGGCTTCTCCCATCTGCCCCAGGGCAGCTCGAAATGCCTCCTCTGCGCGCTCCATCTGGCCCTGTCGCATCAGCAGCATGCCGAGCTCGTTCTGGCCGATGGCCTGCAACTCTGTGTCGTGCTCGAGGGCATAAAGCGCGAGCGACTTGTGGGTGTACTCGATGGCCCGCACGATGTCGCCTCGCTCCTGGTAGGCGATGCTCAAACCGTGGTAGGTCCTCGCCAGGCGCGGTAGGTCACGCATCGAGCCGGCCGCCTGAAGCGCCTCCTCGTAGAAGGCGATGGCCCGGTCATATGAATGGTTCTTGACGTGAATCGTGGCGATGTGCTCGAGAATCCTGGCCTCGGTTCCCGGGAGGCGAAGCTCCGTGGCGCGGCACAGCTTGAGCGCGTTTTCGGCCACGGAGAGGGCTCTGGGGTCCTCCTTCAGGTAGAGGGCGCTGGCCTCCCAGTCGGCGCACTCGACGACGAGCCACGGATCCGGCTCCCGTTCGAGCATGACCTGCGCCCGGCGCAGATGCTCGAGGCCCTCGTCAGGCCGCGATGAGCGCACGAGCGCCTGGCCCACGTAATACCTGACATGCGCCTCGACCTTGGGCGCCATTGGCTGGTCAAGCAGGGGGAGGCCCAACGCGATTGCTTCGTCGAATTGGTGTTGAAGACAGAGCGCCTGGAGTTCCTCGACTCGAGCGTCGCCCGGCCCGCGATCAGCCGGTGCCTGGCCTCCGCCAGGCGGCCTTAGAAAGTGCTGGACCGGCATCGCCGTGCGGTTAGCGATGATCTCGAGCGTCCGCATCGACGGTCGGGCCTTGCCGGCCTCGATGAGGAAGATGGTTTGTCGCGTAAAGTCGGAGCCCGCCAACTGGGACATGCTCAGCCCGGCGGCAAGTCGCGCCTTCCTGACGAGAGCCGGTTCTACTTCGACGCCGGGAAGGCGCCCGCGTGGCTTGTTGTGGCGATTGCTGATACCGGCGTTTATATCACGCCTGGAGTGTTAACACTACGTGTAAAGTCACGCGGGCGACCCTCTTGGTTAGATGCCTGGCCCGATGTTGTCTGCCAGGGCCGGCACCACAGTAAGCAGCACTGCGGCGATCGTCAAGACGGCCGAAAGGATGAATTTGCGCAAGATGCGCCTCCCTTGTTTATGGGCCGGACGGCGCCGGCCCTTGGTCGCCATTTAGCGGCCAAAGGGCCGAATCGTCAAGTCGGCCGGCCAGCGCCTGAGTTAACGGCGCAGAATCCGGCCGCGTCGAGCGAAAATCGATTCGTGATCATGGCTTCAGAACGTGGCTCGGGCGAGGTCGCTCCGTGATCGTCGTTTGCGGCGAGGCGTTGATCGACCGGATCCACAATGGAGATGGGACTCAACGCGCGGCGCCCGGCGGAGGACCGTTCAACACGGCGCGCGCGCTGGCCCGGCTCGGGGTGCCGACGGGGTTTCTCGGACGTCTTTCCCAGGACGTGTTCGGACGTCAGATGGCCGGCCTGCTTGTCTCCGACGGCGCGAGTCTCGAGCTGGCCAGCATTGGACGCGAGCCGACGACAACAGCCATCGCGGATGTCGACGACGAGGGATTCGCCGAATACAAGTTTCTCGTCGAGGGAACGTCCGCTCCCAACCTGACTCGCGACATGATCCCCGAGCAGTTCGGTCCAGACGTGGAAGCCCTTCACCTCGGGACGTTGGGGCTGGTGCTCGAGCCGATGGCATCCACGCTCGCAGAGCTCGTCAACCGCGAGCACGGCCGTCGATTGGTGATGCTCGATCCCAACATCCGAGTCGGACTCATCCCTGACGCCGAGTACCGCATGCGCCTTCAGGGCGCGATCTCACAAAGCACCATCGTCAAGGCCAGCGAAGCCGACCTGGCGTGGATCTATCCAGGGGTCGACCATGAGGTGGCAGCCGCTCAAATGCTCGGCGAGGGGGTGCGCCTGGTGGTCGTAACTCTCGGCGCCAGGGGCGCGTTCGGCGCCCACCGGAGCGAGCGCATTCACGTGAAGGCCCCGCAGGTCAAGGTCGTCGACACCATCGGGGCAGGTGACGCGTTCGGCGCCGCGCTGCTGGCCTGGCTGCACGACCACCATGCGCTGCGCCCAAATCTCTCGCTCGAGAGAGAAGAGCTCGAAGCGGCGCTTGCGTTTGCCTGCTTGGCCGGAGCGCTGACATGCAAGCGCGCCGGCGCCGAACCTCCGTGGAAATGGGAGATGCAAACCGCGCTTTCCAGTTGACAGGCCTGCCTGCCGGAATGCTCGCGTTAGGTCAGACCACCGACGTGCACGTCGCGACCGGGTGAAGGCCCGGCAGCGAGCCTCCACCGCACGCCCAGGCACGTCCTTCGAAGAGTGCGAGCTCGAATCCGTGCCTCGGCACGAGCATTGCTCCAAGCGGATTCCAGCCGGTCGGGTCGGGCAGCTCGGCGAACTGGTCGTTGATCCTCGTCTCCCCCGCATCCTGGCCGCCCACGATCACCGCCCTGCCGTCTTCCAGCGCGGTTGCTCCGGCGCCGCTCGTGGCCTGGGGCAGGTCCGGAAACCGAACCCAGGAAGAGCTCGCGGTGTCAAAGCAATCGACGCGTGTGGTGGCGGGCGAGCGACCTCCGGCGGCGCAGACGCTGAAGCCGAACACGAACCCGGCGACGTGGTTGCGCGGAGACGGCAGGGCGGGAAGGTCTGACCAGCCGCCCGTCGTCGGGTCGTAGACCTCGGCCGGCGCGACGTTTGTTGCGGTGTTGTTGCCCCCGATTACATACAGGCGGCCCGCCGCCGCGAGCAGGGTGTGGCCGCCGCGTGGATGTCGCATCGGAGCTAGCTCGGTCCAGGACGAACCGTCGAGCCGGAAGAACCGTGCGCTGTCGCGGCCGAAGCTGTGACCGCCGGCGACGTAAACGTGGTCGTCGAGGGTGGCTGCCGACGTATGGTCCAGCCCGAGCGGCAGTCGCGGACCGGCGGTCCACGTGTTTCCGTCGAAGACCCACACCGTCCTCAGGCTGTTGCCGGCCGCGTCAAACCCGCCGATCACGTAGAGCTTTCCGCCGGCCGCGGCGGCACTCGATTCCTCGAGCGCCACCGGAAGCGACGCTTCCAGGCGCTGGGCGGGCTGCGGGGAGGGCGACGGCGAGACCGCAACCGGACTCGCGCTCGGACTCGGCGATTGGAGACCGGCCGAAGGCGTGGCACGTGCTACCTGCGGGCCTCCGCACGCCGCGAGCAGGATGATGGCCGCGACTGTCAGGGCCGCTGACGACCAGGGGGCTCTTTCCGATCTCAACAGGCTCGACCCTAGATGAACGTGGCGGAGCTGGTGAGCTTGAGACCGTTTTTGAGACCGAAAAGTGCTGACTGAGATACCTCTGCCGGCTCACGATGCCGGCCTTCGCCGCGGTGGCGCTGGTGCTGCTGGTGGTTGCCACCGCGCTGGCGTTGGGCCGAGATCGCTATCGCGCCGGCGCGCAGGGCATGCGCGAAGGGCTGGCGCACTGGGATTAGAGCAGCGCGGCCAGGGTTCTCAGCTCGGATAGATACGGGACCGATCTGTCTCGGGTGATGAGGTTGAGGACAACCTGGTCCGCGCCGGCTCCGAACAGAGCGTCGACCCGGGCGCGAACCGTCGCGACATCACCCCAGGCCACGACTGCATCGAACAGCTCGTCCGACCCAGGCGGCTCGAGCTGCTCGGGCCTCCAGCCCAGCCGGAGCAGGTTGTTCCGATAGTTCTCGAGGCGGAGGTAGACGTTGGTGTGCACATCCCCTATCGACCGCGCCTCCGACCTTCCTCCGGCCAGCACGACCGGAAGATCAGCGGCGAGGAAGGGTTCTGGACCGAGCTGCTGCCGGACCAGTCGGATGTGATCGGCCGTCGTGAAGTAGGGGTACGCACCGGCGGTTCGCTCCGCGGCAAGGGCGACCATTCGCGGGCCTAGCGCGGCGAGCACCAGCGGCGGCAGCTGGGCTTCGGGTCCACGCCAGGGCGCCTGCCCCATCTGGTCCAGGTAGTCCCGCATGGTGGAGACGGGCTTTGCATAATCGTGCCCGCGGGTGGCTACCGAGGGGGCATGGCTGACCCCCAGGCCCAGGATGAATCGATTGGGCCACGCCTCGGCCAGGGCGCGTCCACCGGACGCCATGGCCATGGCGTCGCGCGCCCAGATGTTGGCGATTCCGCTGGCGATCACCAGCGCGGAGGTTGCGCTCAGGAAGATCGAGGCTTGCGCAAAGGCCTCTCGAGCCACCGACTCCCCGTACCACAAAGTGCCATAACCGAGCTGCTCGATCTCCGCGGCTACGTCGCGCTGGACTGCGGCGGGCTGGGCTGCGAGCGCCCCGGAAAAAAGACCTAACCGGCCTGGTTTGATGCCACCCAGCCGAGTCAAGCTCACTGGTTGTTACGACCCCAGACCGACCGTGCAACCCGACCTACAAGCTCGAGCTTGCGTTTCTGTACGTCGTGACTGATCCGGTTGCCCTCCATCGTCGAAGCGAACCCGCACTGAGGGCTGAGCGCCAGTCGCTCGAGCGGCACGTAGCGAGCGGCCTCATCGATCCTGGCCTTCAGCTCCGTCTCGGTTTCGAGCTCCGGCTTCTTGGTCGTCACGAGGCCAAGGACGGCGACTCGGTCTTCAGGCAGGTGCACCAGCGGCTCGAAGCCTCCCGAGCGTCTGTCGTCGTACTCGAGCAGGAACCGATTGAAGAGGGTCTTCTCGAAGATGCGCGAGATCGGTTCGTAGTCGCCTTCGGCATAGAACTTGCTCTGGTTGTTGCCTCGGCAGACGTGGAGCGCAAAGGTGACACCCGGATGGCCCTGGATGATCGCATTGTCGAGCTCGATACAGCGGTCGATCAGCTCCTCAGGGTCGCTTCCGCGTTGCCGGTAGCCCTCTCGCATGGTGGGGTCGAGGAGCGCTCCATACTGCGGCCCGTCGATCTGGATGTATGTGCAACCGAGACGAACCAGCTCGTCCACCTCACGTCGAGAGAGGTCGACTATGTCGGCCAGGTAGTCGTCGCGCGTCGGGTAGGCGCCCTTCGACCTTTCCGGGTCGTAGTAGGCGGCCGCCTGCTGGGCGCTCAGCATCGTCACCTTGCCAGGCCGTAAACCCACCGATCGCAGAAACGTCCACTCCTCGCCACACATGCTTCGCTTCCAGCGCAGCCGGTTGACGACGACGGGGCGCTTGAGGATCAGCTGCTCGCCCTGCTCGTCACGGAAGGGAATGGCCCAACCGCCCTCGCGGTCGAATCCTTCGAAGGCATCGATGAGGTGGCCATAAAAGGCGTATCGGCGCAGCTCGCCATCCGTTACGACGTCGATACCGGCCTTTTCTTGAAGGTCGATCGCGGAACGAACCGCCGCATCCTCGATCGCTTTGAACTCTGCTTGTGCCAGCTCGCCGGACTCCAACCGCTTACGAGCGCTGACCAGGTCAGGTGGTCGCAGGAGGCTGCCTACAACCTCGGCTCGCCACGGCCTCAACGGTTCCGACACTTCGTCATGCCTCCGCGAGGACTTTTGCCGCCACCCCGAATGCGGCATTGGCAGCCGGCACCCCGCAGTAGACCGCCGTTTGCAGCAGAATCTCTTTCAACTCGTCTACGGTAACCCCGTTCGTAATAGCCGCCCGCATGTGAAGGGCCAGCTCCTCATGGCGATTGAGAGCGACGAGCATCGCGACAGTGATGCAGCTGCGAGTTCGCCGGTCGAGACCCGGTCGCGTCCAGATCTCACCCCATACGTAGCGCGTGATGAGGTCCTGGAACTCATCGGTCAGAGGCGTGCGAGAGGCCTCCGCGCGATCGACGTGAGCGTCGCCCAACACCGCACGACGAACCTCCATGCCGCTCTGCTTCTTATCACTCAAGACAGATTCCTCCCGCAATCAGTAGGTCACACCGCATCGCCGCTTGCGCGCATTTCACGGAGCGAAAAACACCGTCTCGCCCTCCCCCTGTAGGCGGACATCGAAATGCAGGATGTCCCCCTCCTGGCGGGCGACGAGCGTGTGACGTCGCGACTCGTCGACCAGCTGCAGAACGCGGTCCGCACGATTCGCACTCTCTTCGTCAGAAAAGTACATGCGCGTGTGAAGATGCCGCAACAGCCCGCGCGCGAAAACCGTGATCTCGAAACATGGTGCGCCGTCGCTCGCGACCGGCCTGTGCAGGGTGAAGTGAAACGCGCCTTCACCGTCGGTGCGGCAGCGCGCGAACTGCTCCCCCCGGAACGCCTCGACGAGCGCATCGGGTACAGCCTCGCCGGCGCCGTCGAGCACCTGGCCCTCGATCCTGATCGCGTCACGAGATTCGCCGGCGGGTGCACGGGTGACCTTCTCGATCGCGTTCGCGTCATTTTCGAAAGGCAGAGCAAAACCGAAAAATGGCCCGACGGTCTGCGACGGCGTGGGTGAATTCATGTCTCGGCCGGCGTCGCCCGCCGGCCGCGCAGCACGATGTCCCAGCGATAGCCCAGGGCCCACTCCGGGACTGTGGTGTCGAGGTCCAGACGCGCGATGAGCAGCTCGCGTCCACGCGGGTCCGCGATCGAGCTGAGGATCGGGTCGAGCGGAATCAGCGGATCGCCTGGAAAGTACATCTGCGTGACGACCCGGCTCGAGAGCGATGGACCGAAGAGCGAGAAGTGCACGTGCGCGGGACGCCATGCGTTCAGATGATTTCGCCATGGATATGCGCCCGGTTTCACGGTGACGAATCGATAAAGACCGTGATCGTCGGTCAGGCACCGTCCCGCGCCGGTGAAGTTGGGGTCGAGTGGTGCGTCGTGGTCGTCGATCGGATCCAGGTAGCGCCCCGCGGCGTTGGCCTGCCACACCTCGACGAGAGTGTTGCGCACGGGCTGCCCGTCGCTGTCGAGGACACGCCCTGTGATGACGATCCGTTCGCCAAGGGGCTCGGCTCGATGCTGGCGCGTGAGGTCTGCATCCTCCACCCGCACCGGGATGCGTCCGAAGGCGGGTCCGGGTGCGTCGTGGAACCACTCGTCGGGCAG
>DATBZR010000149.1:0-5321 GCA_036513095.1 Candidatus Dormiibacterota bacterium | reverse complement strand
CGGGAAGCGCATCGTTGACACGCTGGTCGGAGAGCAGTTGCCGCGCATCTGCTGAGCGCGACGCCGGAAGAAGCCTTCGCCGAAGGCGTGACAGGCCAACTAGCGCAAATCTCGCTCTGACTGCGGTGACGCTCGGCCGGGCCCGGCCAACGTATTCGTGAACGACGCAAGGATTCCACACGTCCTGCCGCCACTTTCACCGCTGCACGCACTCCGCAGCGATACCAGTAGTCGCTCCAACGAATTCAGTGACTCGATCCGTTCCCTGACGCGCCGGATGTGATCGTCGACGAGCGCATCGACTTCGCCACAGCTCTGGCGCGGGTGGCAGGCATAGAGTAAGCGTGGCCTCGAGGCCCTCTTGCTTGGCAATATTGGGATGGGCACGATCGCGTAGCGTGCACGCGAGTCGATGTGTGCACGTAGCCGTAGGTGCACATCATGGACAAGCGAGTCATCACGAGCAAGGACAGGCGGCGCAAGCACGGTGAGGCGCTGAAGCAGGAGCTCGTTGAACGCAGCCTGCGAGCTGGCGCGTCGGTGGCGGCCATCGCGCAGGAGCACGGCATCAACGCCAATCTCCTGTTCAACTGGCGACGCCTTTATTTGCGAGGGCGTGACTCGAGTGCTCCAGCAACTCCGACGCCGACGCCGACGCCGACGCTGTTGCCCGTGACCGTCCAGGCGAGCGCCGCGGTGAGCGTGCCGAAGGCATGGCAACCACGCACGCCGAGCGGGGTCATCGAGATCGACATCGGCTCTGCTCGCGTTCGACTGCGCGGTGCGATCGACGAGGCCAGCGTGCGCTGCGTGCTGCAGACACTGCGTGAGTTCGCATGATCGGTCTTCCTTGTGGCACCCGCGTGTGGATCGTCGCCGGTCACACCGACATGAGGAAGGGCTTCGACGGCCTGGCCGCGCTTGTGCAGACGGCGCTCGCCGAGAACCCGTTCTGCGGCCACGTCTTCATCTTCCGCGGCCGGCGCGGCGACATCCTCAAGGTGCTGTGGTTCGACGGTCAAGGCCTGCTGCTTCTTGCCAAGAGATTGGAGCGCGGCCGCTTCGTGTGGCCGCAGGCGACATCGGGCAGCGTGTCGCTGACAGCTGCACAGTTGTCGATGCTGCTCGAAGGCATTGACTGGCGCATGCCGGTGCGCACACACCGGCCCGAACTGGCCGCCTGAACCACTGTTTGATGTTGCCTCCGGTGCAGTCCCGATAGCGAGCATCGTTCTGGCTTGGCACAGTAGATCTCTGTGCAGACCCCTTCCAAGCCACCCCACACCGTCGATGCCCTGCTGCGTGTCATCGAGGTGCGTGACGCAGAGGTGGTGCTGCTCAAGCTGGTGATCGACAAGCTCAAGATGCAGCTCCTGCGCCGCACGCGAGCCCAGTTCGGCAGCTCCAGCGAGCAGTTGGGTGACGCTCAGATCGCCCTTCTGGAGGGTGGACCACTGTATGAGCCACCGGCAGCGCAGGCACCTGCCAAGGTTGTCGCCGCCAACGCGCCCGACATCGACCGCAGCCTGCCTGCGCACCTGCCGCGAGAGCCGCATGTTCATCGTCCCGAGACCACGACGGCTCATCGCGACAGCGCTGGCCAGCCCTGTGGTTGCAGCGCCTGTGGCGGACGGCTTCGCCAGATCGGCGCCGACGTCTCGGAGCAGCTCGAGTACGTGCCGGCGCACTTCAAGGTCATCCGCCATGTGCGCCCCAAGCTGGCCTGCGTGGCCTGCCAGACGATCTTCCAGGCCCAAGCCCCCAGTCGACCGATCGCGCGCGGCATCGCCGGCCCTGGCTTGATTGCGCATGTGATGGTGTCGAAGTATTGCGACCATATTCCTCTGTACCGACAGAGCCGCATCTACGGCCGTGACGGCGTGCAGATTGACCGCTCCACGATGGCCGGCTGGGTCGACCAGGGCGATCAATTGCTCGACCCGCTGGTGGCAGCACTCGGCCGCTACGCGCTGGCCGGCAGCAAGGTACACGCCGACGACACGCCGGTACCGGTGCTCGACCCGGGCCGCGGCAAGACCAAGACCGGGCGGCTCTGGGTCTACGTCCGAGACGACCGCCCCGCGGGCAGCAAGGATGCACCGGCCGTGTGGTTCCAATACTCGCCCGACAGGAAGGGCGAGCATCCGCAAGACCACCTCGAGACCTACAGCGGCATCCTGCAGGCCGATGCCTACGGCGGCTGGGGCAAGCTCTACGACAGCGGCCGCGTGGTCGAGGCGGCGTGCTGGGCCCACGCCCGAAGGCCCTGGTGGGATCTGTACCTGAGCACCGGACGGGCCGCGGACTCGCTGGCCGCGCAAGCCCTGCGGCGCATCGCCGCGCTGTACGCCGTCGAGGCCGAGGTCCGAGGACAGCCGCCCGATGTGCGGCGCCAGCATCGTCAGGCTCGAGCCGGGCCGCTGCTGGATGATCTGCGCGCCTGGCTCACGAGCATGGTGGGCAAGGTATCGGCGAAGTCGGAGCTGGCCAAGGCGATCGGCTACACGCTCACTCGCTGGGGATCACTGACACGCTACCGTGATGACGGCCGCATCGAGATCGACAACAACGCCGCCGAACGTGCGCTGCGGGGTGTAGCCCTCGGCAGGAACAACTACCTCTTCATGGGCTCGGACGCCGGCGGTGAGCGCGCGGCGGCGATCTACAGCCTGGTGGAGACGGCCAAGCTCAACGGCCTGGACCCCGAGGCCTATCTGCGCGAGGTGCTCGGCCGCATCGCCGAGCATCCGATCAACCGCATCGGCGAGCTGCTGCCCTGGAACATCGGCCGCGGCGCAGCAGAACAACGACAGGCGGCCTGACCATGGCGAGCAAGGTCCAGCGCATCAAGACGCCGGCGCCAACGCTGCAACTGCACATCGAGCTCAGGCACCTCAAGCCCAAGATCTGGCGCCGCGTGCTGGTGCCTGAGACCATCACGCTGCAGCGGCTGCATGGCGTCATCCAGGCTGCCTTCCAGTGGGGCGGAGGACATATGCACGAGTTCACCGCAGCCGGTGAGCGCTACGGCAGCTCCGACCCCGACTACGACACGCCCGGCTCAATGCACAGCGAGGCAACCCGCCTGACCAAGGCCGCAACAGCCGCGGGCACGATCGACTACGTCTACGACTTCGGCGACTACTGGGAGCACCGCATCAAGATCGAGAAGGTGCTGGCGCCGGCCGACATGAAGTTGCCGGTATGCATCGCTGGGGCCAACGCCGCACCGCCCGACGACTGCGGTGGCGTGCCTGGCTATGCCGACTTCGTTCAAGCCATGTCCGACCCGACCCATCCCGAGCATGCAGACATGAAGGAATGGATCGGCCGGGACTGGGATCCCCACGCCTTCGACATCGCTCACATCAACAGCTGGCTCTCCGAGATCAAGCTCTGATCGTCAATAGGGCCTCGACGCCACGCTTACTGCTCGGTGCACCCGGCCAGCAGATAGCCGAGTGAGGCCGCAGCCGCAGCGATCGTGTAGCCGCCCGGAATGTCTCCCGCGGCGATGCCCTTCAGCGCGGCTTCCAGGCCGTCCAGGGTCAGGCTGGCCAGCTCGTCCGGCCGAGGGACCTCGAGCAAGCCTGGACTCTCGCCGGAGGCGAATTAATGCCTCAAACGGCCGGTTTCGGCCGAGCCTGAGCGGCCAAGGGTGGAAGCGACCTGGATCTCTTGATTGTTGAACTGGGGGAGTCGGCTCGGTTGCCGTCCCGAGCTATTGGAAAGCATCAAAGAGGGCCTAGAAGACACGGCCAAAGGATTCAAGGCGGCATATTTCCTTCGCGAGGTAGCGCAGTATCTAAGCTACGTTAAGAAGCTCCTCATCGATCCCCGCGGTGATCGCAATTGCCTCCAGTAGAGGTCCCTCGGGAGCAGTTTCCACCCTCATCGGGCTGTTGATTTTTTGGGGGAAAGCTCTACACTTCCATCGTGGCACTCAGTTGCCGGTTACCGCTATGCGGCTAGCTCTGGGCGGGGAACTACCTCCATTCGTTAGACCACGCACTACCTTCCAGGAACCTTTGATGAAAGAGCGATCGTTCGCGGAGTTGCTAGAAAAAGGTGCACCTTCCTCAAAACTAACTGAGGTCATCATTCATGAATTGTCGGTATTTAACCTAGGCAAGACCGTTGACTTCAATTTCTTAGGTCGTCCATCAGTCGGTGGCTACTGTCGTTCGCTGGGATTTGCGACGAACCGAAACTGGTCAATGCTAGTACTCGACAAGATCGCTCCAAAGTCACCGCTAGGACCAAATGTCGTTCCGGAACGAGAAGCCAAGGCGGTCTTAGCCCAACTACGTCACGCAATCGATACGCAGTTGTTAGAACCGAAAATGGGCAAGCCACAGCCGGACATCATTTCCGATTTTCTTCCAAAGGGAAAACGATACAAGCGCGCCAGGACGCTTGGGCACCTGTGGGAGTTTCAGTACGCGCTAGCCGTTGAGCTTGAGCATGGCAAGACGCGGGGGAGTAACGTAACGAATAACCATCCGTTACTGACGGCATTGGTGGTTGTCGCACATTTAGCTGAGGACAAACTGTATTATGCAAGACTTTGGGAAATGGAGACCAGCGGAGGGTTGTTCAACGCACAACTCGAGAAAGCGCCAACGGGCCCAATCATGAAGGAAAACATGCGTGCAAAAGTCTATTTGCAGCAGCGTTTGCAGGAGCGGGTCGAGAATGCTTAGGCTGTGGTCTAACAATTTATTCAAGCCGAGGCCGCTTCGCGGCTCGGCTTAATTCAGGCGTTAGGAGTCAGGACGTTCGGTCGCAAGCAAGCGGAACCATTCGACGCTCAGGCACTCGTCGCGGAGCTTGCCGTTGAAGCTCTCGTCGTTGGCGTTCTGCCAGGGCTCGCCGGGATCGATCAAGGCAGTGCCGATGCCGGCATGGGCGAGCCACTCGAGGACTGCCAGGCTGACGAACTCCGGGCCGTTGTCCGAGCGCAGGAAGAGAGGAGCGCCATGCTGGCTGACGAGACGGTGAGCATCTCGATCGGGCGTTTGGAGCGGATCGAGCCTGCCAAGGGTTCGCGACAGCTGTAGGGACGATGAATTCGAGAGCCTGCGCGCTCATGTCGACCCAGAGCCGATGGTCATTAGTTTGAATGGACAGCCGCAGAGCAGACGTTCTGCACCACCTGCCTCATTTCAGCCGAGCCGGCATCCCACAAAGCAGGTCTTTGAGCAAAGGTTAGCTTGCGGTTGGCCGGATGCGCGCCGCGCGAAGATTGGGGGAGCAGACTCTTGGATTCCGACCGGCGCTCCGACATTACGGTCGAAGCACGAACTCCGCGATAGTGTCGA
>DATBZR010000148.1:0-8630 GCA_036513095.1 Candidatus Dormiibacterota bacterium | reverse complement strand
GCGCGCCGGTGTGATGCCGCGATCCCACGGATCGATGGCCGTCCCGAGCCGGTTTGCGGGGCCTACCGGCGCTCGGCGCTGCCGTTCGTCACCGGGGCGGTCAACACGGGCCGTTTGAAGGCGAGCGACCTGTCGGCCGAGTTGGACGTCACGTGGCTCGAAGACCTGGACCCACAGCTTTTCAGGAGCCTCAACACGCCTCAAGACCTCGAGTTGTTCTATGCCGAATTTGCGGCGCAGCGATAATGGACTAGCGCTTTGAAAATCGTCGTCACGGTCAAACAGGTCCCGGATCCCAATTCCACGCTCACCCTGGAGGCGGACAACAGCCTTTCACGCGAGAAGGAGGTCGTTCTCGACCCCGGCGACGAGTGTGGAGTCGAGGAGGCGTTGCAGCTCAAGGAGGCGCATGGTGGCGAGGTCGTCCTCGTCTCGATGGGTCCTGAGCGCGCCAAGGACGCCATCCGCAAGGGCCTTTCGATGGGGGCCGACCGCGGCATCCTGATCACGGACCCTCAGCTGGCCGGGGCCGACGCCCTGCTCACGGCGCGCGCTCTCGCGGCAGCGATCAAGGCCGAGAGCCCCGACCTCGTGATCTGCGGGACCGAGTCCTACGACGGCAGCACCGGCATGGTGCCGCCGATGCTCGCGGAGCTGCTGGGCCTGCCCCAGCTGACCGTGGCGAAGAAGGTGGAGGTCGACGGCTCGAATCTCAAGGTCCACCGCCAGACGGCCGACGGATACGAGGTCCTCGAGGCTTCGACGCCGGCTCTCATCACCGTGACCGCCGCCATCGCCGAGCCTCGCTACGCCTCGCTGAAGGGCATCATGGCCGCGCGCTCCAAGGAGATCAAGCTGGTCGGTCTTGGCGACCTGGGCATAGAACGCGGTGAGACCGCCGAGACGATCGAGGGGCTCACCGACGCCGAGACGCGCAAGGCCGGTGTCGTGATCGAGTTCGACGGGACCGCGATCGACCGCATTCTCCAGGTGCTCACGGAGGCGAAGGTCGTCTAACCGTTGGGAAAGATCTGGGTGTATGCGGAGCTGAGCCAGGGCGTGGTTGCGCCGACCGTGCTCGAGCTGCTGGCGAAGGCGCGTGAGCTGGGTGAGGTAGAGGCGATCGCGCTGGGCACCGGCGCGAAGGCGGCAGCCGCGACGCTCGGCAAGCACGGCGCGAAGGTCGTTCACGTCAACGAGGACAAGGCCTTCGACGACTACCTCGCCGAACCCGCGACGGACGCTCTTGCCGCGCTCTACAAGCAGGGCACACCCGACCTGATCCTGTTCGGCTTCACGTCAGACTCGCGCGACGTGGCGGGCCGGCTCGCCGCGCGGCTCGACGTCGGACTGATTTCGAACGCCGCCGACATCGTCGCGAAGGACGGCGGATTTGTTGCCAAGGTGCCTTACTTCGGCGGCGCGAAGATCGCCTCGATGAAGGCGAACAAGAAGCCCGCGATCGTGCTCGTCCGTCCCAAGTCCTTCGAAGCTTCGGAGGTCGGCGGAACTGCGGAGGTCAAAGACCTCGCCGTTTCCATCGACGCCGGCTCCAAGCGCTCACACATCGTCGAGCGCGTCGTCGAAGCCTCCGAGAAGGTGAAGCTCGAGGACGCAAGGGTCGTCATCAGCGGCGGGCGCGGCATGGGCGGTCCCGACAACTTCCCTCTGCTCGAGGACCTCGCGGGCGCCCTGGGCGGTGCCGTCGGCGCGAGCCGAGCCGTGGTCGACGCCGGCTGGGTGCCGTACTCGATGCAGGTGGGGCAGACCGGGAAGTCGGTGCGCCCCGGCGTCTACATCGCGGTCGGCATCTCTGGGGCTATGCAGCACACGGTTGGCATGAAGGCTTCGAAGGTGATCATCGCGATCAACAAGGACGCCGAGGCGCCGATCATGAAGATGGCCGACCTCGGAGTCGTTGGCGACGCGCTCAAGATCGTCCCAGCGCTCACCGCCGCAGTGAAGGCCAAAAAGCGCTAGACCAACAGGAGGCCCACGAGCTGCTCGTCGAGCGCGTGCGGCTCCGGCGGGACAAGGACTTCGAAGCGGCCGACGCTCTGCGCGAACGGCTGCGCGCGGGCGGGTGGGACGTCGTCGACAGCGCGGAAGGAAGCGAGCTCAAGGCGCTGAAGGCGCAGCCCGGCACGACGCCGGCTGCGACCTCGCGCGCGGTCACGCTGCTCACGGTCGTGCATGGCTGGAAGCCGGACGCCGAGCGCTGGCTGCTCTCCGTGTTCACGCACTGCAAGGCCGACTTCGAGGCGCTGATCGTTGACAACTCCGGCGATACCCGAATCGCCGCCTGGCTGGAGAGCCGCGCGGCCGAGCGCCTCCGGTCGATCAGGCTCGAGCCTCCCCTGGGCTTCGCGGCGGCGGTCAACGCGGGAATCGACGCCGCGGCCGGCGACGTGGTGATCCTCTTCGACTCGGGCGTGGACCTGACCGGGGACGCTGTCTCGCCGCTCGTCGGGGCGCTCGCCGATCCATCGGTTGTGGTGGCCGGGCCGTACGGCCTGCGCGGCCAGGGGACGCCGAAAGAGTTCGCCGCGAGCCTGGGGCCGGAGGTCGACGCCATCGAGGGCTACTGCATGGCCTTCCGGCGCGCGGACGCGCAGGCCCTGCAGGGCTTCGATCCGAGATTCCAGTTCTACCGCATCGCCGACATCGAGTTCAGCTTTCGGCTTCGGGATCGGGGCGGGCGCGCGATGGTCGTTCCCAACCTGCCGCTCGAGAAGCACGAGCACCGCCTGTGGGAGGCGACGGATCCGAAGGAGCGCCAGCGCCTGTCCCGGCGCAACATGTACCGCTTCCTCGAACGGTGGGGAGCTCGAACCGACCTGCTCGTCCATTGATTGCTCATTGCGCGCGCCACAGCGCGCGCGCTTCACACCTTCGGTGCCCGAGGCACTTCTAGAATTCCCCCGATGGGCGACGACTACCCGGCCCGGATCTCAGACCTGAAGACCAGGCGTGCCAAGAACCTCGCGATGGGTGGCGAGGAGCGGATCGCCAAGCAGCACCAGCGCGGCAAGCTGACCGTTCGGGAGCGCCTCGACCTCCTCTTCGACAAGGATACCTTCGTCGAGCTTGGGCTGCTCGCTCACCAGCAGCCGGTGCGTGGAGGCGAGTCAGACCCGGACGGAACGCCCGCCGACGGCGTCGTCACCGGCCACGGCCTGGTCGATGGACGCCAGGTGTGGGTCATCGCCTACGACTTCACGGTGATGGCCGGGTCCATGGGCGCCGTCGGCGAGCAGTTCAAAGCCGCGCGGGTGCGCGAGCTCGCGCTCCGCTATCGAAAGCCGATCGTCTGGCTGCTGGATTCCGCCGGGGCACGGATCCAGGAGGCCGCGGGCTCGACCTTCGCGGGCTCGGGCTACCTCTTCGCGGACCAGGTCGTCATGTCGGGCGTGATCCCGCAGGTCGCGGCAATGCTGGGACCTTGTTCCGCGGGCACGGCCTACATTCCGGGCCTCGCCGACTTCGTGCCCATGGTCAAGGAGACCTCGTCGATGTCGCTCGGCGGCGCGCGCCTGGTGAAGGCCGCGACGGGCGAGGACGTGACGGATCACGACATGGGCGGGTCGCAGGTCCACTGCTACGAATCCGGGGTGGGCGACAACGAGGTCGCGGACGACCGCGAATGCATCGAGATGGTTCGGAGGTTCCTGTCATACCTGCCGTCGAGCAACACTGAGGCGGCGCCCTTCGTCGAGTCCGCCGATCCCTCCGACCGGCTGGTGGAAGGCCTGGACAAGATCGTCCCGGTCAGCCCTCGCTCCGCGTACGACGTGAGACGCGTGATCAAGGCGGTGTTCGACCACGACAGCTGGTTTGAGATCAAGCCCACGTGGGCCAAGAACATCGTGATCGGGCTCGCCCGTGCCGGCGGCCATCCTGTCGGGGTGGTGGCGAACCAGCCGATGCAGAAGGGCGGCACCCTCGACTCGGATTCGGCTGACAAGGCGGCGCGCTTCATCCGCATGTGCGACGCCTTCAACCTCCCTCTCGTCTACCTGATGGACGTGCCCGGCTTCATCGTCGGGTCGCAGGTGGAGAAGGACGGCATCATCCGCCACGGCGCCAAGATGCTCTACGCGACGGCCGAGGCGACGGTGCCGAAGGTCACCGTAATCATGCGCAAGGCGTACGGCGCCGGCTATTACGTGATGTGCGGCAAGGGCTATGGCCCCGACGTGCTGGTGGCGTGGCCGCTGGCCGAGATCTCGGTGATGGGACCCGAGGGCGCCGTCAACATCATCTTCAACAAGCAGATCGAAGCCGCGGAGGACCCGGCGGCCGCGCGCGCGCAGATGATCGAGGCGATCCGCGCGCAGATCAACCCGTACCTCGCCGCCGGCTGGGCGATGATCGACGACGTCATCGACCCTGCCGAGACCCGCCGCGTCATCATCCGCGGGATCGAGCAGGCGGGCGACAAGGTCGTCGATCGGCCCTGGCGCAAGCACGGAAACATCCCGGTCTAGATGAATTCAGTAGGTCCCAGCCTGCCCGCGCTTGCGCGCGGCAAAGTCATCGTCAGCGCAGCGCTCACCGGCGTGATTGCGACCCGCGACCAGTGCCCCGCGATCCCCTACACGCCCAGGGAGATCGGGGAGGAGGCGAAGCGCGCGGCGGACGCGGGCGCGGCGATCGTCCATATCCACGCTCGCACCCCGCAGGGCGGACCCGACTGGAGCGTCGAAACCTTCTCCGAGATCTTCCGCGAGGTGCGCTCCCGGACCGACGTGATCATCAACTTCTCGACCGGGGCGGTGGGCATTCCGGCCGAGGATCGCGTGGCGCATATTCGCGAGCTGAAGCCGGAGATGGCAGCGCTGAACATGGGCTCGATGAACTACGCGATCTACTCGGAGAAGAAGAAGGCCTTCTATCACGACCATGTCTTTGCGAACCCGTTCAGCGACATCCAGATGTTCCTCGAGACCATGAAGAGCGCGGGGGTCCGGCCTGAGATGGAATGCTTCGACGCGGGGCACATCGGCAACACCAGGCCGCTCATCGACATGGGGGTGCTCGACGCCCCGTACCAGTTCAGCCTCATCATGGGTGTACTCGGCGGCATCCCGGGCACGACGCGGCACCTGGTCGACCAGGTCGATTCGCTGCCGCCGGGATCGCATTGGCAGGTGATCGGCATCGGCCTCAACCAGTGGCCGCTGGTGGCGGCGGCGATCGCGATGGGGGGCAACGTGCGGGTGGGCCTGGAGGACAACTTTTACGTGGAGCAAGGAAAGATGGCGAAGAGCAACGGAGACCTGGTCGAGAAAGCCTGCCGTCTGGCACACGACCTGGGCCGAGAAGTCGCAAGCATTGCAGAAGCCAGAATGCAACTCTCCCTCTCCCCGAAGGGGGGGCGGCCGAAGCATGACTGAGGTCAAGGCAGAGCTCGTGGGCAGCGTCTGGAAGATCACCTCGAAGCCCGGCGACCAGGTCGCGGAAGAGGCGGTCCTCCTCATCCTCGAGTCGATGAAGATGGAAATCGAGGTCACCGCCCCGCGCGCGGGCACGGTGAAGGAGATCCGGGTCAAGGAGACGGACGTGGTCAAGGAAGGCCAGGTGCTGGTAGTGCTCGAGTGACCAGGCCCGCCCAGCTCCTCCTCGAGCACCAGCGCCTGGTCGAGCGCGAGCGCGGGCTGCGCGACAACATTGAACGGGCCAACGCGCGGCTCGAATCAGATCCGGAGATCGTCGAGCGGGAGGAAACGCTCGCCGAGGCACGTGCGGCACAGGAGGCGGCGGCGGCCCGGCTTCACGAGTCGGACCACGAGCGAGAGGGGCATCGCACACGCCTGCGCACGCGCGAGAAAGAGCTGATGAGCGGCCGCATCCGCAGCCCGAGCGAACTGCTGCAGATGTCCGAAGAGGTGAAGCACATGAAGGAGCGCATCGCCGAGGAGGAGGATGCAGAGATGAAGCTCATGGAGGACGCGGATGCTGCCGACGAGGCACTTCGCGAAGCCACGAATCAGCTCGAGCAGGCTCGCAAGCAGTCCGTATCGGACGAACCTGAGATTCGATCGGAGCTTGTGACATGGACCACCGAGCTCGCCGAGGTCGAGTCTGAGCGCGACGCGATCTGGGAGCAGGTGCCGCCCACGGCACAGGCCGCCTACTCACGCATGCGCCTGCGGCCGGCCGTGGCCCAGGTCGTCAACAACCAGTGCTCTGCCTGCCACGTCACTGTCACGTCATCCGGAATGCAGAAGCTGCGCGCGGGCGACGAGCTCGTCCATTGCGAGAACTGCAGCCGCATCCTGGTCCGCGACTGAAGACCCTTCGTCTGTATACAGACGGGGGGGCGCGAGGCAACCCAGGGCCGGCGGGTCTAGGCGTCGTGATCGAAGACGAGAACGGGCTCCGCCTGCGAGGGCTGCACAGGTTTTTGGGCAAGGCGACCAACAACGAGGCCGAGTACGAAGCCCTGATCGAAGGCCTCAAAGCCGTCTCGGAGTGGAAACCCGACCGGCTGGAGATCTTCCTCGACTCGAAGCTGGTGGTGGAGCAGGTCAACGGGCGGTGGAAGGTCAAGGAGGAGCGCCTGCGGTCGCTACTGACGAAGGCGAAGGAGCTGCTGGCAGGATTTTCCGAGGTCGAGATCAAGCACGTCGAGCGAGAACGCAACAAGGGGGCCGACGCGCTCGCCAACATGGCGATGGACGCCCACGTTAAGAAACCCAAGGCGGCTGGGTAGACTTACCCTGGGCCGAGGCGGACGGGTGACCGCCGACCTTAATTGAATACGGTTGGAGGAAAGTCCGGGCTCCACAGAGCAGGGCGCTGGGTAACACCCAGTCGGGGCGACCCGAAGGAAAGTGCCACAGAAAATTACCGCCGGGCGGCGAGTGTCTCCGGAGACGAGCTGCTCGGTAAGGGTGAAAAGGTGGGGTAAGAGCCCACCGGCGGCCGGGTGACCGGCCGGCCAGGCAAACCCCGCCCGGAGCAAGACCAAATAGGAGGGCGTTCAAGGCGGCTCGCCCCAGTCCTCGGGTATCGGTCGCTAGAGGTGCCGGGCAACCGGCGCTCCAGACAGATGGTCACCGCCCGCAAGGGCACAGAACCCGGCTTACAGTCCGTCCTCGACCCACCTTGCCCCATTTCGAATACAAAACAGAGCCCCCGACCGCGAGGCCGAGGGCTCTTGAGTACGCATTTAGTACGCAGCTTGCCTAGGTCTTGTCCAGTACGCCGAGCTTACTGTCCGCCCTTCGCAGTCCTGCGTACCTGATTTGGTGCGGTCTTGCTCCTCAGTCGCGCGAGGACCTGGGGCCACAGTTCCGCGGGCCATTAGTTGGCTCGCGGAGATGGGAGTAACAATACGTGTCCGACTGCCTCCGACATCGCTTGGAATTAGCAGCGTCCACAATCAGAGCGGCGGGAGCACTGCTCCCGCCGCTCGTACTGTCGCGACGGACCTTGCCCGGCCCAATTGAGGAGGAGAAATGCCCAAGAAACCGCGTAAGACCAACACCCGAGACATGAGTCAGGCCGCTCAGGCAGACCAGTCCAAGTGGGAAGGTGACGTCCATCGGCTTCAAGGCCAAGCTGAAGAACTGGTTGTCCAGTTGGCAGCCAAGCTCGACGAGCTGAAGAAAGTCGGAGGCGAGGTGGAACACGGGCGAGTTTTTCTCAAGTGCCTTGAGAATCTCGCTGCGGCCCTCGACCCCGCATGATCTTCGAGAAGCGGTCGTGACGAAGGCGTTCCAGCCAAGGGCTACGTCCGAGCTGACTTCGTGATCGAGCAGTCGGCGTTCGACTCAAAGGGGTTCGACCGCCCCGTCTCTGATCCGTTCCACCACCACTGACCGTCCGCTGACAGAGCCGATCTCACCGACACAGCACCCGGCTTACAGTCCGTCCTCGACCCCACTTCGCCAGTTGTGAATACGGTCCTCCTCTCCCGAGGTCACTTCTTCTTCGTCTTCTTCTTCGAAGCGTTGAGGGCTACCGCGGCACGGATGAGGGCCTTGAGGGCGCGCTCGTTGACTTTGTCGCCCTCGAGGAAATCGATCGCCCGCCACTTGCCGCCTTCGAGGCCGGCGTTGAAGAGCTTGTTCGGGTCGGGAAGCCTCGCTCCCTCGTAAAAGGTCAGCTTGACCTTGTCCTTGTGGGGGTTGAAGAGCAAGACAAGACCGTCATGGTAGAAAGTCGGAGTGCCCATCCATTTCCACTCCTCGACCATCTCCGGGTCGGCCTCGTGGACGACCCTGCGTAGGTTGCCGAGCGTCTTGGCACGCCAGTCCGGAATGCCGGCGATCAGCTTGTCAATCTGCTGGGATGGGCTTATTGACATCTCAGGTTTCACCTCATGTTATCCCAGAGTTTGACAGTACCCATTTAGTACGCAACCGCATCGTGTCGCGGTGTGTCGTTCGATGTCGCGTTGGAGCCTGGAGTCTTGACACGCCTCATCGAGGATCGGTGTCGGTGCCGCCGTGGGTATGACCTGGAGCAAACTCCTCGTCCTCGACGTTGATCTCTTCCTCGGTGGTGAGCTTGTGCAGCGGGGGAGAGAAGAAGCGCTGGGCCACGACGGTTGGAAGAACAGCCGAGAGAATCACGGCAGTGATGAGAATCGAGAACTGCGAGCGGTCGATGATGCCGCTGTT
>DATBZR010000147.1:0-5024 GCA_036513095.1 Candidatus Dormiibacterota bacterium | reverse complement strand
CCGGAGTTGATCCAGACGCTCGGGCGCTGTGGGAATCCCACCTGGCGCAGCACCGGCAAGGCGCCACCAACGTCATCAGCGATCTGGTTCGGAAGGGTGGAATCCGGCCAGACCTGACTGTGGATGCTGCCGCGGACATCGTCTGGCTACTCGGGCCCAGCGCATATCACATGCTGGTGCACCGTCGGGGCTGGTCTCCGGCTCGTTTCCAGGAGTGGTTGACGGAAACCTTCATCGGCCAGCTCCTGCCGGCAGAACATTCCCGTTCGCGACGCGTCGAGTCAGGTCACACACCTCGGAGGGTGAACGGTCGGGCTGTTCGAGCAAGAGGACACGAGTAAGCGGCGGGCGCGCAAGCCGCCGCCTAAGACACGCGGAGCAACCGGACGCGAAATCAAGGGTCCAGACGTGGCCATACAATCTCGGCCGATGGGCGGGGCGGGCCTGAGTCAGCTCTGGATAGTTAGAGATCTCTAACGCGCGCTACAGGGCTCGCCGTCGCGCCATCATCAAGCCGTCGGCGCCGCGGATCACGTGCGGCGGGATGTGTTCGGCCAGCGAGTCGATGACCGCCAGCAGGCGAGGGCCTATCTCTAGCGGAGGCACCCGAAAGCTCGAGTAGCGGTCATCACGCGACGGATCGCCCCGGAATTCGAGGACCTCTCTGTCACCGGACGCAACCCGATATGCGATGCGGTTGAAGTCGGGGCTCGGAACAAGCCAGGCGCATTCGATGGTGACCGAAGGCAGCAGAAGCACCGCGTAGAGAAAGGCGGGGTGTTCGCGGATCCGTCCGGCCGGATAGTCAGCCTTGGCCTCGACCAACCCACCGCGGTCGAGCTCCCGCACCGTTTTGACCTGGATCGCGATCGCCGGCACTCCGCCCCGGCGGCCCGCCGTTGCATCGACGTGGTCGTCGTCAGCGATCGGTGAGAAGATTTCGAGCTCGCCGTCGGACGAGACCATGGCGTAAAGGTCCAGAGCGAGCTCTCCGGCGCGGCCCAGCTGGGTGTGGTCCATCTCGTCAGCGCATCTTGAATGAGGCGGACCAGCGCTCCTTCAGCTTCCCCGCGGAGACGTAGCGCACGGACCGGCCGCCACCCTCTTGGTCGAGCCACGCATCACGCCGTAGTCGCTGCAGGTCCTGCGTCGCCGTCGGACCGGCGATTTCAGCCTCGCGCCGATAATCCGCGTTGGTCAGGGGCAGCCCGAGCAGGGCCTGGTCCAGGGCGATCACGAATCGCTCGGGGTAAGCCTGGTCGCGCGCCAGCTGCTCGCAAAAGTCATGGCGCGCGTACGCGATCTCCAGCCAGCGGCGCCGCTCCGTTGCCTCGAACACGTGGGCCTCGATGCAGAACTCAACCCAGGCGGACGCGTCGCGACGTGGATCGAAAACGGGACCCTGCACCGCTTCCAGGACGGCGTAGTACTCGCGTGTGTGCCGTCCGAGGTAGGGCTCGATCGAGACCAGCTCCGGCCGCAGGAGCCCTTCCTTCGCCAGCACAAGCGACTGGACGATCCGAGCCAGCCTTCCGTTTCCGTCGCGAAACGGGTGAATCGAGACGAGGTTGAGGTGCGCCATGGCGCCTCGAATCACCGGGTGGCGAGACAGGTCGCCTGACCCCAACCACCTCGCCACCTCGTTGACGAGCGCGGGGACGTCGCTCGCGGCAGGTGGGCGATAAGGATCTCGGCCCAGGCCCCGCGTCACGATCACGGGTCCGTCGCGCAACCGCCCCGGCCCCGCCTCGGGCTGCGGGTGGCAGACGAGGAAATGCAGGTCGAGCATGGTCTGTGGGAACCACTGGAACCGGCGGTCGTCCGCCAGCACGGCGACGCGATCCATCGCCTGGGCGTAGGCGGCGATGATTCGCTGCGTCTCGTCGGAGGCCCCTGACGGGTGCCGGCCCGCGAGGATCTCGACCGTGTCCTCGAGGCTTGCGCCGTAGCCCTCGATCGACGTCGAACCCACCGTGGCCTCGGCCGCCGCAAGCCGGCGGAGCGCGCCCGTCCACGGGAGCGCTGACGTGCCGAGGCGCTCCGCCAGGTAGCGGCGCAGCTCGTCGAGCTCCTCCAGGCGCCGGAGGATGGCGTCCGACTTGGGTGGGGTCGCGTAGATCGCCACGGGGCAGGAGTATAGGTGAATAAACGAATATTCGCTTATTCAGGGAGCCGCCTGCCCTTCTCCGCGACCGTCCCTAATTGGGGGAGGGAGAGTAACGTCTGCCTCAGGCCATGACGACCAGCGGGCGCCGGATCCTTGGATTTTGGGTCGCCGCGGTCGTGGCTGGTGGCCTACTGGCGATCGCTGTCCAGGAGACCCTTATGCCGTTTCTTTACTACCTGGTGATGCGATTCGCCGTCTCTCCATCGATCAATACTCTGAACTGGGCGTACGGCACGATAGGGCTCGTAGTCGTGGTGGCGAGCGCGATTGCGATTGCCGGCCCGCCCGCGTTCGTGCTCGGCCGGCGGCTGGGCGGGATCGAGATTCCCTGGATCGTCGCGAGCGCCGTCGCCGCGCTGGTCGCGGCCGTCATCCCGCTCAGCTCGTGGCTGATGGATTGGAGCAGCTATTTGATGGGAGGCCCTTCTGTTGTAATCCCTCTGCTTTATGGCGTGGTGGCAGGGTGCGCCACCGGCGTGGCCCAGGCGATCGTGCTGAGGCCATATGTCCGCGGGGTGGCCTGGTGGATACCGGCCTCGACCTTCGCCGGCGCAGTTGTGAACGTGGCGCTCTTTGTCATCCGGTCGCAGATCTCCGCCGGTGCTGTGACGACGCAGACCGACGTCTATTTCCTGGAAACCGTGGTTGGGGTGGTCGGGTGGCTGATCGTTGGCATCGTCACCGGCTTGGTCCTGGTTCGGCTTCTTGGCGAGCTCGATCCCGAGCGAACCGCGGCTGTGAGCTAGCGGTTCAGGCCGACCTTCTGTAGGACCGCGAGACGCGGTCGTACGTGACCGGGCGCGCATGGCGTGCGAAGCCGCTCACCGGGAACCACTCGTAAACGCCTCGGACCAGGTCACGTGGGCCCTCGATCTGCAGGAGGCCACAGCGGCTGGCGTCGGCGAGACTCAGCTGCCCAAGATAAACCCTCGTGACAGCTTCGAGGTCGGTGCGAAGTACCAGGTCGTCACCGTAGCCCGGGTCGGTGTAGCAGATGTCTGGATCGTCGCGCCTCAGCACGAGCCAATAACGCTTCTTCGCGTCGCGGAACTCGAAGCGGGCGACGCGCCGTTGAGTCGGCATCTTGTCAGGGGGGAGGTGGTTCAGGATGGCCCACATCAAGATGTCGCTGTCGAGGTGCTCGGGCTGAAGGTCGAGCCAGTTCTGGCCCCAGATTCCCAGAGCGCCAATCAGCTCGGCGAGCTGGCTCCCCGCTTCGGTGAGGTGATATGTCGAGCCCCTCCCGGTGGAATTGGGCCGGGTCTCGATGACGGCAACCCGCTCGAGACTTTTCAGGCGCTGGGCAAGGAGGGTCGGCGAGATCCGGTGAAGGCCTTTCAGGATCTGGCTGAAGTGGTGATGGCCCGCCAGAAGCTCGCGGAGGATCAGCGGGGTCCACCGCTCGGCGAATATCTCGGAAGCCCGGGCAACCGGGCAGAACTGGCCGTATCCCGCCATGGCCAGATTGTGTTCCCCCCTGGCGCTGGGAGCAAGTACTGATTTTGTAGCAGCAAGTCCAGATTTCGAACTAGGCACCGTCGGTTGGGACTCATACGTTGTCAACCATGAAACGAAGACTCGTACTGTCGGCGCTGGCTGTTGTTGTCGCGGCGAGTGGGGCGCTGGTTGCGCCCGGAGCCGGGCTCGCGGCGGCCCGAGCTACCGGGAACACCAACGTGGCAATCAAGTGGAACGCGATCATGCTTGGGACCTTCGCCACGGCCGCTGTTCCTGCTCCAGCCGCCACACGGCTGGGAGCGATCGTCCAGGCGGCGGTGTTCGACGCGGTGAATGGAATCGAAACCCGCTACACACCGATCCACGTCGCCCCGGCGGCGCTCGATGGGTCGTCACCTCAAGCCGCGGTGGTCGGCGCGTCCTACACCGCGCAGGTGTTGCTCTTCCCATCGCAGAAAGCTGCGCTCGACGCCGACCTTGCCGCATCGGTCGCGGCCCTCAGTGACGGCGAAGGCGGATCGGACGCCTCCGTCGCCAACGGCCTGGCCTGGGGTAACACCGTCGCCAAACAGATCGTGGCCTGGCGATCGACCGACGGCTTCAACGCGACCCCGCCGGCGTACGTGTTCGAGTACGCGCCCGGGGACTGGCAGATAACGCCGGGCGGCTCAGGACCGCCGAAGTTCCGCGCGCTAGCGACCACGACTCCATTCGCGCTGACCTCTCCGTCGCAGTTCCGGCCCGCCGGCCCGCCGGCGCTGGACAGCGCGCAGTACGCCACCGATTTCAACGAGGTCAAGGCCTTCGGCAGCGCGACCAGCACAGTTCGAACGCCGTTCCAGACCGAAACCGCGAAGTTCTGGCAGCTCGACACGCCGATCGACATCTGGGACAGGGTTGCCGACTCGCTCGCCCAGGAGAATCACTTCAACCTCATGCGCAGCGCCCGGCTGCTCGCCTTCCTGAACATCGCCGAAGCTGACGCAGCCATCGCGGTCTGGGATGCGAAGAACAAGTACAACTTCTGGCGCCCGGTTACCGCGATCGGCGATCCGACCTGGGCGCCCCTGATGGTCACCCCTTACTTCCAGGAATATCCCTCGGGCCACTCGGGCGTCAGCAGTGCAGCGGCCACCGTCCTCGCGTCCTTCTTCGGTCAGGGCGCCCAGTTCACGGTGACGTCCAACGGCCTGCCCGGAGTCGACCGCAGCTTCACCGGCTTCCCCGACGCGATCGCGCAGGTGGCGGACGCGCGCGTCTTCGCGGGCTTTCACTTCCGCTTCTCGTGCAACGACGCAACCCAGATGGGCGTGCAGGTCGCGAACTATGCGGAATCGACCCTCATGCAGAAGGTTTCAGACGAAAGCGACTGATCAAAATGCGGTGACGCCACGCGGTA
>DATBZR010000146.1:0-2384 GCA_036513095.1 Candidatus Dormiibacterota bacterium | reverse complement strand
CGGCATGGTGTTCCAGCACTTCAACCTGTTCCCGCACATGACCGCGCTCGAGAACCTGATCGAAGCTCCCATCCACGTCAAGAAGTCGAGCCGTTCGACGGCCACGGCCTACGCGCGCGCGCTGCTCGATCGGGTCGGCCTCGCAGACAAAACGGATGCCTACCCGAAACAGCTTTCCGGCGGCCAGCAACAACGTGTTGCGATCGCCCGCGCGCTCGCGATGAATCCGAAGCTGATGCTCTTCGACGAGCCCACCTCCGCGCTGGATCCCGAGCTGGTCGGAGAGGTGCTCGACGTCATGAGACGCCTCGCCGCTGACGGCATGACCATGATCGTGGTGACGCACGAGATGGGCTTCGCCCGGGAGGTGGGCGACACGCTCGTGTTCATGGACGGCGGGGTGATCGTCGAAGCCGGCAAGCCTCGCGACGTGCTCGCGAATCCCCAGCAAGAACGCACGAGGTCCTTTCTTTCTAAGGTCCTCTAGTGGAGGGACTCTCCGGGCGCGGCGCCTTCCCAGGCGGTGGTCTCCCAGTTGTCCTGGCGGCTGTCCATCGGCATCCAGGGCGGGAGCTCCATCAATAGCTCATGGCTCAGCGCTATCGCGTATGGCTCATAACCCTTGCGCAATGCGTTGAGCCGCTCGCGAAAGGAAGCCAGGGCGACATCTTTTCCCGCGGCCGTGAGCGCCTCGTGGATCGCTAGCAGCTCGGCCTCGGACAGGCGGTCCGGCGCGTCGAACTCAGGAACCGCTCGAAGCACCTGGCTCAGGTCGCCGAGGACGTGGCGGCCGATGGCATACACCCGCCTCGCCTGCCAGCTCTTGCCGTGTTCTTTGCTCGCCTGCCAGATCGCGGAGAAATCCATGATCGCGGTCAGCGCGGCGACCCAGGACTGGTTTTCATGCTGCGAGCGGAAGTAGCTGAGCACCTGGTACGAGAGGTGACTCTCGAGCAGCTCCGCCGCCCACTCTTCCCATCGCGCCATCAGCGGCAACAGCTCGGCCATCTCGCCTGACTCGGCCGCGCGGCGCAGCAGGTCGCCGGCGCTCGGAGGTGAGCCGGCCCATTCGTCGAGCATCGAGATCGCGATCTCGCGCCGCGAAAAGCTCTGATACAGAACGGGGAGGTACGAGATGAGGATGGCCAGGAAGCCGAACCCGGTGCCGGCTTCGACCACCGTCACGAATCGCGCAAGGTCGGTTTTCGGAGTGAAGTCTCCGATACCCAGAGTCGTGAACGTGGTCCCGCTGACGTAGAGATGGTCTGGGCCTGAAAGATTCGCGTCGAACCCGACTGCCCACAGCAATGCGCCGAACCCGGTGACCAGGATGGCGCCCCACAGAACGAACAGGATGAGCAAGGAGAGCGGCCCGTAAGTGCTGAGGAAGGTCTCCCGCCACTCACCACCGCGCATGCGGCGAGCTGCTGCGGACCAGGGTCTCCACGTGAGTTGATAGAAGGCCTTTGACAGTCGGGGGCCCGACACGCGGCGCGGAAGGATGATCGTCTCGAACGCATCCCTCAGCACGATCGCAACGAGAAGGATTCCGACGATTGCGGCGACTATCTGCATTGCTTCCGGATCAAACCCTGACAGCGAGCAAAGAATTCATCAAGGCCTCCTTACGTGCGCGTCCTCAATCCTCCCCCGAACGGGGCGATTGGTAGAATGCCGTCGGCCGCCGCCGCCCACGTTATGAAAATGGCCAAGCTCGTTCCCGGTCTGCTTCTCATCGCACTCTGCTTTGTTGCGTGCGCCGGGAGTTCCGGACCTGGAGTTACGCTCGGCAAGAAGATCGCACTTCTTCTGCCCGACTCCCAGGCCATCCGTTATGAAAGCCAAGATGCGCCGCTGTTCGCAGCCAAGGTGAAGTCCCTGTGCTTGGACTGCACGGTCGACTATCGAAATGCGCACGGGGACTCGTCTGTCCAGCTCACCCAGGCCGAAGCGGCGCTGGCCGGAGGAGCAAAAGTCCTGGTGCTCGATCCGGTCGACCCCGCCGCGGCATCGCCCATCGTCGCGAGGGCCAAGGCGCGGCAGGTCCCGGTCATCGCGTACGACCGGCTCGCCCTGAACGCACCTGGTGTCGCTTACTTCGTGTCCTTTGACGACGCGGCGGTCGGGCCCCTTCAGGCGAGTGGACTGCTCACGGCGTTGAAGGGCAAGGTCAATCCCACGGTGGTGATGATCAACGGAGACCCCGGTGACAGCCTCGCCAGGCTGCTGAAGTCTGGCGTGCAGAACGCTCTGCAGGGCAAGGTGACGGTCGCCAAGGCATACGACACACCTCTGCAGGGTCCCGACAACGCCGAGACGGAAATGGCCGACGCGCTCGTCGCGCTCCACAACTCGGTGGACGCGGTCTATGCCGCCAACGACGC
>DATBZR010000145.1:0-6708 GCA_036513095.1 Candidatus Dormiibacterota bacterium | reverse complement strand
CTTCGGCTGCCGCTTGCCGGCGCGGATGTAGAACGGAACGTTGGCCCAACGCCAGTTGTCAATGGTCACTCTCAGCGCCGCGAACGTCTCGGTGAGCGAACCGGGTGCGACGTTCTTCTCGTCGCGGTAGCCGGACGCCTGCTCGCCCTGGACCCAGCCCTTCGTGTACTGACCGCGCACCGTGTAGCGGGCCACCTCCTCGTCGGTGATGGGTCGGATGGCGCGCAGGACCTTGACCTTCTCGTCGCGCACGGCGTTGGCCTCGAACGCGAGCGGCGGTTCCATCGCGACGAGCGCCAGCAGCTGCATCGCGTGGTTCTGCACGATGTCCCTCAGCGTGCCCGCCTTGTCGTAGTACGCGCCGCGCAACTCGACGCCGATCTCCTCCGCGACGGTGATCTGCACCGAGTCGATCAGGTTCGAGTTCCAAACAGGCTCGAAGATCGAGTTGGCGAACCGGAAGGCGAGGATGTTCTGAACCGTCTCCTTCCCGAGGTAATGGTCGATGCGGTAGACGGAGTCCTCGTGAAAGACGCGCTGCAGGATCGCGGTCAGCTCGCGCGCGGATTTCAGGTCCGAGCCAAACGGCTTCTCGACCACGATGCGGTGGAAGCCCGCGCCCGTCGTCATGCCGGCCGCCTTGAGCTGCTCCACGATCGTCTCGTAGGTCGGAGGCGGCGTCGCGGTATAGAACATGCGGTTGCCGGAGACGTGGCGACTCGCGTCGAGCTCGGCCAGGCGGCGCTGCAACGCCTTGAAGTCGTCGAGCTTCCCGAAGTCGACCTTCACGTAGAAGCAGGCGGCCAGGAATGCGTCCAGCACGCGCTGGTCGACCGGCTGCGTGCGAGAGAACTCCTTGATCTTGTCCGACGCGTGCTTGCGAAATGCATCGTCGGTAAGGTCGTCGATCGCGGCCCCCATCACGGCGAAGCCGGCCGGCAGGAGGCGCTGCTTGGCGAGGTTGTAGAGGGCGGGCAGCAGCTTGCGCCCGCTCAAGTCACCGGTCGCGCCGAAGATCACCAAAAGGCACGGCTCGCCGACCCTGTAGTCGTGAAGCCCCTCGGCGAGAGGGTTCGCGGCGGCGACCGCTGTCACTTGTGGGCCGCCTCTCCCTTGGCGTCGGTCACCACGGCGTGGCCGCCGAACTGGTTGCGCATCATCGCCAGCATGCGGTCGCCGAAGGTGTTCTCCATGCGACTCCGGAAGCGCGCGAACAGCGACTCGGCGATGATCGGAACCGGCACCGACTCCTCGATCGCCGCCTCCACCGTCCAGCGCCCTTCGCCGGTGTCCTCGACCCATCCCTTGATCGTTGAGAGCTCGGGGTCTTGCTCCAGGCCTCGCGCGATCAGGTCGAGCAGCCACGAGCGGACGACGCTGCCGGTGCGCCATGCCTCGGCGATCGCCGGCATGTTCATCCCGGGGAAGCTGTTGGAGAGCTTCATGACCTGAAACCCTTCCGCGTACGCCTGCATCAACCCGTACTCGATGCCGTTGTGCACCATCTTCACGAAATGTCCCGAGCCCTCGGGACCCGTGCGTACAAGGCCGCCTTCATCTGGCGCCAGATCCTTGAGCAGCGGAAGGCATTGGTCGTAGATCTCCTGCTCAGCTCCGACCATCAGGCAGTAGCCGTACTCGAGTCCCCAGATTCCGCCGGAGGTGCCGGCGTCCATGTAGTGCATGCCCTTCGCTTTGATCCGCGCGCAGTCCTGCATCGCGAGCTTCCAGTTGGTGTTGCCGCCGTCGATGATGATGTCGCCCGGGTCGCCGAGCTCGATCAGCTTGTCGATGGCCTGGGTCGTCGGGTCTCCCGCCGGCACCATGACCCACATCACGCGCGGTTTCGTCGTGAACCTGGCGACGAACTCCTCCCACGAGCCGGCGCCCACCGCGCCGGCCGCCTCGTGACGCTTGACTGCGTCCGGAGATAGGTCGAAGGCAACCATGCGGTGCCCTTTCTTGAGCAGGCGAAGCACCATGTTGCCACCCATGCGGCCCAATCCGACCATCCCCATTTCCATGTTTACTTCACCGCCGATCGAACAGCCGAGACGAGAGCCTTCCAGCCCGCCGCGGGGTCTTTGCCGAGCGTCACGCGCAGCACCGGCAGGCGGCGCGAGCTGAGCGACTGGAGGTCACCCAGCGACTGGGCCTGCTTGAGGATGGAGAAGCTGAACGGCTGGCCGGGAATCGGCACGTCCTGCGTGTCCTGCTGGACGATCTGGAGGAACAGGCCCGTCTTAGGACCGCCCTTGTGAAGCTGGCCGGTCGAGTGGAGGAATCGCGGCCCGTAGCCGGCTGTGGTCGCGATGCGTGTGCTGTCTCTGACCGCCGTCCGGATGGCTGAGATCGCAGCTTCGGAGGTCGCCGTGCGTGCGGTGTAGGCCATGATCGCGAAGTAGGCGCTCGGCTTGGCGCGGCCGATCAGCCCCTTCACGCCCGCTTTTGCCTTCGCCGCCGGGGTCGATTCGGCGGTCGGGAGCTTGCCCGCGCTCTTGAACTTCGCCAGCACCCGCTTGGTGTTGTCCTTGGACTCCTGGACGTTGGGCTGGTCGAAGGGGTCGATGCCCAGGACTGAGCCCGCAATCGCGGTCGCGATCTCCCACCGGAGAAACTCCCCGCCCAGGTCGAGCTTGTCTCGCAGCGTGAGCGTCACGACCGGCTGACCCGCCTTCTCCAGGGCGGCCACTGCGCGGTTGGGCGCGTCCGCGTCCATCCGGATGTAGACGAAGAGCCTGTCGGCGCCGTAGACCGGCGGCCGGCCCAGCGGCTCGCCTTCGACCGGGACGATGCCCTTGCCCTCTTTGCCCGTGCTCTCGGCGAGCAGCTGCTCGACCCAGTAGCCGAACGTCGCGACCTTCGGCGAGGCGATGAGCGTGAGCTTGTTGCGGCCTTGCAGCGCCAACCGCCCCATCACCGCGCCGAGCCACACGCCGGGGTTGGTCTGGGCCGGCACCGAGTCGGCGCACGAGCTGGCCATCTCCGTCGCGCGCTCGAGGAGCTCGCCGACGTTCGCGCCCATCAGCGCGCCGGGAACGAGCCCGAAGTAGCTCAGGACCGAATAGCGCCCGCCGATGTCGGGCGGGTTGGAGAAGATCCAGCGGAACCCATGCTCCTTCGCCAGCTTCTCGAGCGATGTCCCTGGGTCGGTGATGGCGGCGAACTGCCGGCCCGCCTTGCCACCCCGCGCGCCCTTCTGCACCTGGTCCCAGAAGTAGGCGAAATGCGAGAGCGTCTCGGTCGTCTCGCCCGACTTGGAGGCGACGACGAAGAGCGTCTTGCCAAGCTGGATCTTGCGCCTGGTGGCGAGGATCGTGGCCGGGTCGGTGGTGTCCAGCACATGGAGCTTCGGGTAGCCCTTCGTCGCGCCGAACGTGTTGCGCAGGACATCCGGACCCAGGCTGGAGCCGCCCATCCCGAGCAGGACCACGTCGGAGTAGGCCTTTCCGGCCTTCGCCAGCTCCCGCAGCTCGGGGGCGTGCTCGAGCATCTTCTCGGCCACGTTCAGCCACCCGAGGCGGTCGCGGATCTCCTCGCGCCTGGCGGGGTCCGCGCTCCAGAGGGTCGAGTCCTTGGCCCACAGGCGCCGCCCGGCGTCTTCCTTCTGGAGCATCGCCAGCTGCGAGTCCACCGCGGGCTGAAGCTCGCCGAGGCTGTACCACTGCCGGGGACCCTTCCCCGCCTTGATGTCCTTGGACGTCTTCGTGATGGCCCCCAGGAGGGTTTCGAAAGACTTGATGAACGAGTCGACGCCTTCGACCTCCAGCTCGTGCGTGACCTGGTCCAGGTCCACGCCGGCTTCGGCAAGCTGCTTCAGCTGGCGCTTCGCCCCGTCCAGGTTCTCGTCGATGCTGCGGCGCACCTCGCCGTGCTCTCGAAACGCCGCGAGAGTCGCGGGCGGAATGGTGTCCACCGTATCGGGTCCGATGAGCTCTTCGACGTAGTACGTATCGGGGTAGCGCGGGTCTTTCGTCGACGTGCTGGCCCACAGCGGGCGTTGCGTGCGGGCGCCGGCCTTGCGCAGCCGCTCCCAGCGCGGACCGTCGAAGAGCTTCTCGAAGTGCTCGTACGCCACCTTCGAGTTGGCGATCGCCGCCTTGCCGTAGAGGCGCTCTAGCTCGCGCTTCTCGGCGGGATCCGGGATGGCCTGGATCTTGTCGGCCAGCATCTTGTCCACCTTCGTGTCCACCCGGCTGACGAAGAAGCTCGCCACGCTCGCGACCTTGCTGAGGTCGCCTCCCTTGTGGTGCAGCTTCTCGAGCCCGGACAGATACGCCTCGACCACCTCGTCGTACCGGTCGACGGCGAAGATCAGCGTGATGTTGATGTTGTGGCCCTTGGAGATCTGGTCCTGGATCGCGGGCAGGCCTTCCTTGGTCGCGGGGATCTTGACCATGACGTTGGGTCGCCGGCAGCGGTTGCGCAGGTCTTCGGCCATCGCGATCGTGCCGCGCGTGTCGTTCGCGAGCGTCGGCGAGACCTCGATGCTGACGTAGCCGTCCTTGCCCTTCGTCTTGTCGAAGACCGGCCGGAACACGTCGGCCGCGGCCTGGATGTCCTCGACCATCATTCCCCACAGCATCGCCGAGGGCGTCGCCTTCTCCTGGACCAGCCGGACCATCGCCTCGTCGTAATCGGTGGACCCGCTGACCGCCTTCTCGAAGATGGTCGGGTTGGAGGTGACGCCGGTCAGGCCCTCGTCGCGCAGGCGGGCCAGCTCACCCGACGTGATCAGCTGGCGGCGAATGTTGTCGAGCCAGAGCGACTGGCCGGCCTTCTTGAGCTCGCGGATCGGGTTGACTTTGCCAGTAGTGCGCCCTGCGCGCGCACGGCGCGCTTCCACAGCCATTGCTATTTGGCCTGCAGGAGCTTGGTCGCGGCGGCCACGATGTGACGGGCGGAGATGCCGGCGGCGTTCATCAGCTCGTCGGGTTTGCCCGACGTGGGCAGCCCCTTCACCGCGAGGTGGGCAATCTTGGTTGGAATTCCGTCTGCCGCGAGGGCTTCCATCACCGCCGCGCCGAGCCCGCCTTCCGGATAGTGGTCCTCGACGATCACGAGCCGTCCCTTTGTCGCGCGCACCGCCTCGCGCAGGGTCTTCACATCGACCGGTTTCACCGAGTAGAGGTCGATGACCCGCGCGGGAATCTTCTTCGCTGCGAGCGCATCGGCCGCGGCGAGACAGTTGTGCAGCGTCACCCCGGCTCCGATCAGCGTGACCCTGTCCTTGGGAGTCTGGCGCACCACCTTGGAACCGCCGACCCGGAAGCTTTCGTTGGGCCCGTAGATCGTGGGGTATGCACCGCGCGTGGTTCGCATGTAGACGATGCCCAGGGTGTCGGCCATCACGCGGGTGAGCTTCGCCGTCTGGTTCGGGTCGCAGGGGTAGAGCACGACGGAGCTGTTGATCGCCCGCAGCGACGCGAGATCTTCCAGCGCCATTTGCGAGGGGCCGTCCTGCCCGATCTCGACGCCCGCGTGCGAGCCGACGAGCCGGATGTTCGCCTCCGAGATGCCGGCCATGCGGATGAAGTCGTAGGCGCGGCTGAAGAACGCGGCGAAGGTTGATGCGAAGGGCTTGTAGCCGCGAACGCTCATCCCGACGGCTGTCGCCACGAGCTGCTGCTCGGCGATCCACATCTCGAAGAAGCGGTCGGGGTACGCCTTCGCGAACTCGTCGGCGTGCGTCGAGTTCGACACCTCGCCGTCCATCGCCACCACATCCGGAAGGGCGCCGAGCGCGAGCAGCGCGTCGCCGTACGCCTTGCGCGTGGCCACCTTGTCCTCCGGCTTGTAGACCGGGAGGGTCACCACCGGCTCCGGCTCGACGCGCTTCGGCCCGCGTGGAGTGGCCTCGGGCTTGGCCGTTTTGACCTTGAGGTGGCGAATGCCGCCAAGCTCCTTGATCGCGCGCTCGGCCATGTCCGGCGGCAGCGTCTTGCCGTGCCAGCCTTCCTTGTTTTCGATCTCGGAGAAGCCCTTGCCCTTGATCGTCTTCGCGATGATCACCGTCGGCTTGCCGGTCGCGGAAAGCGCTTGCCCGTAGGCGCGGTCGATCGCCATCACGTCATGCCCGTCGATCACGATCGGGAAGCATCCGAACGCCTCCACGCGCCGGCGGTAGACGTCGAGGGTCCAGCCGTACTCCGTCTCGCCGCGCTGGCCGAGGCGGTTGATGTCGAGGATCGCGGTCAGGTTGGACAGCCCGTAATGGCCGGCCTTGTCGAAGGCCTCCCAGATCGATCCCTCGGCCAGCTCGGAGTCACCGCAGAGCGTCCACACGTGGTAGGGCAGCTTGTCGAGGTTCTTCCCCGCGAGGGCGACGCCGACCGAGATCGGCAGGCCCTGGCCGAGCGAGCCGGTGGCGACGTCCACCCACGGGATCGCCGGCGTCGGGTGGCCCTGGAGCCGGGAGCCGAATTTGCGGAAGGTCATCATCTCGGCGTCGGTGATTGCGCCGACGGCCTTGAACATCGCGTAGCACAGCGGCGACGCGTGTCCCTTGGAGTAGATCAGGTGGTCATTGTTGGGGTCCTTGGGCCTGGCCCAGTCGTACTGCAGGTAGCGCGCGATGAGCACTGCGATCAGGTCCGCGGCGGACATCGACGAGGTGGGGTGACCGGAGCCCGCCGCCGTGCTGCAGCGGATCGAGTCGACACGGAGCTGCTGGCCCAGCTGGCGGGCAAATTCCAGGTCCGTGGTCGC
>DATBZR010000144.1:0-35129 GCA_036513095.1 Candidatus Dormiibacterota bacterium | reverse complement strand
TGCTTGCATTGCGGCGATCGGCGTCGCCTGGTGGCGTTCTTCGATGCGTGCCGGCGTAATCACCTCCTAGGTCAGCGGACCCGCGACCCAGCACTCGGCGAATGCATGGTCGATGGTCACCCGCCTGCAAGGCCCGACGGCCCTGGCGGCTCCGGCGCGGCGGGGTGATGCTGCACTCGGAGGTGATCTACATGACGAAATTGATGATCACGAAGGTCTGGATCGGCGGGCTGGTTGCTTTTGCGGCTGGGATAGTGGTGGCGATCGTGGGCGTATTTCTGATGCTCGGTTACGGGGGCACGTTTACGCAAATCGCCGGCACCAACAACTTCAACTTCGTGCCCAACATGAACGGTTTCTTCTGGGTCACGATCGGATTGATCGTCGCCGGCGGCGTGATTGGACTGGTAGGGAGCCTGGTTCAGTTTGCTGCGTGGATCGGTGGTCTGGTAAACAGTTACGGAGTGCCCGGCAAGGCCTGGTTCCTGGTCCTCCTGCTGGGCGGGCTGCTGAGCTTCGCCTTCGCGCCGATCGGGTTCGTTGCGATGGTCGCATACGTCATCGCGGCCCCAGACGGCATGCCGTACCGCCAGCTCAACGCTTTCACCCCGGCGCAGCAACCACGGCCTCTCGCGCCCACCGCATGAACCCCTTCAAGGCGACAGGGGCGGATCGCAAACCCGCCCCTGTTGTTGGCACGAAGATCGGCGCGATTGTTGCGATGGCTATGTTGTTTGCGGCGTGTGGCTCTTCAGGTGGGAGCGGCAACTCACAGGCAACGCCAACGCCGGCACCCAGTCCCTCGCCCCTGGCATGCATTTCTGGTGGCGCTGCTTCGGCATCCTGGCCCGGCCCGGACTCGAGGACCAGCACGACCCCACCGATCGTGTCGGCGGTTGCGGCCGGCGACACCTTCACCCTGACGTTCGACCAGGGCACACCCGCCTTCGAGGTCACAACTCAGACGGACACGCACTTCTCGCAGGATCCCAGCGGCAAGCCGGTTGACCTTGCCGGTTCGGCGGGCGCCACCATCGTGCTCCGCGGATTCCGGGGTGACATGCGCAACTATGCCGGACCTGTCTCGATCATCTCGAGCGGACCACGACTTCTGCAGGCCGACGAGATTGGCGACTTTGAGGGCGTCGTGACCTGGGCGGTCGGTTTAAGCGGAGCCGGCTGCGCCAACGTCACCGGCGCCGGGTCCACGCTGACGTTCCATTTCACAGCCCCGCCCGCCTAGCGACCTCGGGATATGACCGCGGTGATTGAAATGATGTGGGGTTATTACGACGGATTGAGCTGGTCCTGGATGCTGCCGATAATGCTGTTCGTCACGGTCGGCGCAATCGCTTTGCTGCTTTTGGTGGTGCGCGGATTCACCGGTTCCCAGGGCCGCGACCCGGCCATTGAGACACTGCGCCGCCGGCTGGCGGCGGGCGAGATCAGCCAGGACGAGTTCGAGAAGACCAGGCGGAGTTTGTCGTGAGAGAAGCAAATGCGAACGGGATGCGGCCTTTCCACCACATTCCTGACGCGATCAGCACTGGGCTGATCACCGCCGCGATCACGTCGCGGCTGTGCCGGGCTCCGGAGCTGCGCGCTAGCTAGGCCGCGTCGCTCGTCCGGATCGGCAGCCGTCGCTCGTGGCCGCACTCCGGGCACTCGTACAACCCGACCACCACCTCAGGCCGGGATTCGTCCGAATGCATCGTGCGCAACCGCATCGGCACGTCCGAGTCGTGCCGCTCGCATGCCGGCGCCTCGTCGTGGGTCATGACACGAGGTTACGCGGTGCGTTGTGATCCTCCTAGTGATCGCGCCACAACCCTTAAGCGCGATTGCTTGTCCTCGGCCCACACCCTATCCTCTGGATATGGCGACCAAGAAGGCGGCCGAGACCGAGCTCCAACCACGCCCCACCGTGCGTGACGCCATGCGCTCGGTCCTTGCGGGCGCCAAGCTCGTCGCCGGCGCCGACGGCCTCGATCAGCCCATCGAGTGGGTCCGGCTGATGGAGACGCCCGAGATCGTGCCCCGCGCCGGTGATCTCATGTTCACCACCGGCTTTCCGATCAAAGACGACGCCGAAGCCCAGATCCGCCTCGTCGGGCGGATCGCCGATTCAGGCGGGGTCGGCCTGGTGGTCAGGCCTTTGCCCTACCTGCGCAAGCTCCCGGCCGAGATGCTGAGCGAGGCGGACCGTCTCAAAGTCCCCCTCTTCACAGTCGCTGCCGGGGTGCAGCTGATCGACCTGATGGCGCCCCTTCTCGAGAGGATCATCAACGCCGAGCACTGGCGCCTCAAGCGTTCGATCGAGATCCACCGTCGCTTCACCGAGCTCGTCCTCGACGGCAAGGGCGTGAACGAGATCTGCCGCACGCTGGCCGACCTCCTGGAGAGCGCCGTGACGGTCGAGGATGCGAGCTTCCACCTGCTGGCCCACGCCGGCGGAAGCGCCGACCCCCACCGCAAGGAGACCATCCTCAAGCAGGGCACCCCCCAGCGCGTGCTGTTCGACCCCCAGATCCAGCGCATGCTCCGCGAGGTCGAGGCCAGCCGCGGGCCCGTCAAGGTCCCCGCGTTCCCCCACCTCGGCATGTCACGCGAGCGGCTGATCGCCCCGATCCTGGCCGCGGGCCAGGTGCTCGGCTACATCTCGATCCTCGACCACCCTCCTCACAACGAGGAGCTCGCCTTCATGGCGATCGAGCAGGCCGCCCTGGTCCTCGCCCTCTCCGTGGCGAAGGAACGCGAGCTTTCGGAGGTCGAGGGCCGGGTGCGAGGCGAGTACCTCGAAGACCTCCTTCACGGCACGTACGGCGACGAAGCCGCGGCCCAAAGGCGCGCCCGCCACCTCGGGTACCCGCTGCACGGCAGCCACGTGGTGATGCTGGTCGACATCGACGACTTCCGCGGCTTCAACCGTGCGCGCCAGATCTCCGAGGACGCGATCCAGGCCTTGAAGCGCGAGTTCCTGCGCCGTGTGACCGGGGTGGTGCGGATCAGCTACCCGCGGGCGCTGGTCCAGGGGCGCTCGGACCAGGTCGTGGCGCTCCTTCCGCTCGGATCCGAGGTCGTCGACTACCAGGTCCGGGCCCACGCCCTCGGGCTCCAGATACAGCAAGCAATCGCCGAGTGGAAGCCTGGGTTCACGATCTCGGTCGGCTTCAGCGGCCCGACGGAGGCGCCCACCGGCGTGGCCGGTGGGCTGCGCGAGGTTACGTCCGTGATGGATTCGCTCGCCCGCTTCAAGCGTTGGAGCCAGGTGATCGCCGTGCCTGAGCTGGGCCTGACCGGCCTTCTGGCCGCGGTCACCGACGAGCGCCTGGTGGACTACAGCCGCCGGCACCTCGGGCCCCTCATCGAGCACGACCGCTTGCGTAAGGGAAGCCTGGTCGCCACTCTGCGCGCCTACCTCGAGACCGGTGAGCAGCAGCAGGCGGCGCAGAAGCTGCGCGTCCACCCCAACACCCTCCGCTACCGGCTCGACCGGATCCGCGAGATCAGCGGCGTCGATCTCGAGGACCCGGAAACGCGGCTGAACCTCGCAGTCGCGCTGCGGGTCCAGGCCTTGCTGGGCTTCTAGAGCCTGTGACAACCGCATAACGGCTCGGTATTTCTTTTGGTGTCGATCCACTAGCTCGGTCGGGGCCACCTGAACTACCTTCGATCCAGTGCCCCCAGCGCTCCGTCCTTCACGCCTTGCCTGGCCGGGGGAGGTGCCCACCAGCCGGGCCGCCTGCGGCATGGGCTTTGTCGCGGCTCCCGAGCTCGGCCATCGGGCGGTGGCGTTGGGCGTCCAGGCTCTCGCCCGGCTGGCGCACCGGGGCGGGCTGGACGCGGACGGCAAGAGCGGTGACGGCGCCGGGCTGCTGATCCAGGTCCCGCGCCGCCTCCTCGGAGGCGACTTAGCCGTCGCCGCGCTGTTCGAGTGGGACGAAAGGGCACGGGAGGTCGTCGCCGAATCGATCGCGGACAGCGGCCTCGGGGTGGTCGAGTGGCGCAGGGTGCCGGTCGACTCGGCAAGCCTCGGCGAACGCGCTCTCGCCTCGCAGCCTGCGATCTGGCACGGCCTCATCGCAAAGCCGAACCTCGATCCCGACGCCTGGGAGCACAGCCTGTACGTGGCGCGCCGCCGCGCCGAGCGCCGAGCCGAGGCGGACGGAGTTCATATGTACCTCGCGTCCTGCTCGAGCCGAACCCTGGTCTACAAGGGACTGATGGCAGGCACGCGGCTGTCCGACTTCTACCTCGACCTGCAGGATCCCGCGTGCGAGAGCCGGCTGGCGGTCTTTCACCAGCGGTACTCGACCAACACGATGCCCGACTGGCGGCTTGCACAGCCGTTCCGGATGCTCGCCCACAACGGCGAGATCAACACCATCACGGGGAACCGCGCCTGGATGCGCGCGCGCGAAGCCGAGCTCGAGCCAGACCTCCAGGGCGCGATCTGGCCCGAAGGATCCGACTCGGCGTCGCTGGACAACGCGCTCGAGCTGCTGGTGAACCGGGGCTGGGAGGTGTCCGAAGCGCTGATGAGCCTGGTCCCCGACGCATGGGAAGGACGCGGAGACCTCGCCGCCGCGGTGCGCGATTTTTACCGCTACCAGTCGATCCGGTTCGAGCCATGGGACGGCCCCGCGGCGCTCGCGTTCAGCGACGGCCTCGTGGTGGGCGCGGCGCTCGATCGCAACGGTTTGCGACCCCTGCGCTGGCAGCGCACCTCCGACGGCCTCGTGGCCGCGGCATCCGAGGCCGGAGTCGTGACGATGCAGCCGGAGTCGGTCGTCGAACGGGGCAGGCTTGGACCCGGCCAGATGCTGCTGGTCGACACGCGTGACGGTTCGCTGCTTCGCAACGACGAGGCCAAGGAGCGCGCCGCCGCGCGGCACGACTACGGCCTGCTCGCCGACCGCATCCTCGTGCCGGTCGAGCGGCACCACATCAACCTGGACCCGCTCGAAGACCTTCCCCTGCATCATCGCCTCCACGGCTGGGGCGCGGAGGACGTCAAGTTCGTCGTCGAGGCCATGGCGGAGACCGGCGCCGAGCCGGTGTACTCGATGGGCGACGACATCCCGATAGCGTCGCTCGGCCGCACGCAACGCCGCATCTACGGCTACCTGCGCCAGCGATTCGCGCAGGTGACAAACCCCGCCATCGACCCGTTGCGCGAGAAGGCCGTCATGTCGCTGCGAGTGTTGCTCGGACCGCGGCGCGGCACGCTCGAGCCGGAAGGTGGCGTCGACCGCGAGCTCCGGCGCCTGCACCACCCCGCGGTCCCGACCGATGCGAAAACGGGCTCCCCGCGAACTCACGGCGCGGCCTCTGAGTTCGTGGAACCCAGTCTGCTCGAGCTCGACTCGCCCGTGCTCGGGGCCGCCGAGCTCGCTCGCGTGCTCGAAGAGGCGACCGTACTCGACGCCACGTACGCCCCGGACGAAACGCTGCACGACGCGCTGGTTCGGCTGCGGCGCGAGGCCGGCGAAGCAGTCGGCGTCATCGCGCTCAGCGATCGCAGGACAGGCCCCGAACGACTTCCGATTCCGATGGCGCTCGCAGTAGGCGCAGTCCACGAGCACTTGCTCGCGACTGGTCAGCGGATGTACAAGGACATCGTCGCGATTGCCGGCGATGCGGTCGACGTCCACGACGTCGCTTGCCTGATCACCGTCGGCGCGACCGGCGTGCACCCTTACCTTGCGTTCGCGACCGCCGCCGAGTTTGCCGGGCGCGCGCAGGGCGCAAATTCACCCGACGGCGTGGTCCGGTACCGCAAGGCGCTCGAGGCCGGCTTGCTGAAGGTGATGGCAAAGATGGGCATCTCGTGCGTGATGAGCTATCGCGGCGGCGAGGTCATCGAGGCGCTCGGGCTCGGCGCCGAGGTGATGGAGCTGTGCTTTCCAGCGGTGCCGTCGCGCATCGGCGGCGCCGACCTGGCAGACCTCGAACGCATGGCTCGCACGCGCCCGGAAGCGCTGCCGGACCACGGACGCGTCCGCTTCCGCAAGCTGGGCGAGCACCACGCCTACAACCCGCTCGCGGTGCGCGCGGCGCAGAAGGCCGCCCAAACCGGAGACCAGGAGGCGTATCGCGAGTGGCGCCGTCTCTCGTCGATGGGGCAGCCGCAGTCCCTGCGCGAGCTCATCCGGATCAATGAGTCGGAAAACCCGATTCCGATCGATGAGGTGGAGCCGGCGAGCGAGATCGTCAAGCGATTCGTCAGCACGGCGATGTCGCTGGGAGCGCTGTCTCCAGAAGCTCACGCGGCGCTCGCGATCGCCATGAACCAGGTCGGCGCGCGCTCCAACTCGGGCGAGGGCGGCGAGGATCCTGACACCTACGACGACGACCATGACACTCGTCGCGACAATCGCGTGAAGCAGGTCGCCTCCGCCCGGTTCGGCGTCACCCCGCGCTACCTGAAGCGCGCTGACGAGCTGGAGATCAAGATCGCCCAGGGCTCGAAGCCAGGCGAAGGCGGCCAGCTGCCGGGCATGAAGGTGACGAGCATGATCGCCCGCCTGCGCCACGCCCAGCCGGGCCAGCAGCTGATCTCACCTCCCCCGCATCACGACATCTACTCGATCGAGGATCTCGCGCAGCTCATCCACGACCTCAAAACGGTCAACCCGCGCGCGCGAATCGGCGTCAAGCTCGTGTCCGAGGTGGGCGTCGGAACCATCGCCGCCGGCGTCGCCAAGGCGAAAGCCGACTACATCCTCATCTCCGGGCACGACGGAGGCACGGGTGCCTCACCCCTGTCTTCGATCAAGAGCGCCGGCGCGCCGTGGGAGCTCGGGTTGGCCGAGACCCAACAGGTGCTGGTGGCGAACCGGCTTCGCGAGCGCGTCAGCCTTCGCACCGATGGCGGCCTGCGCAATGGCCGCGACATCGTGATCGCCGCGCTGCTTGGAGCGGAGGAGTTCGGATTCGGCACCGGGTTGCTCGTCGCGCTCGGCTGCGACATGGCGCGGCAGTGCCACCTCAACACATGCCCCACCGGAATCGCCACGCAGCGAGAAGACCTGCGGGCGAAGTTCGAAGGACGGCCGGAGCACGTCGTCAACTACCTGTTCCTGATCGCCGAGGAGGTCCGCGAGCACCTGGCGCGACTGGGAGCACGCTCGCTTCAGGAGGTCGTCGGCCGCTCCGAGCTGCTCGAGCAGGACTCGGAAGCCAAGCTCGACCTCTCTTATGTCCTTGCGCAGACGGATCGCGACCTCCCGCGCCGGCGGATCACGGCCCGCAACGGCGACCCCACCGCGCCGGCGCCGCCGAGTGGACCTATCGACAACTCGAAGCGGACTGTTGGGGCGTCTCTCGAGAACGGCGACTCCCGTCAGTACATCGGGAGCGCCGGCCAGAGCTTCGGCGCCTTCCTCGACGAGGGGATCGAGCTCAGCCTCGAGGGCCAGGCGCAGGACTACGTCGGCAAGGGGATGGGTGGCGGCGTGATCGCGATCCGGCCGTTTGCCGGCGACGCGACGACCGATCCGGTGCTGGCCGGCAACACGATCGCCTATGGCGCGACCGGCGGGCGTCTTTTCGTGGCGGGTCGTGTCGGGGAGAGGTTCTGCGTGCGCAACTCGGGGGCCACCGCGGTCGTGGAGGGCGCAGGCGACCACTTCTGCGAGTACATGACGGGAGGGGTGGCCGTGGCGCTGGGCCCGGTGGGATGGAACGCCGGCGCCGGCATGACCGGCGGGGTCGCATACGTAACCTCGTGGAACCAGCTCAACGCCGACAGCGTCGTCGCGCGCGAGGTCCCGTCCGAGAACGCTCCCGAGCTGAGGGCGCTGATCGAGGAGCACCTGAGTCGCACCGGCAGCGTCCTGGCGAAGAAGATGCTGGCCGATTGGATCCACTCTCTGTCCGGCTTCCGCCAGCTCATCCCGATCTCGGTCGCGCACCCTCCCGACTCGTCGACCGTCTTGACCGCACCTACCGAATCGCTGGAAACCGCCGCCAAGCCGACACCGTAGTCGTACTGTTTCGTCGATGAAGCGGCTGATCCTCGTGGTGCTTTTCGCATTTGCCTGTGGCGCTGTTCCTGCGCAGGCGCAGACGCTGTCACTCGGCTACCACAGCGGCGACACTTTCAAATACTCGTTTCAATCGACCACCAAGCAGACGTTGGCTACGAGCGGAATGACGGTTCCGGCTGACATCGAAATGTCCGCGACCGAGACAGTCAAGGTCAAATCTGTGGACTCATCGGGAACCGCTGACCTCGCGATCACGCTCGGCAACTACAACGTCAAGAGCGCAACCGCGGGCGTCACCAACACCACCACGGGCATCCCTGACACCACCCTGGACGTCACCGTCGCGGCCGACGGACGGGTCCTGAGCATGGACGGGCACCAATTTGCGAGCGCCGATCCCTTCCTGGTGTTCTCGGGCCTGGGTGGAGGTTTCTTCGTCTCCGCGGTTCTGCCGAGCAGCGCGGTGAGGCCGGGGGATACATGGTCCAAGAGCTATGACCAGGCGAATCCTGGCGGGACCGGCACGGTTCACATGACCAGTCAAAGCAAGTACTTGCGCAACGAATCGATCCAGGGGGTCAACGCGGCCGTCGTCGAGACCACAAGCATTGGTTCGATGGACATGACGCTCGGGGCGCCGGCAACAGGGGCCGCGGCTTCCGCGCCAGGGGGACTGTCGATCAAAGGGACAGTGACTTCGGACGTCACGACGTGGATCGATCCGAGTACTCACCGCCTGCTCAAAACGCATTCCACCGAAACCAACAACGGCACGCTCAACATGGGTGCGTCGGCGAGCTCCGGCCTGCCGGGCTTCAGCGGACCGATCACGATCAAAGGTTCCGGCACCTCTGACCTGACATCCGCCTGATCCGATGACCGACTCGGACGTCCTCAAGGCGCTCGAGTCACAGCTCGACCTGGAGCATGAGTTCGTCGACGAGGCGCTCCAGTCCGAGACGCAGCCCAAAGGCTGGCCCGCGGCCCTGGTCATGTTCCACATCAGCATGTGGCGAGAACGTTTGCGCGACGCGCTCCTCGAGTTCCGCCAGGCCCGCCCTTACACGGCACCGCCCGAAAGCATCGACGAGGTCAACGACGCTGAGCTTGCAAGCGGAATTGGCACGCCGCTGGCGGACGCAGCCGCTCGGTCGAAGAAGCTGCTCACGGAGCTGATCGCTTTGGCCGGCGAGCTGGGCGATCGTCCGTTCAAGTGGTTCACCGCGAACACGACTGGAGAAGCGCTGCTGCGCAACAGCTACCTCCACCCGCGCAACCACATCGGCGAGTACATGAGAGAGAACGGCGACGGCGCGGCCTTCCAGCGCCTGGTGGAGGAGGGAGCCTCCGAGATGCGCGCCGTCGGCGCGCCGGCGCACATCCTCGGGGCAACCCTCTACGACCTGGCCGGGGTGCGGGTGGCCCAGGGCCGCACCGACGACGCGCTGGCGCTGCTCGAAGAGGCGCTCCCGATGCGGCCGGACGCGAGGCTGGTCGCGGCCACCGATCGCGACTTCGCACCTCTCCGCGAAAACGCGCGTTTCAAGGCGGTGATTACCGAGTAGCGGCGGCCTCGCGGATCCGGTCGAGGACTCTCATATTCGCGATCGACTCGCGGAGAGGGATCGCCACAGGCCGGTCGTGCAGCACGCTATCGGCGAACGACTCGACCATGACTTGGTACTGATCGACTTCGTCAGGCCAGTTGAACGGCCGGGCGAGGCGATGCGCACCCTGGCGCGTGACCACGGTCAGCTCCTGGTCCTCCGCAGACTCAAAGCTCGCCCACAACGCGGCTGTCGCGCCGCCAGGAAACCGGAGCAGCGCGCTGGTCGTCATGTCCGTTCCATCGCGCAGCGTTGACCGCGCCAGCACGTCTGAAGGTTCGCCGAGAATCCAGCGCGCGATACTCACGACGTAAAAGCCGACGTCGAGCAGCGCACCCCCACCCATGGCCGATTTGAATCTGTAATCCGTCTCGTTCTTGAGCGTGAACCCAAAACTAGCCTGAACGTAGATCGGGTCGGCGAGCGTGTCTATGAAAGCCCGCGTCCGGGGATGGAACCGATACATTGCCGCTTCCATCAGGTGCTTGCCTGCGCGCTTTGCCGCGTCGGCCATCTCCTCAGCCTCCGCCGCATTCATAGCCAGCGGCTTCTCGCACAGCACGTGCTTGCCCGCCTCCAGGGCGCGCAGCGTCCACGGCCCGTGGTCGCTGTTGACAAGCGGGATGTAGACCGCGTCGATCTCCGGGTCCGCCAGCATCTCGTCGTACGACTCGGCCGCCCGCGCACCGTCGAACCCGCCGGCCATCCGCTTGGCGCGCTCCGGATCCCGGCTCGCAATTGCGACCACCCGTCCATTGCTCGATGCCGCTATCGCCGGCAGCACCGCAGCACCCGCGATGCGAGCGGCGCCGAGGACCCCCCACCCCACCCGGCTGGCTATATGTCCACCTCGATCTGTGCCCCGCCGCGGGCGATCGAATGTGAGGCCGCTTCCATGACGGCCACCGTGCGGCGAGCCTGCTCGGGCGTCACGGCCAGCGCCTCATCCCACGCGAGGTGATCCGCCAGGTTCCTGTAGAACCCGTGGTCGTCGCGCGGCGCGAGCGCCAGCAGTTCCTCGTTGGACCCGCCGGCAGTGGGTCGAAACACCTTCACCCGCGCCGGGAAGTCTGCCGGCACCGGCTCCGCCCGCCACTCGCCGACGACCGCTCCTTGCGTACCGAGCACGTACCACTTCGGCTTGCGCGCCGCCGCGATGTCCGATTGCAGAAAGCTCGCCTGCGCGCCACCCGCGAAGCTCAGGTCCACCCGCACCTGGTCGGAGTTGGTGACGTCATGCCACACCAGCTTGTGCGCATGCGCGGAAACGGTGCGTACCGGATTGGGGAACAGCTGCAGGATCCAGTCGAAGTAATGCGAGCCCCAGTCGTAGATCGTTCCGCCGGAGATCGGCTCGTGGCTGTGCCAGAAATCGCAGGGATGGTCGTGGCCGCCGATGAACGACTCCATGTAGAACGCCTCGCCGATTCGTCCCGAACGCACGACGTCGCGAAGCGCGAGGTAATCGGGGTCCCAGCGGCGGCTCTGAAAAACGGTCAGCACCAGGTCGCGCGCGGCCGCGGCATCGATCATGCGATCGACCTCTTCCACACGAAGCGCGAACGGCTTCTCGCACACGACGTGCTTGCCCGCGCGCAGCGCCGCCATCACCGAGTCAGAGTGGATGCTGGGGGGGGTTCCGACCACGACCAGCCCCACCTCAGAGTCCTCGAGCAGCTGCTCGGTGCGGGCGTGCGTCCGCACTGACCAATCGCGAGCGGCCTGCGCGCGGCGCTCCTCAGAAATGTCGCAGACCCCCGCCAGGCGCAAGCCCGGCGTGGCGGTAATCGAGGCGGCGTGCGCCTGGGCAATTGCGCCGTAGCCGATCAGGCCGACACCGACTGGGGCTGCGGCCTCGCGGCCCGCCACGAACATAAGCGTCCGCTGGACGAGCTTTTGAAATCCTTCCAGCTCATACGTGGACGGATCGTGGCCGAGTCCGAGATGGACGAAATGTCCTTCCCCGACGCGCCGCTCGTACGCCACGACCTGGTCCGTGAAACGCCAGCTCGCCCGAAGCAGCACCGCCGCGTCGGCAGGCGGTCCTTCGGAGAAGTACAGCTCGTCGTGAACCTTGAGCTCGGCTCCAGAGCTGCCGGCAAGTCGTGAGGTCACGCTGTTCGACGGATCCGGCCGGATGACAAGCTCCGTCAGCGGGCCGGGCCCGCTCGGCGCCCAACGCGCGAGCTCAGAGAGCTCGCCGCCTTCGACCCAGGCGGCAAGCGTGCCGTGAAGAAGCACGAGGCCGCCGCCCGCACGCACGAAATCGGTGAGCTGCACCGCCTGGCCGGCGTGCAACGCATGATCGCTCGCCGCGAGAAGCACCTTCGCTCCGTGCAGCGGCAGCCCCTCGGTTTCGGTCACCACCTCGACCGCGAAGTGGTGCGTCGCCTCGAGCGACCTCAGCAGCGGGCGAGCCAGGTGCAGGTAGTCATGCCGCGTCCCCGCGAGCAACACAACGACCGGGATCCGATCTGCCATCAGGCGACTTTACGATGGATGGCAGTTCCGATCCGGCGCAGAACAGCCAGCGTCTGTTCCGCGGCCCGGTCCCACGTGAAATCGGTCGCGCGGCGCCTACCTTCCTCGCCCAGCTTCTGTCGAAGCTGCGCGTCCGAGAGCAGCCGCTCCAGCGCACCGGCAATCGCATCGACGTCATCCGGCTTCACCGCGATCGCGGCGCCGAGAGCCAGCTCGGGCAGCGCGCCGGCCGCCCCGACCACGGCCGGGACGCCGCGTGACATTGCCTCGAGCAACGGAAGCCCGAAGCCTTCGTACAAGCTCGGGAAGGCGAGCACGGATGCGGATTCGTACAGCGCGGTCAGCGTCGGCTCGTCGACATGTCCGAGGTAGCGAACACCGGGCTCCGCGGCGATCCGTTCCAACGTGTCGCCATACGCCCAGCCAGGTCGGCCCGCGATCACGAGCTGCGGCACGCCGGGGCGTCCGTTGATGACAAAGGGCAAGGACGCGTGCCTTTCACGCATCTGCCGGAAGGCCGCGAGCAGGCGTGGGTAGTTCTTGCGAGGTTCCACCGTGCCGACAGAAAGAATGAAACCGGGCTCGATTCCATCAGGCAGCGGACCGGCGGCCACCGCAGGCGGAAGACCTTCGGCCATGACCTCGACCTTCGACTCCAGGCCCGGAACCCTGTACAGGTCGAGCAGGTCGCGGCGCGTCGACTCCGATGGCACCAGCACGGCGGCCGCCTGGCGCAGCGCCGGTCCGAGGACAGTGCCCATGTAAGCGCGCTGCTGCCACGGCACCTCTTGCGGGCGAAGCTTGAAGGCGAGGTCGTGGACGAAGATGGCCGCCGGCGGCGCTTCGTGGCGTCGAAACGGCGGGCTCGGCCAGTAGGGATAGAGGATCGCGTCTGCCTCCAGGTGCGGTTCGATATTCGGAAGCCATCGCGCTTTCAGGTTGACCTCGTGGCGGTACGGCGACAGGACCGCCTCGCATTCGAGATCCACAAGGGCGGCGGGACGTTCGCGGCTGCACAACAGGACGAACTCATCCTTTCCCCTGTGTGCGACCAACGCCTTCGACAGCTCGATCGCGACCGTGGTCATGCCAACACGCTGCGGCCGCCAACAAGCCGTGACATCGATCGCGAATCGCATGACGGAATCTTCCTCCCCCGCAAGGGGGAGGTGGCGCAAAGCGCCTGAGGCGGGAGTAGCAGCACTCACCGGTTGGGGTTAAAGGAGAAGGTCCTCCACCCGTCGGCAGAGGACCTTCAGAAAGGAGGGAGGGTAATGGGAGATGCCGAAACCATTCGGCAGAGCTGATGCTATCGCGAGGCGCGTAACAACCGGCGAAACAAATCCTGAGTGACTTAAGTCACTAGGTTTCGACCGATCGAATCGCGAAAACGCAGTCGAATGTGCCCGTCACCGAGCCGCACTCGACCTCCTCCACATACCAGTCGTTGGCGAGGCCTGCCCACCGCAGGATGGTCTCGATGCTGGCAGTCCAGATGTGGCACGACTTCACGGTCTTGATACGCCCCAGGGCGAACATGTTCGAGAAGTTGACAAGCCAGAACTGGTGCTCGTCCACCTGAAGCCACGCGTGCGTGTGTTCGCCGCGCACGTTGTCCATCGCCTCGGTGAAACCCTTCACGACTCCGGCCAGCTTGCGCTGGCGGCCGGGAACCAGACGCCGGGGCCCGCCCATTCCGTGGCGTCCCTCCGCGAGCCAGCGCTCGGTGGCTCTACGTCCCCAGGTGCGGATCATGTCCTCGGCTTCGGGCCCGTAGACCGTCTCGAACGCTTCATTCAAACGGCTGAGAGATTCCACCGGTGAGGAGAGCTGATCGTCGTGCGGCGGGTCCTGCTCGACGTACTGCACGAGCCCAGCGGCGTAAGCGATCTCCGGCCAGCGGTCGCCTGTCACATCGCGCGCGACGTGCACGAGGTTGCTCACGTGCGAGTTCAAGATGAAGCGGCCGCGCGCCCTCGACGCGCGTACGCCCATCAGCTCGAGCGTCCTGATCGCAGATCCACCCACGGCCGTCGGAGTTGGGATGGGCGAGCCGTGCAACGCCGGGGGCGGTGGCGCGGGGGCCGCCGGAGCCACCACACGCATGTTGGCCGCGGTCGCCGGTTCGATCGTGATGCCTGCACGGGACGACAACGTCGCGACGCCGCCCTGTGCAGCTACGACAGGCGCAGCAACCTGCTGCCGGCGCTGAGGAAGGCGGGCCATCTGCGCAAGCAGGTCGCGCACCGTCTGCGGACGCTGCGCCGGGTCCTTCGCGAGCACCTTCGCGAGCAGCTGGTCGATCTCGTCAGGTAGCGCCGCGTTCAACTTGACGGCGGAAGGAATCGGCGCGTTGACGGTCGAGTACGCAACTTCCATCCGGTTTGAGCCGATGAACGGAAGCCGGCCGGTGAGCATCTCGAAGGTCAGGACGCCCATTGCATAGATGTCGGCGCGCTTGTCCACGTCGTGGCCCATGACCTGCTCCGGGGCCATATAGCCCGGCGTTCCGATCGCGAGCCCGATCGTGGTCAGGTGGGTTGGCTGGCCGGCGCCGCGAGCCAACCCGAAGTCGGCCAGCATGGCGCGACCGTCCGCATGGATCAGCACGTTGGTCGGCTTGAGATCGCGGTGTACGATTCCCGCGTCGTGCGCGTGCTGCAGCCCGTCGCCGATCTCGCGCAGGTAGCGCCAGGCGGTGAGGGTGTCGAGCGGGCCGCGGTTGAGGATGTCTCTGAGCGTGCCGCCCCGAATGAGCGGCATCGTTAGATACGCGACTCCGTCAGTCAGCTCGAAGTCGTAGATCGGAAGGATGTTGGGGTGGTCGAGCTTGGCCAGGGTCTTGGCCTCGGTCTCGAAGCGCTTGACGAACCCGTCATCCTGGAACAGCTCAGAGGACAACGCCTTCAGCGCAACCTCGCGGCCAAGCGGCTGCTGGACAGCTCGGTAGACGACAGCCATCCCACCGCCACCCAGGCGCTCGACGATCTCGTACTGGCCGATGCGAGTCCCGGTGAGGTCTTTCACTTTCGCTCCTGCGCGAGCTTCGCGACGATCGCAACGAGGTCGGCGAGCCGGAACGGCTTGCTGAGCACGTTGTCCGCGCCTGCGGCGAGGAAGCGCTCACGATCGCTCGCCATGGAGTGCGCGCTGGCGATCACGATCGGCATCGTCGGCACGGCCTCTTTGATACGGCGCATGGCCTCGAGGCCGTCTATCCCGGGCATCGCGACGTCCATCAGGATCATCGACGGATGCTGATTCAGGGCGACTTCGACCGCCTGCAGCCCGTCCGCCGCGATGAGCACGGAGTAGCCGGCTTTCTCGAGCACGCGCTTGCACAGGCGCTGCGCAACGTCGTTGTCATCCGCCACCAGCACCGTGAAGGGTCCTGTCGTTCCGGTCGCCGTCTCGTCAGGCATGCCGCCGCTGCAGTGTGACGTTGTCCGCCACCAGGGGGACGGTGAAGTGGAAAGCAGACCCGTGTCCGACCGCGCTCTCGACCCAGATCTTGCCTCCATGCATCTCCACGATCTGCTTAACGATCGTGAGGCCCAGGCCAGTCCCAGGAATCGACTGTGCGGCACCGCTGCGCACCCGGCGGAACCGCTCGAACACGTGTCCGATCTCGTCCGGTGGTATGCCCAGGCCCGTGTCCGCCACGCTGACCAGGGCATATCCGCCCTCGGAACGCGTGGAGAGCGTCACCATGCCGCCGTCCGGCGAGTACTTGACCGCATTGTTGACGAGGTTGCTGACCACCTGGATCAGCCTGTCGCGGTCGCCCACAACGATGGGCAGTCGCGGGTCGAGGTCCGCTTTGAACTCGACCGGGGAGGCCACCGCTGTGCCGGCTCTCGCCATGGCTTCTGTCAGAACCTCGTTGATGTCGACGTCTCCGGAACGCATGCTCATGCGGCCGGACTCCATCCGGTCGAGGTCCAACATGTCGCCGATCAGTCGGTTGATCCTGTCGGCGTCATTGAATATGTAGCCGCCGTAAGCGCGTACCTCGTCCGCCTCGAGCCCTCCGTCGCGGATCAGCTCGCTGAAGCCCTGTATACCGGTGAGGGCCGTCCGGAACTCGTGGCTCACGATCGAGAGGAACTCGGTCTTTGTGCGGTCGAGCTTCTCGAGGTTGGCGTTCGCGTTGCGCTGGGATTCGAGCGCTTCGGCGAGCTGGTCGGAGGTGTCGCGCACGGCGGTGACGTCCTCGATCATCAGGAGCAGATGCTCGGGCCGGCCGTTCGAATCGGGAATCGAGGTCGCGGTCAGCTGCAGCCACAACCATTTCCCACCGCCCGTCGCGGCGCGCACCTGCACGCTTCCTCCTGAGGTGATGCCGGCCAGCAGAGGCGCGAAGCGCTGGCGGGCCGCGGCCTGGTCGTACGCGCGTAGCAGGTCGGGCCACGCGTTGGCGCGCATCGCATCCAGGTCGTGCTCGAGCATGCTGAGCAGCGCCGGGTTGGCTTCGACCAGGTCGCCATCGCCACTGATGCGGACGATTCCGATCGGAGAGCGCTCGAAGATCGCGCGGTGATCCGCCTCGCTGCGTCGCAGCGCCTGCGCGGTATCCGAGCGGCGGATGAACTGTCCGGTCTCGACGCCGATGGTCGAGAGCATCGTCACCTCATCGTCCTGGACGCTGCGCGCGTGCTCGGCCAGCAGCTCCACGACTCCGATCACGACGCCGGAGTCGACGACCGGGAAGGCGATCACCGACCTGAGGCTTGCCGCGCGCGCGACCACGGCGCTCGCGTAATCGTTGGCTTCCGCCATGTCCTCGACGGCCGCCACCACGCCCGACTGCCAGACCCGACCCAGCAGGCCGGCGCCCATCGGAACGGCTGCCGCCCGGCTCGCTTCTCGGAACGCTTCAAAGCTCGATGCATCGCGATGCCAGTAGTGCCGCACGCGAAGCGCCTGCCGTTCGGCATCCGCCGCCCAGAACTGAGCCACGTCCAGGTCCAGGTAGGCGCACATGCTGCTGAGGATCTGGGGCACCGCTTGCTCCCAGGTCAAGCCGGCGACGATCACGTGTCTCACCGCAACCAGGCAGTCTCGAAGCCCGTCGAGTCGCTTGCGCACCGAGATGTCGCTCTCCTGGACGAGAAGCAGCGACTTGCCGGCGGCGTGTCCGGGTGCGGCCCCGATCGCGATCGCGACCGGCACGCGGGTGCCGTCGCCCCGCACCTGGTTCAGCTCCGCCTCCCACCTCACGATGTCGCCGCTGCGAAGCAGCGCGAGCGCTTCACTTAGGACGGGGCGGTCCTTCTCAGCCGTGACCTCCTCGAGAGGCAGCTGCAGGAGCTCGTCAAGCGGGCGGCCGAGGATGGTCCCCAGCCGTTCGTTGACCTGCACCCAGCGCCCCTCGCCGTCGATGAGGGCCAGGCCGACCATCGCCGCCTCGAGCATGAGCCGGAGGCGCTCCTCGCTGGCCGCGATCTCGTCCGACTGCCGTTTCGCGCGCTCCGCCGTGGCACGGACCCGCCGCACAACCTCGGTGATCGCGACCGCCGCGACAAGGAGCACGACCGCCAACAGCAGGGCTGGTGTCAGGTCGCCAGGGAGCCCGCCCCCGACCAGCGACGGTGTGAGGATCGCAACCGCGGCCAGCACGGCCGTCCCGAGAGATGCCGACCGGCTCAGCTGGAGCGCCGTCAGGAGGATCACCGTCAGGTAGAGCGGGAAGGCGAGCACGGGGCCGGCGCCGGCCGCGACCTGGACGGCGAAGACCGCGGCGATGGCGAAAAAGGGCGTCGCTCCACGTACCAGACCCACGGTCCACGACGGCTTTGCGGCATTTCGTGGATCGGCGGCTGGCAACACCTCGGAAACCTCGCCCCCCCTGGCGGGATGGAAGGTGCGCAGGCTGCCAAGTGTACCTGCGCCCAATTCACCCGAGCCCCCCTTAAGCCCTTAAGCTGAGCCACCGGCCCGTTGAAGTTGAACGCCCCCGCCACGCCGCTCCAAGCCGACGGTCTGAGCCGCCGCGTTTACCCCTTCCTCGGGCTCGCCATCGTCGGTCTCGTCAGCCTGCACGGCTATGCGGGCGTGGTCGCCTCCCCAGTGCTCGCGGGCGCGGCCGCGATCGGGGTCATCCTCGTCCTGGCGCCGCTGGCCCAGATCGACATCCCCGCGCGCAGCGGCGTCGTGACCGCGCTGCCCGTGGTGGTCGGGTTTGCCATGGCTCTTTATCCCCTCTGGGGAATGTCAGAGTTCGGCCTGGGCATCTCCATCGTGCTGACCGTCCTGGCGAGCGCGCTGGTGCTGCTTCCCTGGGAACGCATACCGAGATACCTGCACGCCGTGTCTCCCATCGGCGGCCTGGCGGTCGCGTTCGCGTTGGAGGTCCAGTTCGGGCTCAGCATCGTCCGCGCGTTTCCCTTCGTGCTCCTTCCTTTGATCTTCCTCGCGCTCTACTACACGACGGTCGAGTTCGCGGTAGGGGCCGCGCTCGCTGTCGCCGACCTGGTCCTCGTAACCGTGGTCAACCCCGCCGCAGGCGACCCCGCGGCCGCATCGCTGGAGGCTCTGCTGCTCATCGCATTTGGGGTGCTGGTCCGCCGCGTCGTCATTCAGCTGGACACCAACCGCAGCGCCGCCTCGGCCGCAGAGGAGGCGAAATCGGAGCTGCTCGCTGATCTTTCGCAAAGCAACCAGGAGCTGCAGGAGCTGACCCGTTTGAAGTCCGAGTTCCTCGCCACAATGAGCCACGAGATCCGCACGCCGATGAACGGGGTGATCGGCATGACCGGTCTCCTGCTGGATACAGAGCTGACGCCCGAGCAGCGTGAGTACGTCGATACGGTTCGCTCCTCTGGCGACGCGCTGCTGGAGATCATCAACGACATCCTCGATTTCTCGAAGATCGAGGCGGGCCGCGTTCGCCTCGAGACGATCGATTTCAGTCCCAAGCACGTGATGGAGGAAGCGGTCGAGCTGTTCGCGGAGGCGGCCGCCAACAAGGGCATCGAGCTGGTGCTCGACGTCGGAGACCAGGTTCCCGAGAACGCGATCGGCGACCCTGGCCGGCTGCGTCAGGTGCTCATCAACCTCGTGGCCAACGCGATCAAGTTCACGGATTCCGGCGAGGTGGTGGTTCGCGCGCGCCGGCACGACAGCACCGGGCCTGGAATCTTGATCCGCTTCGAGGTCTCGGACACGGGCATCGGCCTGACCCCGGAGGAGCAGGCTCGCGTCTTCTCGACCTACTCACAGGTCGACAGCTCGACTACGCGCAAGCACGGTGGGACAGGACTCGGCCTTGCGATCGCACGCATGCTCACGCAGCTGATGGGCGGCGAGATAGGCGTCGAGAGCGAGAAGGGCGCCGGCAGCCGGTTCTGGTTCACGGCTCTGTTTCGCGAAGCCGCGGGAAGGAGACGGGCGCAGCAGCCTCACGTCAGCCTGGCGGGCACGTTCGTAGCGGTGGTCGACGACAACCGGACCAACCGCGCGATCCTCGAGCGCTATCTGAAGTCGTGGGGACTGCGCGAGCGGAGCTTCGAGAGCGGACGCGAGGCGTTGCAGGAGATGCAGGTCGCGGCCCGCGGCGACGACAGCTTCGACGTCGCGATCGTCGACATGATGATGCCCGGCATGGACGGCCGGACCGTCGCGAGCGAGATCCGCTCGGACGAGCGTTTGAAAGAGCTGGTGGTGATCCTCCTCACCTCCGCCGGCCAGTCAGAGGTCCCGGTGCCGGGTGTCGATGCGGAGCTCGTCAAACCGGTGCGACCCTCGCAGCTGTTCGACGTCCTCCACACACTCCTCGCCGAGCGGTCTCTGCGAACGAATGAGCCTGCAGGGGTCGTCGAGCTTGGACCGCCCGATCGCGCGCGCCAGTGGTCTCGGGTGCTGGTCGTCGAGGACAACGCGGCGAACCTCAAGGTCACGGTGAGGATGGTCGAGCGGCTCGGCTACCGGGCAGACGTCGCGGCCAACGGTGCAGAGGCCGTGAGCATCTTGCAGCGGGTGCCGTACGACGCAGTGCTCATGGACTGCCAGATGCCGGAGATGGACGGTTACGAGGCGACGCGATTGATCAGGGCGAACGAAAACGGCGGCCGGCATGTGCCGATCATCGCGATGACGGCCGCGGCGCTGGCAGGCGATCGCGAACGCTGCCTTGCCGCCGGGATGGACGACTACATCTCAAAGCCCGTGAAGCTGCACGTGGTGGCGGCGCTGCTGGAACGCTGGATCGCGGTCTCGAGCCGCCAGAGCTAAAGCCGTTTGAGCGCCAGCACCGTCACATCGTCGAACAGGTCGCGGCCCTTGGAGCCCTGGACGAGGATGTCGACCAGCTCCTGCGCGGTGCCCGCCCGCCGCGCCTCATAAGGAAGCGGAACGTCCTTGGTCGCCAGGTCGGGTCTTAAGTCGAGCAGCCCGTCGGAGAACACGACGAGCGTATCGCCCGGACTCAGGGTCGCGGTGCCGACCAGGAACTGGCTGTCGGGGAAGATGCCGATCGGCGCGCTCCGCTGAGCCAGCGTCTCCTGGCCGGTTGCGCCGCGCAGAATCCGCGCGTACCCGTGGCCGGCATCGACATAACGCAGCTCACCCGAGGCCGGCTCGAAAACCGCGTGAAAGGCCGTCACATAGGCGTGGTTCACTTCGAGGGCAGCGCTCATCACCGTCGAGGCGCGCTTGATCGCGTCGTCGAGCTGCGGGATCCCGGCCGAGCCACGCAACGCGGCGCGCGCCGTCGCCATCATCAGCGCGGCGGGAAGGCCCTTGCCCATGACGTCCCCCAGGGTCACAACCAGCCGGCCCGTGTCCTGGCGGTACCAATCGTAGAAATCACCACTGATCTCCTTGGCCGGCGTGAAATGCGCGGCGAGCTCAAACCCGTCTTCCTTCAATGGCGAGACCGGAAGCATCCCCGCCTGGAGCTCGACCGCCCGGCGCATCTGCTCGGCCCGATCGTTCAGCATCCCCTCCATCCGCCTGAGGGTGGCCCGGTGCTCGAGCTCGAGGGTGCGGCGCTGCAGGTTGTTGACCACGGTCAGGTAGAGCTGGGTCGCCCCGACGGGTTTCACCATGTAGGCGTAGGCCCCGTGCTCGATGGCGGCCCTGCCCAGCTCCGGATCGTCGACGCCTGAAACCATCACGACAGCGGTATCGGGCCGCCTGGCGCGGAGCTCCTCGAGCAGCCCATAACCGGACTCGTCGGGAAGCCGCACGTCGAGCAGGGCCAGCGCGTAATCGCTCGCCTCGAAAAGCCTTCGCGCTTCGGCCGCGTTGAACGCAACGTCGGATTCGAAGCCGCGGCTGCGAAGGGTCCTCTCCATCAGCTTCGCGAGGGCCTGCTCGTCGTCCACGATCAACAGACGGTGCGGCCCCCCAGCCAAGCTCACGCCCAGCAGTGTAGAGAGGCTCAACTCGAGACTGGGTGACCTATAGTGAGCCCCCGTGCTGGGTGAGCGTTAAGTGAGTCTTGAGGTCCAGACCCGCCAGGTCGATAACGGTGTGACCGTTGTGGCTCCTACCGGGCGCCTCGACGTGGCCGGCGCCCCCGCATTGAAGGACGCGATCGGCGAGGCTGTGAAGAACGGCAAGCCGCGCGTCGTGATCGACCTCGAGGGCGTCAGCTTCGTCGACAGCACAGGCCTCGGCTCGGTCATCTCGGCGCTGAAACAGATCCGCAGCTCGGAGGGCGACCTGCGACTTGCCGCCCCCAACCAGCAGGTCCGCGTCGTGCTGGAGCTCACCACGCTCGACCGGGTGTTTCCTTACTACGCCACAGTAGAGGAAGCCCTCACTGGCTTCTGACCTTGGCGAGTCACTCGGAACCATTTGAGTTCCATGCAACGCTCGCCCATCTCGATGAAGGATTGGAGACGCTTCATGACTCGGTTCAGAAGCTGCGTGAAGCGACGGAGCGCGGCCCGGATGATCGCAACCTCATGCACTTCGAGATCGCGCTGGCGGAGATCGGCGCGAACGTGCTCACGCACGGGCGCCCTTCCGGTACGGATCCTCCTGTCGAATACCGGCTCTGGGTCGACGATGACACGGCCCACGCCCTGTTCGTCGATGGAGGCCCGGCCGTCGAAGAGGTACTCTCGCGAGCCATGCCCGACGCTTCGAGCGAGGAAGGCCGCGGCCTACCGATGGCTCGCTGGCTCCTGGATGAGCTCCTGTACAAGCGCGATGGTGAGGTCAATCGATGGCGGCTGGTGAAGCGGCTTTGAGCGCAGGCGACGAGATGTCCGACGAAGCCTGGCGCGTCCTGATCCACGACTTCCGCAACCTGCTCGCGGTCATCATCAACTACAGCGAGCTGATCGCCGAAGAGACCGACGACGCCGCCGCCGTGAAGACGGACATCGGTGAGGTTCGGGCCGCCGCCGAGCGCGCCATCGCGATGACCGAAAAGCTGCGCCGGACGGCCAAATCCGCCCCGGAAGCGACCGCCTCGTGAACGTTGCGAACAAGGTCGGCGCCGACGGCCAGCCGTCTACACGTCCCTCGGTCAGGCACCGTGAGCTGGTCCTGATCGTCGATGACGACGAGCAGGTCCTGCGACTCGTCAGGCGCGTCCTGGAACGGGCGGGCTTCGAATGCGTCCCGGTGGGCGACGGAAAGTCCGCACACAGCGCCGCGGTCGAATGGCGCCCGGACATCATCCTGCTCGACCTGATGCTGGGCGACACGACCGGCGACCAGATCCTGGCCGAGATCCGGGGTGATTTCCGGACGCGGCTGATACCCGTCGTGTTCCTGACCGTGCGCAGCTCGTTGAAGGACAAGGTCGAGCATCTGCTCGCGGGCGCCGACGACTACGTGACCAAGCCTTTCATCCCCGAGGAGCTCGTGGCACGAATCCGCGCGGTGATGAGCCGCTCCACGACCACTCGGGACCTCAACCCTCTGACGGGCATGAGCGGAAACAGCGACATCCTCCGCGAGATGGGTCTTCGCCTGACGAGCGGCGAGCGGTTCGCCTGCCTCTACCCCGACATCGACGCCTTCAAGAGCTACAACGACCACTACGGATTCCTGCGCGGCGACGACGTGATCAAGACGCTCGCGACGATCGTGCTCGAGGTCCTGGAAGAGAACCATTCGCCGCGGCACTTTGCGGGACATGTCGGCGGCGACGACTTCGTGATCCTCACCGATCCGAACCTGGCCGAGCCGATCGCATCGGCCATCACCAGGCGTTTCGATGAGGCGGTGCCGGCGCTCTACGACCCTCAGGACAGGGAACGCGGCTGGATCGAGTTCGAAGAGCGCAATGGCAACACACTGCGCGCACCCCTCGTCTCGGTCTCGATCGGCATCGTGATCGCAGAACCAGGCCGCTACACGAGCGCCGCAGCGCTCGCCGCGCGAGCGGCCGAGGTGAAGGGCGTCGCCAAGCGAATGCCCGGGTCTAAGTGGGTGCTCGACCGGCGCCGGCCGCCTGAGCGTTTCGCGTGATGTTGAATCGCATGATTCGCTGCAACCCGGTGCTAGCATCCGCGAGGCCAACTCCAATGCCCTTCGAGACGGTCCAATGAGCGAGGTCATCACCACCTCGCCGGAGATTCCCGAACAGATCCCGGAGCCCACACCGGTGCCGGCGTCGAACGGCACGCCGCCAGTGCGCGCCCCTCGGTTCAAGGTCACCGTCCACCGCCTCGACGGGGGGCTCGAGGAAGGCGGTTCGGACACGCTCGCGCTGGACACGCAGGGGTTTCCGATCTACAACCCCGCCGACGCCGACCGGCCACGGTGGATTCCGGCCCGTGACATCAAGTACGTGGTCTTCGGCTCGGTGGACGATCCAAACCTCGAGGCTGATCCGGGCGATAAGAGCGTGTCGCGAAAAGCCATCCTTCGCTTCCGCGACGGCGAGTGGATAGCCGCATACATCGACCCGGGACAGGCGCCGGACAGTCAGGGCGTCGCGATCAAGATCCGGCTCACCGAGCGGCAGCGTGTAATACCGGCGCTCGCAGCATCGCCCTCAATCCTCGAGATGCAGTTTGTCGACATGTGGGCTGCGCCGACCGCAACCGCCCAGCCTCAGCGCCGCCGCTCCGACATCGTCGAGGCAGCCGCCAGGTCGGGACGCGATCTGAGCAAGCTCGCCAACGACTTCCGCGACCGCCTGGCGTTGATCCGCGACGTCGGCCTCACCACCGGCGACACGCTCGCGTTCTCGCGTGCCGTGCGCACGCACCTCGATCGCTTCCTGGCCGAAGACGGGATCGAGCTGAATTCCCAGGAGAAGTCGGCCCTGGCCGACATCATCCTGCGCGCCGCCGTCGGTTACGGGCCCCTCGACGGTTTGCTGCACGACCGCTCAGTGAGCGAGATCATGGTCAACGGTCCGGACCAGGTTTTCATCGAGCGGCGCGGCGTCCTGACGAAAGCCGATGTGCGGTTCGAGGACGAGAACCAGCTGCTGGAGACGATCCGCCGCATGGTGGCGACCACCGGGCGTCACATCGACGGCTTGAACCCGATGGTCGACGCCCGCCTGCCGGACGGCAGCCGTGTCAACGCAATCATCCGGCCCGCGGCCATCCACGGCGCCGCGCTGACGATCCGGAAGTTCAAAGATGCCGTGCTCGGCATGGAGGACCTCACCCGCGAGGGAAGCCTCAGCCCCGCGATGGCGGAATTCCTCGAAGCTGCCGTGCTCGGGCGCATGAACATTCTGGTTTCGGGAGGCACGGGGTCAGGCAAGACGACGACCCTCAACGTGATCGCCCGCTTCATACCGCACAACCAGCGCGTGATCACCATCGAAGACGCAGCCGAGCTGCAGATTGATCACCCACACGTGATCGCGCTCGAGCACCGGCCGCCCAACGTCGAAGGCAAAGGCGAGCTGACCATTCGGCAGCTCCTCCGCAACAGCCTCCGGATGCGGCCGGACCGCATCCTCGTCGGCGAGGTGCGCGGCGCCGAGGCGCTGGACATGCTGCAGGCGATGAACACCGGCCACGACGGAAGCATGTCGACCATCCACTCCAACTCCGCGAGGGACGCGCTCTCCCGCCTGGAGACGATGGTGATGATGGCCTCGATCGACATTCCTTTCGAAGCCGTCCGCGCTCAGATCGCATCGGCGGTCAACCTCATCGTCCACCAGGCCCGCATGCCTGACGGTCGCCGCAAGGTCGCGCAGATCGCCGAGGTGGTGGGCTACGACGCCAACGGCGCGATCCTTCGCGACATCTTCCTGCTCGGCATGGGCAGCGACCTTCGCCTCGAGTACAACGCCACCGGCTACGTCCCCACCTCGCTCGACAAGGCGGCTTTCTATGGAGTCCAGGTGAACCAGGACCTGTTCGACCCGGTCAAGTCTCGCTTCGTCCCGGCCGGGTCGGACAGCATGATGCCAGTGGTCAAGGACCCGCTCATGAGCGGTCAGCGAGGCGGCGGCGAGAACGTGGTCAGGCAGGTGGTCGTCGTGCCCTTCAGCTCCGACCGCCCCGGAGATACCAGACAGCAGCAGCAGCAGCACACCGTGCAGTCGTCCCCGACGCAGCAGGCGAGCACGATGGCATCGACGCCGGAGATGCAGGAGGAGATGCGCAAGCTCATCGACGCCGCCCGCTCGGCGGTCGCCGACCTGCAGGCCGCGGCGCCTTCCGCCGCGGCCGAGGGCCAGGCGCCCCAGGCGCAGAAGTCCATAGTGCCGATCGCGTCCAGCGAGCAGCCGCAGCCGCAGGCCCCCGCATACATAGCGCCGACGGCGCCGTCCTTCACGCCACAGGTCGTCTCTGCGCAGGAGCAGGCCGAGCATCCGGAACAGGCGCTCACCCACGGCCAGTCGAACGTCGCGGCCAGCCAGGCGCTGCAGGCGGCGACGGCGATGGCGCGTGCGACCACGGCGCTCGGGAACCTGGCCGCGGCAAACAGCGGCTACGTCGGCATGCTGCCCACCGTTCGGGGCAGCGAAGGTGGTGGCCACGCCGGCGCGAGTCGCCGCATCGGGGCGGTGATCGAAAGCCTCATCACCCGGCGGAACCTCAATCTCCGCCTGGCGCCGGCGCTCACCGAGGCGTTCGAGGGCGCTGAGCTGAAAGCCAGCGATTATGCCTCCGAAAGGAAGATGAGCAAGGAATCGGCCGGTCGCGAGCTGAGGCAAGCCGTCGAGGCCGGGCTCCTACAGACCATCCGCTATCCCCAGGGCGAGGCCGGGTTCAAGGCCTCGCAGGACCTGCTGCGCGCGGTGGCCGAAGGCCTGGGACAGCCGGTGAACGCATCGACGCCGCTGACCCCCGAGACGATCATCGGCAGCCTTGCCGTCGGCCAGACCGAGGGCACGGTGACCATCATGTTCACCGACGTCGAGGGATCGACCCGCCTCCTGTCGACGCGCGGCTTCACCGAGTCGCACGAGATCATGCGCGCCTACGAGACGATCATCGACGAGAAGGTCTCGGACCACGCGGGCCGAAGGATCAAAGGCCTCGGCGACGGCTTCATGATCAGCTTCGGATCCGTCCGCCACGGGGTCGAATGCGCGCTGGACATCCAGCGCTCGATCACCGAATACAGCAAGCAGAACCCCGAGCGCAAGGTGAGGGTTCGCATCGGCCTCAACACCGGCGAGGTCGTGGAAGAGGCGGGCGACATCTTCGGAGCCGCCGTCAACGTCGCAGCGCGCGTTGCGGGCAAGGCGCGAGGCGGCGAGATCCTGGTTTCAGACGTGGTCCGCCAGCTCGTCGGCCCCGTGTCCGAGATGACGTTCGAATATCGCGGCCGCTACAAGCTGAAGGGATTCCCCGATCGCTGGCGCCTTCACCAGGTCAAGCCTGGCGAGGTGAAAGAGGAACCTCGAACCCTGCCCAGCGGCGACGGGTTCGTCGGCCGCGAGCAGGAACGCCTCGACATCCGGATGCTGCTCGACCGCGCGATGACAGGGTCAGGCGGCATGCTTTTCATCACGGGCGCGCCAGGTATCGGAGCGTCGCGACTGGCCTCGGAAGTGGCCGTCGAGGCGGCGAGCAAGGGGTGGCTGGTCTTGAGCGGACGCTGCATGGAACACGATGGCGCTCCCTACGCACCCTTCCGAGAGGTCCTCGCCACGGCGGTCGCGGGTGGGACTTCGAAGGCCCTGCAGGAAGCGGCCGGCGCAAACGGCCCGCTGCTGTCGCAGCTCGTGCCCAGCCTGCGCCAGAAGGTGCGCGGCATGCCGGCCCACAGCGAGGTGGGCGCCGACAAGCTCCGCGAGCAGCTCTTCCGCGCCATCTTCGACTTCCTCACCGACGTCCAGGCGAAGCGGCCACTGCTCATCGTCCTCGACGACCTGCAGTGGGCGGACGAGGCGACCGTGCTCCTTCTCCGCGACCTCGCGGAGCGGGTCGGCAGCAGCCACCTGGTGGTGATCGGCACGTACTGGGACTCGGAGCTCGACACGGCGCGTCCTTTCAGCTCCGTGCTCTCGCGCCTGTTGCGCCGCCGCCGCGCTCAACGCATAACGCTCGGCCCGCTGTCGGACCGCGATGTCGAGCGGATAGTGGCCGGTCTCGCGGAAACGCTGCTCAATCCCACGCAGCTGATGGGCATCCAGGCGGCGACCGAGGGCAACCCTTTGTTCGTCGAACAGTCGACTCTTTATATGGCGGAGTCCGAGTCGATGCTCGGGGGTGGTGGCCGCGTCCAGCCCAGCTTCACGGAAGAGGACCTCGAGCTCGCCCAGAGCGTGCGCGGCCTGATCGGCCGCCGGCTCGAACGGCTGAGCGAGCCCGCCCAGAGAATGCTTGTCGCCGCGGCGGTTGTCGGGCGCGATTTCGACCTCCCGCTGCTGGAAGCTTTCGGCGAGCTCTCTGGTCACGAGCTGCGCGACGCGCTGGAGGAGGCGACTCGCGGCCGCTTCCTTGTCACCGCCGGACCTGACAGGTACCGGTTCGCGCACGACCTGGTGCGCAAGAGGGTGCTCGCGGTGCTGCCGCTACCCCGGCTTCAGGCCTACCACCTCGCCGTGGCGGACACGCTCGAGCGGGTCTACGGCAAGAGCGCGCCCGAGCGGGCCAGCGAGATCGCCCATCACCTGTACCAGGCAGGCACCGCCGCCGACCCCCTCCGCACCGCCACCTTCTTGAGCCTCGCGGCGAAGAACGCTCTGGCCGTCGGGGCGTTCGACGAGGCCCAGCGCCTGCTCGAGACAGCGCTCGCGCTGCTCCCCGCGGACAGCCGGCGCGAGCGCGCCGAAGCTCTCGCAATGCGTGGGCAGGCGAGCTGGGGTCTTGGGCGGATCGAAGATGCGAAGGCCGCCTGGAAAGGCGCCGCGCAGCGGTACGACGAGCTGGGCGACTCCAAGGCGGCCGCCGGCGTGCATGCACGGCTGGCCCACCTCGAGTCCCGCGGCCGGGACGCGACGCCCGCACCGGCATCCACTGAGGTACCTGCTGACTCGCCTACCGATGCGCTCGCCGATGCGCTCGCCGAGGCGCCGGCCGAGGCGCCCGCTGATGTGCCCGAACCCGCCGTAGAAGCGTAGTCAGGCAGCGTCCGAACCGAGTCTCTACGAGGTCAGCCTGGTGGCTGGTGGCGCCGGCTGAAAGTTTGCGCTGCCAATGATCGTAGGCAGCTGGCCGGTGAAGCTGATCATGTCGGCCAGCAGGCCGCCGGTCGCCTCCGTTCTGAAGGAGGCCGCCTTCTGCACCGTGAGCGCTGCTGAAGGCATATAGATGAGCCCCACCCACGCGGAGTCGGCTTCCGCGGCCAGGAGATTGCTGCAGGTGTTGGCCGGCGGATACGCCTGGCCGGGCTCGTAAACCATGATCCAGTCGTACTGATAGCCGCTGAACAGGAAGTTGTCAGCCGAGCTCGTCGCATTCAGGCAGCCGCCGCTCGGGATGTAAAACTCGACGGCCCCCGGAGTGACGGCGCCGGCGCAGGATGTCGCGACGCCGCCGATCGTGTCGCACTGGTTCTCGTTCGCGCGATCGCCTCCAGGCGGTGCTGCCCGGTCGGGGTTCTGGTTCGGTAGGTTGACGCGCAGCGGGGGCGTCTCGCCTGCCGGCGGGTAGGCGCCGAGAACGCCCGGCCCGACGAACGGGTTGGGGGCGAACGGGATGGGGGACTGCGGCAGAGTCGTCGAATCGAAGATCGCCGACTCGTGTCCCAGGCTGCAGGTGATTCCACTGAACGCCGGGCAGGAAGCCGTGCTGTCGTTCTCCACGGTCCCGACGACTGGAATGTTTCCCGCGTAGCCGAAAGGTCCTGAGCACGCCGGGTTCGGCGGCGGCTCGGCGTACACGTTGTAGGAGGTCGCGCCAGGCAGGTTGCTGATCTGGATTTGGATGGCCTGCCCGCCGTTGACCTGAACGGTCCGGCACATCGACGGCGCGCTTTCGCGCTTGTAGTTGGTGCCGGCATACGTATCCGTCCGAGCCGCGGTCACCTCGATGGCCCACGTGCCGGCCTTGACCGAGTTGATGCTGCTCTGCGTGCTGACCTGAAACGAGCCCGCGCAGTTCGCTCCGCCCGTGTTCCACATCTGGTTGGCAAGGACCGTGTTGTTGCTCACCGACGGCTCGTCCGGCGGCTTCAGGTCGTTGCTGACGAAACCCCCTGCGTTGGTGTACCCGTTCTGCCACTTGTAGACCCCGGCGCTCAGGAAATAGCAGACGCTGGTTGTGAAGTTGGGATCGGCCGAATAGGTTCCCGGGTTCAGCACCACGTTCCGGCTCGGGGCAAACTGAGAGCCGCCAATGACCCCGGGAGGTGGATAGGCGGGATCGCTCACGGGCCGCCCCGAGTACGTCGAGCCTGCCACATCGGGAAGAGTGCACGGTGTAGCCGCGCCGCTCGGATAGCAGGTGTTGGCCACCGCGCCGGGGACGGGTGACTGGCAGCGATCGTAGATGTCGCCGGCGACCTGGATGTTGGCTCCACCGGTGATCGAGATCGTTCCGTTCGACACGAGGTCGCCGACCACGGCAAGGGTGCCTCCTCCCTGGACCGAAACGGCACTGCCGGGAACTCCTCCGCACCCTGCTTGGTCGAGCGCGGTGATCGTCGGGGCGAACAGCAAGTTGTTGATGTTTGCCGACGCCGAGGCTCCAACCCTTGGGATCGTGCCGTTGGTCAGGATTCGTGCGAACTGCAGCTGGAGAACCCGAGAGGCGCTGATCGTGAACTGCGAACCGGCCGGCCCAAGCCCGGCCACGACTTGCGTCAGAACCGTTCCGTCCGTGTAGTTGCATGTGATGGTGCGCGGCGGTGATCCGTATGCAGGGAAGCAAGAAGAAGGGCCCGTGTACAGGCGCATGTTGACGTCAAAGCTCGTGGTCGCCGCCTGCTCAGCCGGGACGTAGAGGCCGGTCTTCTGCAGCGTGTCGCCGGCCGCCAGCGCCGCGGCGTCGACCGCGGCCTGCAGGTCGCGCCGAAGCGCATAGCCGCGCGCGCCGTCGATGGCAAGCGCGGCCATTCCGACCACCACCGCCAGCATGATGGCGATCAGCACTATGGCCTGTCCCCGCTGATTTCGCGGAGGCGGTTTTCTCATCAGTACTCGGTCCTGAAGATCGCTGCAGCTGTGATGATGATGTGGTTCGCTGTCGCCTGGGCGACCACCGGAGTGATCAGGATCAGGTTGAATCGAATCGTCACCTGGAGCCGGGAGTTCCCGCTCGCCGGGTTCACCGCGCTGCAAGATCCGGCGGCGATGGCCGGATACTCTCCGCCGGGCGCGTTGTTAGGTGGCGTCGCCTCGACGGTCGATGGGGGGCTCGGCTCGGTCACATACAGCCATGCGGCGTTGGCCGGCGGCGTGGCTGACGTCACGGGCCCCTGAGGGCACGGCTCAGTGACCGGGGTTCCTATGAGCTGGGTGGTCACGGTGGCGAGCACGTCAGCGTTGGTGGGCAGCGGGCTGGAAGCTCGCACCGCGGTACGCGCACCCTCGCGGACCGCATGGTTGATCGTGTCGTAATAGAAGACGGCCCGGCCGAGATCGATGATCCCGAAGAGGAGGAGCAGAAGCACGGGCGAGATGAGCGCGAACTCGATCAACGCTTGAGATCGTTGGCATTTCGGATCGACAGGGGGTCTCACTAGCCCTGGACTGTCATGTGTTGATTGGCCGCGAGATGGAAGGTCCCGAACTGCGCACCGATGATGGGCGTGAGCGGGGAGTACGAATAGAGCACGATCACGTTGACGTCCTGCTGGCTCTCGTTTGCCGCCGCCGTCGTGAAGTCGACGCCCGGCGTGTTGTTGTAGCAGATATAGAGCCAGATCTGGTTCGCCGGCGGGTATGCCGAGTTCGGGTACGGTGGGTTGTGGTAGCTGTTCACGTCGGTCGGCGCCGGGCACGTCGTGCTGGAATTCTTGAGGGTTGACGCGGGCAGCGAGATGGTCGCCAGCTCGGCGTTCACAGTCGACTGGATCTCGGCGTCGTCCAGCCAGGGATTGGATTGGTGCGTCGCATCGAACCAGATGCCGTGGCGCGCCCCTTCGCGGACCGCGTTAGACAGCGACTCGGTGATGTAGATCGCGCGGCCGATGTCAACCAGGCCGCCTAGGAGCAGCAGCAGGACGACAGATGACAGGGCGAACTCGACCAAGGACTGGCCCCGCTGGCTCATCGAGCGACTCAGCAAGGGCCCCTTAAGGGGGCGCGGCACCGGACTATCTTGCCTATGATGTGTCGGCTGTGCGCTCCCTTATGAGCGGCCTCAGGTTCACAAGGCCGTTCACAATCCTCGGAATCGTTCTTGCCTTGCTCGTGATCACAGCATTCGTCCTCGTTGCTCTCAACGCCCAGAACTCCGCCGCCAGTCCCTCGATCAACGTGGTCGTCGCAAGCAGGGATCTCCAGCCGAGGGTTGCGATCGACCCGGCAGCTCTCGAGATGAAGAGCATCCCCGTGCCCGGGACCTATCCAAAGGTTTACTTCACCCGGCTCCAGGATGTTCAGGGCCTGGTTCCGCTCGTGACCATCCCGACGGGCCAGGCGATCACCTCGAACGACGTTGCCAAACCGAGCGCTGCCCTTGGCTCCCAGTCGGCGTATCTACCGATCCCGTCGGGCTACGTCGCGGTGACCATCCCAACCAGCGAGCAGCAGGGCGTCGCCAACTACATCCAGCCGGAGGACTACATCTCGGTGATCGCGACCGTGGCGTCGGCCGGCAAGGTGGCGTCGAAGACGATCTTCACCAATCTCCACGTGATCCGGGTCGGGACGCCGTCAGCCACCGGTGCAACCGCTTCGAACGCAACCAGCCTCACGGTCGTCGTGACCGAGTGCCAGGCCGAGGTGATCACCTGGTTTCTGGACTACGCAGCCCTCAAGTACGTCCTCGAGTCGTTTCACGACTACCTTCAAACCACCGTTCAAAACCCAGACCCCTCGTGCCCGACGGTTACGGCAGCCAAAGGTGTGACCCTGCAGGTCATCCAGGCCGCCTACCCGTCCCTCTTTTAGGCCCGCCGCGTGAACCTGCCGCCCCTGGTCATCGTCGCCGTTCCCATGGCCGGCGCCATCGTCGTGTTCTTCTGGAGCCTGGACCGGATCAGCAAGGAACGAATTTCGCGGCCGGTTGTGGTGGCCCGTCCGCGGGCCACTCCCCGCGAGCTCGTCGAGAGGCTGCTGCGGCCGGCCGCCGAGAATCTCAGCCACCGGCGGAGCGCCAGCGGCAAGCCGACGCTCACGGAGGACCTGGCGCGCGCCGGCCTGAACATCACGCCCGCCGAGTACCTGCTCATCCGGATCGGAGCCGTGGCGTTTGGAGCCCTGGTGGGACTCCTCCGCTTCGGCATCTCGATCGGGCCGATCATCCTTGGCGCGGTCGGCTTCCTGGCCCCGCCGTTGGTGATGGCGTATTTGCAGAGGCGCCGGCAAACGATGTTCAACGAGCAGCTGACCGGCATGCTTCAGCTGCTCTCCAACTCGCTCAAGACGGGTTACGCGATCGACAGGGCCCTCGAGACCGTGGCGTCCAAGTCCCAGCCGCCGGTCTCGACAGAGTTCGAGCGGGTTGCCACCGAGATCACGCTCGGCACCTCGGTCGAGGATGCGCTGAGTGCTCTGCTGCTGCGAATCAACAGCCCGGACCTGGAGTTCATCGTGACCGCGATCCTCCTTCACACTCGCGTGGGCGGCAACCTTGCCGAGGTCCTCGATACGATCTCCGACACCCTTCGCGACCGCTTGCAGACGAAGCGCGACATGAGCGTGCTCACCGCCCAATCGCGCGCGTCGGCCTCGATCATCACGGGGCTGCCCATCCTCCTCGCATTGGGCCTGTACGTCTTCGTCCCGGGCTACTTCGCGCCCATGACGAGCACTTTCGTCGGCTACGTGCTCCTGGGCGTCGCAGCCGTGCTGATCGTGATCGGGAACGTGCTGATCCAGCGCATGACCGCCCTGGACGCTTAGAGTGCCCCGCCCCCGAAGCTCCTTGCATCTGGGCCGGATTTCGGGGTCGAGACACTCCTGATGTTCCTGATCGCGGTGGCCGCCGGGATCATCTCCGCGGCGATCGTGGTGGCATATTTCGTCGCCATCGACCGGTACCGGACCACAGCAGCGGCAGCCACCAATGGGAGCTTCGCGCCCCAGGGGCCAAAACCGTCTCTGATCAAGCAGTTCGAAACGATCTCCAGGCCCTTCATGTCCCGGCTCCCGAGCGCGGCGACCATCCAGGTCCGCCAGAAGCTGAGCCGTGCCGGAGACCCCGGGGGACTCACGCCGGCCGGGTTCCAGGCGGTGCGTTACAGCCTGGCCGCCCTGATGGCGATCGCCGGGCTGGGCCTGGCTGTGCTGGTGGCCCTTCCTCTCCCGGTCGTCCTCGTCGCCCCTGTCGCAGGCATCGCATTTGCGATGGTGGGCTACTTTCTGCCCGTGCTCTGGCTAGAGCAGCAAATCTCCGCGCGCCGCCACCAGATCCAGCGCTCGCTGGCCGAAGCCACCGACCTGCTGACGCTGGTCGTCGAATCGGGCATGAGCCTCGACGAAGGAATGCTCAGCATCACCGAGCGCTTTCACAACGCGCTGGGGGACGAGATCGGCAAGGTGCTGCGCGAGATCAGGCTGGGAAGGCCGCGCATGAGCGCGCTCGAGCACATGGCCGAGACGACAGGAGTTCCCGAGCTGCACCACCTGGTCGAGTCGATCGTCCAATCGGACCAGATGGGCGTGCCGATCGCCCGGCTCCTACGGGTCCAGGCCATGGAGATGCGCCGGCGGCAGCGCCAGACGGCGCAGGAGCGAGCGGCCCAGGCATCGTCGCGCATGGTTTTTCCGATGGTTGGCTGCATCTTCCCTGTGCTCTGGATCGTCCTCCTGGGGCCCGCGATCATCCAGATCCTGAAGTCGCTTCACTGATCCTTCGGGGGTCAGATGATCTGCGAGTACCGGTCGAAGATCTCGCGAAGGTCGGCGGGAGGCTCGACGCGGTGGCGTTTCATGACCTCGAACAGGCTGAGGATGTGGCGAACACCGGCCAGCGTCACCCCTTTTTCCCGAGTCAGGTTCTGTATCACCTGGACCTTGCTGATATCGCGCTGCGAGTAGCGCCGCCGGTTCGTGACCGTGCGGTGGGGCTCGAGCAGGTTGGCGTCCTCGTACAGCATCAGGGTCCTGGGGTGTGTCTCCAGGATCTCGGCGGCCACGCTGATGGTGTAGAGAGGCTTGTCGAGGTCACCGAAGGACGGGTGGGGGCCGCGTGAGCTGCCCCGGCTGGTCGCCATTGGCAACCATCCTATGGGCAAATCCCGGGTGGGGTGCGGCCATAAGAAATCGGAGCGACCAGGCCACAGGCATCATGCGTTAGAAGGAACAGCCAGGCGTATAGGATTCGGTGGCGGCCGCGCCGGCGCGTTGATTCAGGCGGCAAACGTAAATTCAATAAAGGGTGTGCAAGAAGATGGGCAAGGTAGCTGGTCAACGGGTCACGTTCCGCGCGTCGGCCCGGGTTGGGTCAATCGCCGCTTCCCTGGCGGCGGCAGCGGCTCTACTGCTTTCTAACGTCGCCTTGGCGGCTACACCGACAGAGATCGGTTCCGCCGTGGGCGACACCCAATGCACGCTAGTCGGCAACACCGTCCAGGCGTCGTCCTTAGGCGCAAGCTACGCAGTCCCGCC
>DATBZR010000143.1:0-18319 GCA_036513095.1 Candidatus Dormiibacterota bacterium | reverse complement strand
ATAGGAGATGGAAATGCCTACAGGCACCATCAAGAAACTGGTCGCGGACCGTGGCTTCGGATTTATCGCAGCCGAAGACGGTAAGGAATTCTTCTTCCACCGGAGTGGCACCGAAGGTGACTTCGACAGCCTCCAGGGTGGCGAGAAGGTTTCGTTCGAGGTTGAGGCGAGCCCCAAGGGCCCGCGCGCCAAGAGCGTTCGCACTCTTTAATTAGAGAAACCAAGAAGGAGCCCCGGACTTCGGTCCGGGGCTTTTTCATTTCAGGTCGGAAGCGGCGGCCAGGCCGGATTTACTCCGGCCGTCACCGAGCGTTCCTTACCAAATGCCACCCAGCGTTGCAGGAAGCTTTCCCCCGCGGTGAGGACGTAGTCCTCATCGCGTTGAAGTGCGTTCGCACTCAGTGACCCGGATGGCGGAATCTCAGCCCCCCAGGTAGGCTCGCCGGACGGCCGGGTTGTGCAGCAGTTCGTCGCCGGTGCCGGTCAATCGGATCTGGCCAGTCTCCAGCACGTAGGCGCGATCCGCGATCTCGAGCGCCCGCAGGGCGTTCTGCTCGACCAGCAGGATCGTCGTCCCCTCGTCGTGGATCTCCTGGATGGCTTTGAACACCTCGTCCACCATCTGCGGCGCGAGCCCCAGCGACGGCTCGTCGAGCAGCAGAAGCCGCGGCCGGGCCAGCAGACCGCGCGCGATCGCCAGCATCTGCTGCTCGCCGCCCGAAAGAGTCCCGGCGCTTAGAGATCGCCGCTCGCCCAGGATCGGGAAGCGCTTCATCATCGCCTCGATGTGCGTTCGCTTCGCTGCGCCGTCGCGGCGGCCCCAGGTGGCGAGCTCCAGGTTTTCGAGCACCGTCTGCCGCGCGAGGATCTCGCGTCCTTCTGGTACCTGGACCAGGCCGTGGTGGACGATCGCCGACGGCTTCGCCCTCGTCAGATCGAGGCGGTCGAACACCGCCGTCCCAGAGTCAGGCCGGATGAGGCCGGAGAGCGTGTTCAAGATCGTCGACTTGCCCGCGCCGTTCGCGCCGATCAGCGCCACCACCTCGCCGGCCGCGACGCGAAGCGAGGCGCCTCGAACTGCATTGACGGCGCCGTAGCTCACCGTCAGTTCTTCGATCTCCAGGATCGCGCTCTGCGGTTCGATGGAGCGCCGGGACGGCGACTGCTCGATCGCCGCCTCTGTGTCGGCGCCCGCGCTCGCGCCGGGCGCGCTCGTCACCTTCTTTTCGCCTCCAGTGCCGAGATAGGCCTTGATCACACCTGCATCCGTGGACACCTCGGCCGGGGTGCCTTCGGCGATCATGCGACCGAAATCGAGGACGGCGACTCGCTGGCAGACGCCCATGACCAACCGCATGTCGTGGTCGATCAGCAGGATCGTCAGGCCGTCCTGGTTGAGGCGTTCGATCAGCTCGCGAATGCCCTGCTTCTCGGACGGGTTCATGCCGGCCGCGGGCTCGTCCAGGATCAAGAGGCGAGGCCTCAACGCGAGCGCGCGGGCGATCTCGAGGCGGCGCTGGTCGCCATAGGGGAGGGTGCCCGCCGCGCGGCCGGCGATGTCGCTGGCGCCAAGTCCCACCGTCTCCATCAACGCCCGAGCATCGTCCATGCGGCTTCGCTGGTCGCGGCGAAACATCGGAAGCGTGGCGAGCTGAGCGAGCGTGTCGTCGCGGCGGCGAGTGTGCATGCCGACGAGCACGTTCTCGAGTGCGGTCAGGTCCTTGAACAGCCGGATGTTCTGAAACGTGCGCGAGATGCCCAATGCGGCGATGCGATGGGCGGGTAGCCCGGTGAGCTCGTCTGACTGCAGCCACGCGTGGCCCGACTGGAACGGCACGTAACCCGTGATGACGTTGACGAGCGTCGTCTTGCCGGCACCGTTGGGTCCGATGAGGCCCTGGATCGATCCCTTCTCGACCTCCAGCGTCACCCCGTCGACGGCATGCACTCCGCCGAAGTGACGCCGGACGTCAGCCAGTCGAAGGAGCACGGACTTGGCGTGGCCACCAGCGGGGCCTGACGAAAGCAAAACCGCCGCGGCCGACGATGCCCTGCGGACGGAAGATGATGACCGCGATCAGGATCGCGCCACTGACCACGCCGATGTAGTCGCCGGCCTGCTGAAAGACGTAGGGGAGAGTGGTCAGGAACAGCGCGCCCACAACGGGACCCAGCACGTTGCCGCTGCCGCCGAGCACCGCGAAGGTGAGCACCTGCACGGTTCGCGGCACGCCGTACTCATTAGGGTCGACGAAGAAGTTGAGGTGTGATTCAGCGGCGCCTGCGAACCCGGCAAGGAGCGCGCTGACGACAAAGGCGATCAGCTTGTACCGAGCTACGTCGATGCCCTGACTTTGCGCAGCGAGCTCGTCCTGGCGGATCGCGGTCCATGCGTAACCGAGCCGGCCTTTGGTGAGCCTCCAGAGCAGGAACACGACCACGGCCACTGAAACGAGCACGATATTGATCCCGCCGAGCGGGTCTGCATTGGGATTCTTGAGTCCAAGTCCCTCGCCGGTGATTGGCAGGTTGAGGATCACTCCGAGGCTCAGTGCCTCGATGAACCCAATGGTGGCAATGGCGAGGAAAACGCCTCGCAGCCGCAACACCGGCAGCCCGACAGCAACCCCGACCATGCCGGCGAATGCGGTCCCGGTGGCGATGTTCAGCGCGAGCGGCGTGTGCCAGTAGAGGTCCATCAGGACCGCGGTGTAGGCGCCGATGGCCATGAATCCCGGTGCGGCGAGCGACAGCTGTCCGGAGTACAGCACCACGAACATCGATGAGGCCAGGATGCTGTTGATACCGATCTGCGAGATCAACAGGGTGTGCGAGCTCCAGAAGGCGACGGGATCGGTGAAGAGCTGGATGAGGAAGTCCAACCTAGATCCGTTCTCGCAATTGAGCACCGAACAGGCCCTGAGGGCGGAGCACGAGCATGAGGAACAGCGCGGCAAATGCGACCCCCGCCCGCACGTTGCTGCCGAGCAGCACAACGGCGAGCACCTCGATGAAGCCGAGCAAGTAGCCGCCCAACACCGCGCCGGGGATGCTGCCCATCCCACCCAGCACGATCACGGCCAGGCCCCGTACCTCCACGCTGTCGCGGCCGATATAGGGGCTGATGCCCCCAAGCGCGACCCCGAACAGTATTCCGGCGAGGCCGCCGAGCGCCGAGGAGATGACCAGCGTCAGCGAGATCAGACGGTCGACGTCGATGCCCATCAGCCGGGCCGCCCGCGGGTTTTCAGCGACGGCGCGAAGCCCACGGCCTACTTGCGTGAAACGCATGACGTAGCCGAGCACAAGCATCAGCGCGATGGAGACCGGGACGACGGCCAGCTTGCTACCCTCGAGCGTCAGGCCGGCCAGGTGCCAGGTCGGGTTGGGAAACGTGCCGGGCGGCATGGTGACCGGGTTAGCGCCGTCCACCCAGAGCCACGCAAACAGAGTGCCAGGCCTGCCCTGCTCGATCGCCGCGACGATGATGAGTGCCAGACCGATCGTGGAAATGAGCGCGGCGATGGGTGGCGCCCGGCGCCTTCGGAGGGGCCGCAGGCAGATGTATTCGATCACGAGGCCCATCAGCGCCGAGGCGACGATGGCGAGCGCGCACGCCAGCCAGAACGACTCGCCGTGGTTGACGACGAGCGTGTATGTGACGGCGGCGCCCAGCATGAAAACGGCGCTATGGGCCAGGTTCAGGATGTCGAGGACTCCGAACACGAGCGTGTAGCCGACCGCAAACAGGGCGTAAATCGACCCTATGAAGACGGCGTTGAGGATCTGCTGCCCCAAAGCGACTCAACAATAAGAGGTGCGGCGGGGGATCTCATGATCCCCCGCTGCGATGATCAGCTTGCCGCTATCTGGTGGACCAGGGTGAAGCCGCCCTGGCCGTCCATCTTGATGATCCAGACGGTCTGCTTGACGTCATGCGTCGAGGTGAACTGGAAGGGACCGAGCGGGGTCTGGATATTCACCGTCTCCATCGCGGCCCGAAGCTTGTCGCGGTCGCCGGCGATGTCTGAGAAGGTGAGGTTGGCGCGCTTGGCGGCGTCCGCGATGATCTTGATGCCCGCATAGCCCTGCGCCGCGAACTGGTCCGGGTCATGGTTGTACTCCGCCTTGAATGCGGTCACGAAGTCGGCGTTGGATGGGAAAGAGTTGCCCAGGTACCAGGCGCTGGCGCTGCGCGCGCCCAAGCCATTGGCACCGGCATTCTTGGACACGGTCGCCGTGTTGAAGCCGTTGCCGCCGAGGAACTGGCCCTGCCAACCCTGCTTACGGGCCTCGGTCATGATGTTGGCCGGGATGCCACCAAGGGAGGTGATGAAGATCACGTCCGGGTGCAGCTGCACCGCCTGGGTCACGTATGGCGATAGGTCAGCTTCCGCCTTGTTGAACTTGATGGTTTTCAATAGGTTGATCCCGTACTTGCCCACCGTGTTCTGCACGATAAGGCCGCCGTCGCTCGAGAACTTGTCGTCCTGCGCGACGAGGAGTACGGCCGTGCTGGGGTGCGCGTCGGCAGCGTAGGACTGGATGTTGTCGGGGATCGCGGTCTCCTCGCCGAGGCTGTCCCGGAACACGTACTTGCAGGCCACGGTAGCCGGGAAATTGCAGTTCGGCACGATGTTGATGCCGGTCGTGCTCACCGCGAGGATGGGTGTCTTGAGGCTCTCGGCCAGCGGGTGGACTGCCACTGCCGAGTTGGACAGAGTTGGGCCGAGGAGCGCCAGGTCCTGGTCCGCCTGGATCATGGTCTGGGCGACTTGAGACGATTGCGTCTGGAGCGATGCATCGTCCTTGACCGTGAGAGAGATCTGGGCGCCGTTGACGCCGCCGGAGTTGTTGATCTGCTTCACCGCGAGGTTCATCCCATCTCGACTCTGCGGCCCGTAGACGCCCCCGGCACCGGTGATAGAGAGAATCGCCCCAAGCTTGATCGTCTTGCCTGAGTAAGAGTTGGTGTTGGTGCTGCCGCCTCCTGTCGAGCCGCACGCCGCCACGAACACCGCCGCCACCAGCCACGTAACCAGGTGCAACCGCTTCATTTTCCGTCCCCCCACGAATTCCGTGTGACCGGTGCTTAACGTATCAAACCTGGCGTTCAACTAGGCCTGCAAGCGCTTGACAAGCCGCGGGATGTCCAGCTTCGGGTGTGGATACTGCGGGTTCATGTCCTCGAGGATCTCGATCAGCAGGCGCGAGATGGCCCAGTTCCGGTAGTCCTTGTCGTTCGCCGGGACGACATACCACGGCGCCCAGGGCGTGGAGCACTGCGTGATGGCGATGCTGTAGGCGCTCTGATAGTCGTCCCAGAAAGCGCGCTCATCGATGTCTGTTTCCCTGAACTTCCAGTTCTTGTCCGGGTCTCGAAGGCGCTCGAGCAGCCTGCTGCGCTGCTCGTCGTATGAGATGTCGAGGCAGATTTTGACGACCTTCGTACCACCCCGAGTGAGGTCTTTCTCGAAGCGGTTGATGATCCCGTAGCGGCGATCGATGATGGCCGGCTTGGCCAGGCCATGGACGCGGGCGATGAGCACGTCTTCGTAGTGGGAGCGGTTGAAGATGCCGATCTCGCCCTTCTCGGGCAGGCGCTTTCGGATTCGCCAGAGGAAGCCGTGCCGGCGCTCCTCTGGCGTCGGCTGCTTGAAGGCCGTGATCGTCACCCCCTGCGGGTTCATGCCGCCGATCACATGGGTGATCGTGCCGTCCTTGCCACCTGTGTCCATGCCCTGCAGCACGATCAACAGGGAGCGCCTCTGCTCGGCGAACAGCCGCTCCTGGAGGTTGAAGAGCTTCATCTGGTGCTTCTTCAGGTCTCGCGAAAGCCGCTTGCGGTTCTTGAGACCCGGAGTCGAGCTGGCATCGACGTCCGCCATCCGAAAGCGACCGTCCTTCGGAACCGCCTGGAGCAGGTTGCGGATCCGCTGCTTGGCCACGTCTCGGAGTGTAGCCGCTGGGTGTCTAGGCCAGCTCCACGGGCACGACATCGAGAGTGATCAAATGATCGCCACGCAGGACGCTGAGCGCGATCTTCGATCCGATTCGTGCCTCGACCATCAGACGCTGCAGGTCACCCGCCTTGGCGACCGCGGCCCCATCCACTGAAACGATGATGTCGCCGCCGCGGAGACCGGCGCCGGCGGCGGGGCTGCCGCCTACGACCTCCTGGACCTCGACTCCCGCCTTCCTACCGAGCTTCTGCGCGAGCGCCGGCACCAGGGCACGCGTGCCGCCCGCGATACCGAGATAGGCGCGGCGAACGCGGCCGTTCCTCATCAGTGCCGACAGGATGGCTTCGGTGGTCCGGTTCATCGGCACGGCCAGGCCGAGGCCCATGCCGGCCACGGCGGTGTTGACCCCGATCAGCCGAGCCTGCCAGTCGGCGAGGGCGCCACCCGAGTTGCCGGGGTTCAGCGCGGCGTCGGTCTGGATCACGTCTTCGATGAAGCGCCGGTGGCCGTTGCCGTCGGCGGTCGCCAGCGAGCGGCCTAACCCGCTGACGACCCCCGACGTGACGGACCCGGAAAAGCCCAGAGGGTTGCCGACTGCAACCACGAGCTGGCCGACGCGAAGCAGGTCCGCGTTTCCGATTCGCACTGGCTCGATGCCGGCTCCGCGGGCGTGAGCCACGGCCAGGTCGGACAGTGGATCGGCCCCCACGACGTCCACGTCGTATTCGGTGCCGTCCAGGAACGACGCACTCGCGGATCCACCCTGAGCCACCACGTGGGCGGAGGTGACCAGGAAGCCGTCGGGGGTGATGACGACTGCGGAGCCCGCCCCGCCGCGCCCGGCTCGCCCGACGCGCAGGCTCGCAACTGAGGGGAGGACGCGCTCCGCGACCGTCGTGACGGTCGTCGAGTAGGCATCCAGGGCTTCGCGCTCGGTGGGTGCTGCGGTGGCTCGGTCTGTCATGGTGTTACAACATTACGACGTAACAGAATTCGAAATGCAAGTCCCCCTGGCGCCCTCGAGGCTAAGCCGGATACACGGAAACCTCGGTCGCCTTGACCGAAATCCAGACGGGGGCGCCCACGTGCAGATGCAGGTCGCGGACGGCCGAGGGCGTGATCTCCGCCACCAGTGGCACCGGCCCCTGGACTCGCACCCGGACGCGGTCTCCCTGCAGGTCGATGTTCTCGGTCTCGCCTTGCCAGACGTTGCGGGGGGTGCCTTCTGGCCGCGTGAGATAGAGGGCCACGGCTCGCGGATGGATCATGGCGAACACATTTCCCTCGCCGGCATCAGGAGCGGCGACCGAAGAGCCGTTGACGAGAGCGATGTGGTCCCCGTGGCCCTGTCCTCGAAGGAGGTTGACCCCGGCCAGGTCCGCCACGAAACGAGAGCGCGGGCGGGCCGTCACCTCCTGTGGCGTGCCGGTCTGCACGACGCGGCCGTTCTCGAGCACCACGAGCCGGTCGGCCAGCGCGATCGCCTCCAGCGGGTCGTGCGTAACGATCAGCCTCACACCTCGAAACGAGTTGAGCTGACGCGCGAGCTCGCGCCGAACCTCGGCCCGGATGGTGATGTCGAGAGCGGATAGGGGCTCGTCCAGGAGCAGCAGCCGGGGCTCGGTGGCCAGCGTTCGGAGCAGCGCGACGCGCTGGGCCTGGCCGCCGGACAGCTCGCGCGGCATCGAGCCCGCCTTGTCGGCGAGGCCGGCCCGCTCGAGCCAGCCGCGTGCGATCTTTCGGGCTTCCGGCCGCCCCTGCGCCTGCAGCCCGAAGGCGACATTGTCGAGCACGTTCAGGTGGGGGAACAGCACGTGGTCCTGGAAGACCAGTCCGACGTGGCGATCTTCGGTTGGCACGCGGAACCGTCTGGCTGAGTCCTCGAGCACGTCGCCGTTCAGCTCCACCCGTCCTTCGACCGGCACGAGCCCGGCCAGCGCGCGGAGGAGGGTCGTCTTGCCGGCCCCGTTGGGCCCGAGCACGGCAACCGTCTCGCCTTGTTCGACCTCGAGCTGCACGTCGAGTGCAAATGGAGTCCGGCTCACCTTCACGCTTGCTTTGAGGCTCACAGCGCCCCTAGCCACCGATCCCGCATTCCGACCAGGACGGCGAGCGATACGGCGAGGAGGATCAGGCTCAGCACGATCGCCGACTCGGGTCGTGTCTCGAGGGCAACGTAGACCGCGACCGGAACTGTCTGGGTGCGGCCTGGAAAGTTGCCTGCGAACGTGATGGTGGCGCCGAACTCCCCGAGGGCGCGCGCCCAGCAGAGCACCGCGCCGGAGAAGATGGCCGGCCGGAGAAGCGGCAGCGTCACGCGGGCGAACACCATCCATCCCCTGGCCCCAAGTGCTCGCGCGGCTTCCTCGTAGCGGGGGTCGAGAGAACGAAGGCCGCCCTCCACCGCGATCACGAGGAATGGCATGGCAACGAAGGTCTCGGCCATGACCGCGGCTGCCGTGGTGAATGGGATCTGGATGCCGAACGCCTGGTAAAGGATCGATCCGACCAGCCCTTTTCGGCCGAACGCGAGCAGGAGGGCGACGCCGCCGACGACGGGCGGCAGGACCATCGGCAGGGTCGTAAGCGCTCTGATCACGCTGCGGAGGTTCCCGGTCGTCTTCGAGAGGACGAACGCCAGGGGGATGCCCAGGACCAGAGCGACCGCCGTTGCCGCGAGCGAACAGAAGAGCGATAGGCCCAGCGCGGTACCGGTCTCGGGCGACCCGATCGCCCCGATTGCCTGATCCCACGGAGCCCGCACGATCAGGCCCAGTAGAGGGAGGAGGAAGAAGAGAAGCCCGAGTCCCGCCAGCGCCAGCAGCGCAGCCGGAACCCTCCCTTGGCTCACACCCCCTGGAAGCCGGCGGCCTTGAGGATCGTCTGGCCGTCGGATGACAGGACCAGGTCGATGAACTCCTGCGCGCCAGGACCATTCGAGGTCGACTTGAGCACGGCGATCGGGTAGTCCGCTGTGACGTTCTGGTCATCCGGGATTGGGACTCCGTCGACCTGGCCGCTCGTCACGATGTCGCTCACGTAGACGATCCCGGCGTCAGCCTCGCCGAGCGAGACCTTGCTCAGGACGCCCGTGACCTGGAGCTCGAGGCTTGCCGGATGGACTGTGACGTGCGCCATGTTGAGAGTCTGCTGCGCGTACTTGCCGGCGGGGACCGACGGATCCGCGAGCACCACGACCAGCCCGGCGCGCGAGAGGTCGGCCAGCGTGTGGATGCCCTTGGGGTTGCCTTTCTCGACGGCGATTTCCAGCTTGTTGTGAGCGAAGATCTTCGACGAGCCGGACAGGAGTCCGGCGGACTCCACGGTGGTCATGTGGGCGGTGTCGGCGGAGGCGAAGACATCGGCGGGCGCGCCTTGCTGTATCTGCGCCGTGAGCGTCTGACTGCCCTCGTAGTTGAAGATCGTCACGACGTTCTTTGTCGCCTGCAGCCGCGCGCCAATTTTGTCGAAGGCGGGTTTCAGAGACGAGGCAGCGAACACGCTGATGCCGGTTTGAGAAGGAGCGCTCGTTGCACTCGCTCCGCCGGTCTGCGCACCGCATGCGGCGAGGAACAAGATCGCAAGAGCAAGCACCAACCTTCTAGTCACGCGGCAGCTCGATCCCAACGTTGGTAGCTTTGACCACCGCCACAGCGGGCATGCCAGGTTTGAGCTTCAGCTCATTGACCGCTTCAGCGGTGAGCAGCGAGACGAGGCGGTGCGGACCGGCCTGGATCTCGACCTGAGCGGCGACGCGATCTTTGATGACGCGCGTGACGATGCCCGGAAAGCGATTGCGCGCGGACCGGGCGACGACCACATCGGGCTTGGCCGCCCGCTTTGGCTTTGCGACGCGCGCGAGGGACGCGCCGTCGATCAGCCGCTGACCACCCGAGCTCCGGACGGCGACAAGGCGGCCGTCGTCGACCATGCGGCGCACCGTGTCGGCGCTGACCCCGAGCATCTTGGCGGCTTCTCCCAGTCGATAGTTAGGCATTGGCCAGAGAAGCCTAGCATTCACAAGCTTTCCGGAGCATTATTCTCAACTACCCAAACTCTGGCGGTCCCTCCCTCTCCCGTCCGAGCTCCCTGCGCGCAAGCGGCGATAAGGATGGGACCTACTGATTGCCCCCAGACCGGCCAACCGTATTCGAGAAGCCTACGGTCGCCTATTAAGACCCACAACCCGGGCTGTTAAGACCCGAGCTCAGAACAGTACTGGCAGACCCGGCACCGGTGATTCGGCCCCGTACTCGAAGGCGGCCGATGCCGGCCTGCGGATTCGCGCGAGCACCTCCTCGCCTTGAGTCAGCCGCAGCTCCAGGTCGGCGACCTCTGTGTGGTAGCAAACTCGCGACCCGCCGCGTGGATCCGCGTAGGTCACTCCAATCAGGTCGGATCGCCTTGGGGTGATCTGGACGTGAAGCCGGCGAGGCCCAAGCTTCGCCTCCGCCGCCCATGAATCCGGCGCGATCGGTCCGCGTGTCCGCAGCACTCGTCCGAGTCCGTTCATCAAGAACCGCTGCTCTCGAACATGAGCGCCTACTGCGGTCCCGATCAGCTCGCCTCCCAGGCGTGACCGAACTCGCGAGGTGCCGCCGTCGAGCCAGAAATCGTGTCCCGACGCATATCCCCAGTTCCACTCCAGAGCATGGCTCGATCCCCATGTGTGCTGCTGGCCGCCCGGCAGGTGCTCCAGGTGGGCGCGCTTGCCATTGACGTCGATCGTGCCGAACACCTTGATCGCCGGCTGCGATCCGACGTTGGCGAACGACGACACGGCGTCCCACGGTGGCCGTATGAAAGGAAAGGGCCGCTCACGCGAGTCCCACCGCAGGTCCCAGCTCATGGTTCCTCGCTCGCTCCGCACCTCGCCCGAGCACCCGTCGTGGGCGAGCAGCCCACCACCGAGGCGGAGCACGAACGGACGCGATTGGACCTGCATCTCCTCCAGCGGAAACGACTGTTTCGCGCCCCAGTTGGCGCCCGGATCGTCGTGGTCGAAGCGGAATGCCCAGAGGGCGCAATGCGCCTCGTCTCGAGCCTCCCGCCTCGCGGGATTGAAAGACGTGTACCGAATCCAGTACCCCCGCCGTTTGTCCGGATCGGAGACGGTCAGGTACCAGACCTCATACGTGCCGGACCGTGCTCGGGTGCGGGTCGCGTTCGCCGCGTCTGAATCCATCTCTCAGTACCGATTACGAATTCTTCACATCCGGCTGATGCCATGTGCGGTGGCGCCGGATTGAATTGGCGCATGAGCCTAGCACCGGACGTAGAAAAGGTCAGCTCCACCACAGTTCAAGTTCGCCGAGGCATCACGCGACGCCAGGCCCTGGCGGCGGCTGTCGCCACGGGGGTTGGCGTTGGCACGGTCCGCCTGCTGGGTGGATCGATGCAAAAGGTGGGCACACCAAAGGCCGCATCCGGCATGGACTGGACCTCACCACTCGGTTCCGAGTCGGCACGTGTGATGCAGCTCCTGCGCCGTACGAGCTTCGGGTACACGCCGGCTCAGCTTGAATCGGCATTGTCCGACGGGTTCAACAAGACGGTCGACCGACTGATCGATACAAACCCGGTCGAGCCCCCGGTGCTCGCCGGAGCCTCGACTCCAGGTGGTCGTTTTGCCATCGGTCAGCTGCAGCAGTGGTGGCTCGACCACATCCTCACCACACCGACGGCATTTGCCGAGCGCATGACCCTCTTCTGGCACGGTCACTTCACCAGCGATTACCGCAAGGTCGCCGACGACACGTTCATGTACTGGCAGAACCTGACGTGGCGCCGGATGTCCATGACGAACCTGCCATCGATGCTGATGCAGGTCACGACCGATCCGGCGATGCTGCGCTACCTCGACCTCGGCACGTCGACTGGCCAGAGCCCCAATGAGAACTACTCGCGAGAGCTCATGGAGCTCTTCACGATGGGCCCCGACAACTACTCGGAAAGTGACGTGCGCGAGAGCGCGAAGGCTCTTGCCGGCTGGCAGCTGCCGCAGCCTGACGCGACCGCGACGGTGACAGTGGCAACCGGCGTCACCCGCAATCTGCCGGTCTACAGCACGCAGCGTCCGGGGGTGTTCAACTCGAGACGGGCGTTCAAAGGAAGCGTCACCTACCTCGGGAAGACCGGTTCCCTCGACGCGCAAGGGGTGATCGACCGCATCCTCGCTCAACCCGCCACCTCCCAGTTCATCGCCGCGAAGGTTGCTCAGCATTTCGTCGCCGCGCAGCCCGATGCCGGCTACATCAAGGGCCTGGCGGATGCGTTCCGCCGCAGTAACTACGACGTGAAGACATTGATGCGCGCTGTGCTCACCAGTCCCGAGTTCAGCTCCGCGCAAAGCTACAGGACGCTGGTCAAAAGCCCGACCGATTTCATGGTCCATTCGGCGCGAGCTTTAGGTGCGACCAACCTTTCGAAACTCATCGCGGGCGCCGGCTCGGGGATGGGCCAGACGCTCTTCGACCCGCCTGACGTCGGCGGATGGCCCAACAACGAGTCGTGGATCTCTTCCAACACGGTCGTCGAGCGCGTGAACTTTGTGACAGCCGCGCTTGGTCAGGTCAAGACGGCTCTGCCCTCGGCATCAGACGCGCCACGCACCCAGCTCGACGGCATCCTCAGCGCGCAGACCGCAACGCTCTTGAACCAGGCCACCGACGATCGTGCGCGCTGGTTCATCACTCTCGCATCCCCGGAATTTCAGCTCAAGTAGGTGCAGGACAGATGACAGACGCAATCAATAGGGCCAATCCTCATCGCGTTAACGCGCAAATCGGCATCAACCAGCTCAAGCGACGCGACTTTCTCAAGGCCGGGCTTGTGTTCGGCGCGGGCGCGGCGGGATTGGCAGCCGGGTACGCAGCGGTCCCCGACGCCTTCGCGCGTGCGGTCTACGCGGCCAAGCTCGAGGGCATGACCAACGACAACGTGCTCGTCATGATCCAGCTCGCGGGCGGGAACGACGGCTTGCGCACGGTCGTGCCGCTGGCCGATCCCTCTCTCCACGACCTCCGGCCCAAGCTCTCCGGCCCCATGGTCTCGCAGGCGCTGCCGCTGAACAGCCAGTTCGGTCTGAACCACAACCTCGGAGCCGTCAAGGGACTCTGGGACCAAGGCAAGGTGGCAATCGTCCAGGGAGTCGGATATCCCAATCCGACTTTTTCGCACTTCGAGTCGATTCGGATCTGGGAGACGGGAGATCCCACTCGCCGGCAGGTGGATGGCTGGCTCGGGCGCACGCTGGCGACCGCGTATGACTCCAACGGCCATCCCTTGACCGGGTGCGCGTGCGGCGCGACCGACGTTCCGGGCGCCCTGCGGGACCTTCAAGCGACGATGACCGTGATCCAGAACCAGAAGACATTCGGTTTCACCGGCGGAAGCGAGGTCGAGGCCGCCGTCGGTGCTCTTTACAAGGGAACTCCCGGGATCTACGGCGCGCTGTTCGACACCGCGATCGCGACGGCGACGGAAACGATGGCCACGCTGCGAACGTCGTCTGCGAGCTACCAGCCGATGGCCGACTACAGCGACAAGGTGCAGCTCGTCTATTCATCGAAGAACCAGCTTGCCGCAGCGCTGCAGCTGGCGGCTGAGCTGATCGTCACCGGGACCGGGGTCAAGCTTCTGCACGTCACCCTCGGCGGTTTCGACACTCACTACACGGAGCTCAACCGGCATGACGACCTGATGGGATATCTGGATTCCGCCGTCGGAGCCTTCTACCAGGACCTTTCCGCACACGGCATGGCCGACAAGGTGCTCATCGCCACGTGGTCAGAGTTCGGGCGGCGACCCAAGGAGAACGCAAGCGGAGGCACCGATCACGGCGCGGCGGCGCCGCTGCTCCTGATCGGTGACCCGGTCAAAGGCGGCCTCTACGGCGAGGCGCCGAGCCTCACCAGCCTCGATACCACGGGCAACCTCAAGTACGCCGTCGACTTCCGTTCCGTTTACCAGGAGATCCTGAGCGGCCACCTGGGCGCGGACGCCGGCAAGATTCTCGGGGCGTCGTTCGACAGCGTTCCATTCTTGAAGGCGCCGGTCTCCAGCTCGGTCTGAGATGCGCACCGTCATTCTCAAGGCGGGCGCAACCCTGCTCACGGTGGCAGCGACCGTGCTGTCGGCGTTGTACGTAACCGCGCACCTCAAGAACCCGGCGGCGCCGCTACAGCCCACGGTGCTAAACGCATCCCGAGGCGCAAGCGTCTCAGCACCTGGCGGGTCGCTAACGCTTGGACCGTCGGTCCAGCCCAGCACCGCGCATCCAGTGACGTCGACATATGCATCCTGAATACTCAGGTCGGCTGCGCCGGGCCCCTGTCCAGGCTCACCACTTCGAAGGTCTGGGCACGAACTGCAGCCTCTTCGGTATCGGCCTTTCGCGCGGCAGGCTGCTCGAAGGAGAGTCCTGGGTGCGCCGGCTGGGTGCGAGGCTCACCCGGTTCTCGCCGGCCAGCGAGCTGTCTCATTTCAACTCTTCACCCGGCGGATGGAGAGATGTCAGCCCCGAGCTGGAATCCCTTTTGCGTGAGTCGCTGCGGGCGTTTGAGACCAGCGCCGGCCTCGTCAACGTGGCCGTGCTGCGGTCGATGGAGGCCGTCGGCTACACGAGGCCATTGTCCGAGGACCGGCCCGTGGCCACCGAGCAGCGGGCGTGTCCGCTGCCGGCCCTACCGGACGTGCTGGCCGTGCGGCCCGGCGCCGCTCGACTCGAGCCCGGCGCGGGAATCGACCTCGGAGGGATCGCAAAAGGCTGGATGGCCGACCGGCTCCGAGACTCCCTCGGGCCCAACGCGCTCGCCAACCTCGGCGGCGACCTGAGTGCCGGCGGGGCGGGGCCCGCCGGCGACGGTTGGCCTGTCGGAATCGGCGGCCGGACTGTGCTTTTGCGTGAACAAGGCGCTGCGACCAGCAGCGTGCGCCGCCGCCGGTGGGGCGAGCACCATCACCTGATCGATCCACGGACGGGGCTCCCGGCGCGGACCGGTCTCGAGGAGGTTTCGGTCGTCGCCGCCAACGGCGTGGAGGCCGAGGTCGTCGCCAAGGCTGCGCTGCTTGGCGGCCCGGAACTGGGCCCGGCATACTGCGCTTCCCATGCCCTCGCATGGTGGTTGAGTCCCGGGCCATGACGCTGGACCAGTTCTTCTGGGTGCTCGCGCGTGTGGCGGGACTGAGCTCCTACGCGGCGCTCGCGATCGCGTTGGTCACCGGAATCGCCCTGCGCTCGGCGGTGCTGGATTGGCTCGGCAGCAATCGCGCATTGCGCGCGCTGCACGAATACACGACCGTCTTATGGATCCCCCTTGCCGGCCTGCACCTGCTGTCGCTGCTGTTCGACACAACTGCTCGCGTCGGGCTGCTGGACATGGTGATTCCATTTCATTCCGCGTACGGCACGCTCGCGATCGGACTCGGCGCGCTTTCCGTCGACCTGCTGGTGATCGTCACCGTCACCGCTCTGCTCAGGCGGCGGATGAACCGGGAACTTTGGACCTGGCTGCACCGCCTGTCCTACGTCGCTTTCGCGTTGATCTTTCTGCACGCGGTGCTCAGCGGAACAGACTTCAGCGACCCGATCGTCTCCGCGATCACGTGGGCCGCGGCGTCAATGCTGCTGCTGCTGGCGGTGGCGAGGGCGATCTGGGGCCGCCTGGCGGCCTGAGGGCGCGATTTGCAGCCCGCTCCGCGGGCCCACCCTCCTCCCGCCGGTCGCCACCCCCAACCGGCACGCCTGCTTGCAATTGAAGCTCGAAAAAAGTTGGCCTACAACCCTGCCGGTTAAGCCGCCGGCACCCAGTGCCGGAGCTCGATCACTCGCAGCCTCAAAGCGTCCTCGGCCTCCAGAGGCGTATCGATCTCCTGGCGTTCGCGGTGCCACCGCTCCATGGCGAGGTCGAGCTGCGCCGATTGCAGGCGCGCAACCTCGAGGTAAGCCCTCAACCCGCGGCGCTGAAACGCGCGCAAACGTTGTTTGAGCCGCCGCCATGGACTGGAGAGGATCGGCACCTCCTCCAGCAGAATCGCGCCTGACCCCGTTGCCGCTTCTTTGCGGAACTGATCCGTGAGTCCCATCGCCTCATAGCGGATCCCGAATATGAGCAGCGCGATCACGGCTGCGGTAAAGGGCCCGGTCATGATCAGCGTCCGCAGGTGCATCTCCACCAGCCCGAACAGCGTGTTGTCGATTGGAAAGAACTGCACCCACGCGTCCCATGAGAAGTGGGCGGCGATCGCGGTCAGGAACCCGCTCGCGATCGCGAACGCTTTCTGTCGCTTGTTCGGCAGCTGTCGCGCGATCCCGAGCCCCGCTCCGATGAACGCCGTGTAGGTCGTGTGGCCGAAGAACAGGCCAAGCCCCTGCCTCCCATACCACTGCAGGCCCGCCGCGGCCCACCCATAGCCCTCGGGGCTGAAGATCGCATACATGTTCGTCATGTAGGCGATCGACTCGAGGAAGTTGAACCCGAGCCCGACTGCGGCGCCATAGACGATCCCATCGACGACGTCGTCGAAGTCGTTGCGCATGACAAGGAAGAGGAGCACCACCGCGAGTCCCTTGGCGAGCTCTTCGAGCAGGCCCGCCGAAAACGCCGTCGAAGCGTCAAGGCCCGGACCAGGAACGAGGGTGTGCTGAGCGACCTGGTCCCAGATGGTCTCGCCCCAGATGACCAGGCTGGTGGCGACGATCGCACCCCACGCCGCCGCGACCAAGACCAGGCGCCACGGCTCCTTCTCGTTGCGGTCCATGCGCCGCACGACGAAGAGCCCAAAGGCGGTGGTCGGCAGACACGCCAATGCGCAGAGCGCTGCAATCAGCGGTCCCGCCGCCTGCGTGAAGACGAACACGTCGATCACCAGCAGCCACAGCAACGTGCCCAACCCGAGCAGCACGCCCGCGCGAATGAGGTGCTTGCGCCGGTCTGCACGGTCCCGTGTGAACGCCCTCACGCCGATGTAGGTGCCGAGCGCGATCAATGCCACCGCCAGCAGCCCGTACAGGGAGGTGCGCGCCGGGATGGTGTCGAGATACACGTAGTTGAGGAGCGAGCTGATGACCAGCGTGATCACCACCACCGCGGCGACTGCGATCGCGATGCCGTAACGGCCAGGGCGCAGTCGTGGATGCGGATTGGCGGCAGGCGGGGTTGTGTACGTGCTGGTGCTCACTACCGTTCGACCAGAACGATCCGGCGCGCGAGCACCTCGACCGGAAGCCCGCCCTGAAGTCGTTCGACCACGAACGTGTACTGGCCGGGCAGGTTGTGATGCAGGCCTGGAGGCGTGATGACGGGGACGACCGAGGAATTGCCGAGCTCGGCCGGCGTGCTTGGGCCGACCCGACCGACGATCGTGCCAAAGCCGTCATACCACCGGACGTCCACACTCAGGTTTGTTGGAAGGCCGGACCAATCAACCACCGCGGCGAATTCCTCGCTGCGGCCGAAGGCCGACCGGTCAGTCCCCGCCGTGGTGCCGGTCGCAGGGTCGTAGGTGTAAACGCCGACGATCCGCGCCTTCACCCCGGTCGTCTGTCCAGGCGGTTCGAAGTAAACGAACTCGACGAGGCCGACGGCGAGGATGAGCACGGCTACCGTGGCGAAAACGAGCAGCGTTCGGTAGAGCGTCTGGACCTGGTCGTATGGCGTACTCGACACGGCGGCGCTCAGTCGAATGGATTGGCCGCGCGTTGTCAAGGAAAAGGAGCTTCAAGCGGATGGCACAAACGACGGCGTGTCACCCGGGCGCCGAGGCGGCCTGCGATATCACAGGGGATCTGGCGCACTTACGACCAGCTCCTCAACGAGGCCAGGGAACGCGGCATGAAAGGGCGGTCGAAGATGCGCAAGTCGCAACTGGAGGAAATCCTGAGCCCCTGAGCCCCAGCGCTCGCAGCTAGATGCTTGCTCTGCGCCGCTGAACGAGCTGAATGGTCGCTGCCAGTGACAGAGCCCCCATGGCGTACACAACAAATGCAATTCCATCGTCGTGCGTCACTGCCAGCACGAAAACGAGCGCGCTGTCCGCGAGGCAAAAGGCACCGGCCAAGCGGAACGCGCGGCTGCTCAAGTGCCACTTGGGCCAGCCGCGGACCGGATGTCCTGCAACGACCGCGACGACGCCCAATCCTGCTGTTGCGATTGCAAGCGGCGGCAACGGGTCGAACATCGAAGTGCAGCCCAGCCTGGCACCGGCACGAGATTTTGGGGCTGAACTTGTTGGTGCGGCGGAGAGGAGTTGAACCTCCACGTCCTTGCGGACACTAGCTCCTGAAACTAGCGCGTCTGCCATTCCGCCACCGCCGCGTTAGGGGCGATCCAAAAGTATACCCAGGGCTACTTAGC
>DATBZR010000142.1:0-24015 GCA_036513095.1 Candidatus Dormiibacterota bacterium | reverse complement strand
CGCGACCTTCGACGGTGATCGTGAACGCGTCGGCGCCGGCGAGCAGCGGGCCGGCGGCGTAAGAAACCTGACCCGCGTCGAGCTCCGGCCGCACGTGGAGCATGAAGGCGGCGTCGACCTTCGGGTCGCCGAGCACGCCGTCTTCGATCATTCGGGCGGCGCCGGCCCCGCCTTCTTTGGCCGGCTGGAACATCAGCTTCACGGTGCCCGCGAACTGCGACCGCCGCTCCAGCAGGAGCTGCGCAGCGCCCAACAGCATCGCGGTGTGGGCGTCGTGCCCGCATGCATGCATCACGCCGGGGATCTCGGAGGCAAAAGGAACTCCCGAGCGTTCCTCGATCGGCAGCGCGTCCATGTCCGCGCGAAGCAGGACGCACGGACCGTCACCGCCCTCGCCTTTGATCTGGGCCACCACACCGGTCTTGGCGAGCCCGGCGCGGAACGGGATGCCGAGGTCGCGGAGGCGGGCCTGGACCAGTGTCGAGGTCTGCTCCTCCTCGTACGCCATCTCGGGATGGGAGTGGATGGTGCGGCGGTCGGAGACAATCCTCGGTCCGAGCGCGCGAGCCGATTCCAGCAACCCCCCAGAGCTCACGACCAAGAACTATAAGGTGGGCCTAAAGCGCCCAAGCAACGGCCTGCGTACCTGAGGAACGGCCGGTGAGTCATTGCAGCAGAGCGAGACCGCTCGGGGTCACGCTGCGGGACGGCAGAGACTGGGGTCCGGTTCCCACCTGGTTGGTCGCGCTCACATAGAACGTGTATGGGGTGCCGTTGGCCAGCCCTCCGACGATAACCGTCTCCGCGGTGGGCCACCCACTGACCGTCACAACCTGGGCGATCGTCGATTCCGTGTACACCGTCACCGTGTAAGACGTGACTGCGGAGCCTCCGTCCCAGGCCGGAGCCGACCAGCCAACTGTGGCCAGCCCCGGCCCGGGAACCACCTTGACCGCCGCCGGCGGGTCGGGCACCTCTGGCGAGACCGGTCCTGTTGCTCCGATGACGCTCAAGTACGGAGCCGCTTGACCGGTCGCGCTCCTAAGAGTGTTCCAGCTGCCCGCGCCAGACAAGGTTCCGGCGGCTCCGTCTTCCGACAGGACACCTATGAACTGCATTGGCTGGAGCCCGACGCTATCGGCGTAGCGGTTAAGGCTTTGCCATTCGCCTGCCATCACGGCCGTGTAGATCTCGGGCATGGGGCAGGCCGGCGCCGCTTGCCAGGCGACATAGTAGACAGCGCCCGCCGACCATCCGGGTTCATTGGGTACGTAATCGCCGTAGTCGACCATCAGCCCATCCCGGCTTGCCAAGCACGGCTTGGACGCGCCCGACGCGGCCGCGTAGGCGTCAACCCAGGCGCTGGTGGTCGGCCCGTCGTACCAGTTGTCGTCGCTCGACTCCTCGATGTCGTTGCCGGCCCAGGTTGCAACCGGTGTAGAGAGACTCCGCGCAACCGCCGCGATCGGACTGATGACCGACCCGAACCATGCCTGGCCGTGCAGCGACATCTCCGCCGGGGTCAGGGCGTAGCCAGGTACTGCCGCCGTCAGGCTGTTGCTGGTGCCCGCCACCAGCACATAGCTGGGTGAAGCGGAGCGATTGGGATTGGTCTCATAGCCGCGCAGCCAGGCCTGGGCCAGGATCACGAGCGTGGTGTCCGGCGTGCAGCCCTGGCTGTTGAGGAGCTGGGTGCCCCATGCCAGTGTTGCCGGCTCGAAACAGGGGGCTCCGAAGTCGAGGATCGTCATGCCACCCGCCGGCGGGACCGTTTCGTTTGCAGCGTCGTAGTAGAGGGGGCATTCGGTGGTCGCGCTCAGACCGCACACGTCGATGTACGAGCCATACACATAGAAAGACGATGTAGCCGGCGGATCGCCTGCACCATCGGTTGCAAGCAGCGGCCCGCTCCGCGCGTAAGAGGTCAGCTCCCCGACTGGGTGCTGCCGGCCCGCCTCCACGACCATCTCCGCGCTCTTGCCCCTCCGGGCGTCCGTCCCGGCCACGACGATGGAGGTTGGCCCCCTCATCCAGCATCTGGTCGGATGGATGATCAAGCTGCTTACAGGAACGTCCAGGCATGAGGCGGACCCGTTCCACTCGACCTGCTGGATGCCGTGTGAAATGTGGCCGGAAAGCAGCAACGCCAGCGCGGTGACCGAGCCGATCAGCGCCAGACGTCGAGTCCGCGATCTTGCCGAGTTTGTGTACAAACGGGCAAATTTTGCCGGAATGGCGCCCGGGCTGAGGTGCACGGAAATTGCGTCGTCGATGTCTCGACGAGCTTACCGGCCCGAGAACACCCGCACCTTCTCGAAGAGTTGCGACAAATAGGCACCCATTATCAGGAGCATGAGCCGCTCTGCCCGCCTCAGACGCTAAGGACGCGCGCGCAGGCAGATTGATGTGCCAGCTGGTCGCCTCCTGTCTGGCACACGGAGTAACTCGACCGGCCTGTAACCGTTGTATCTACGGGCGATGCCTTGATGGAGCCGTGGGGCGAACCGCTCGGTTACTTCAATTGGCCCGATGCGAAGGCGCTCGGCCTCATCACAGTTTCCTCACAGTTTTGCCAGCACTCCTCGCGATTGCGGCCGCCCTCGCTGTGCTTGAGTTGAGGAAACGAGCTCCCAGCTAGTCGCAGCGCCCAAGGTGGAGAAGGGTTGTCCCGGATTAGACGCTCGGATTTACGATCTGGTGGGCCGCGGTGGACTCGAACCACCTACCTCCGCATTAGATCGGGCCGGGCGCCTTACCCTTCGCTGCAGTAGTTTGCCGGACCTATTCCCCAGCCGCGCCCCGCTCCAGTTACGCTGAACGTCCAGCTGCCATACGAGTCAACCACGAAGTAGAACGTTCCGCCCACGTGGTTGTGGACGACGCCGTGATTCTGTGCACCATGCTGGGTAACCCCCTGATTCTCAGGCGAGACCTGACAATCCGACAGCTGTTTGACGGCCAGGCGGAAGTCACATTGATCGAGCGTTGGATATTGGCTGCCGAGGCTCGACGAGCAGTCATAGGACCATCGGAGATCCCAGTTGCCGTTCGCCGTGAAAATTTCCGTCGTCTCACCGCCTGGTCCGGAACCGCTCTGGTCCACCAGGACCCCGCGCTCGCGGTAGATATAGGTGCCGGCGAGGATCAGCGCAATCAACGCTCCGAGTGCGCCAAGAGCGATCAGCGCCAGCCGGCGAGGCCCTACCCGCACATCGGTGGAACGTCTTAGAGGCTGGTGGGTTACGAACATCCAAAGCGGAGATCAGGGCCAGGCAACCGCGGTGTTGTGTGGCTTGGGCGGCTGTGATTAACCAGTAGGAGCGGGAATCTGATGAGCGCGGGCGTCCATGTTCATGACTGCCTTCTTCATTTCGTCGATTCCCAAGGAACCTGCGAACGTCAACACGAAGGCGTTCCTCTGCCATGTCCCAAGACACGAACCAGCGCCAGATTGACTGGAGCCCTGGGGGGTCCCGCACGCGAGAGTCGAGTTCTGCCCCAAGCCCCAGTCGACGCATCCATGCGCAATCGTGCAGTCTGACGATCCCACAAACGCCTTAAACCCGGCCACCGCAGCCGTTTCGGTATCGAACTGGAGAACCCAAGTAAAGGCATCACGGCCGGACGGCGGTAAGTTGCATGCACTCGAACCATCCGCATAGACAGTGGTCCATACATCGGTAGCACCGTATGGATACGTAGCTCCGCCCTTGTCCTGTGGACGTCCCGATACAGGGCACTGTGTCAGGCCCGGGGGGAGGTCACTGCCCTTCAGGGAAACCCTCTCGGCAGACGATTCCCCGAATCCAGAAAGGGACCCGCTCGCGTGGTAGACGTAGGCGCCCACCAGAATCAGCGCGATCAATGCTCCGACTGAGCCAACAGCGATCAGCGCCAGTCGGCGAGGACCGTCCCGCATATCGGTGGAACGTCCAGGAGGATCATGGGTTACGAGGGTCCACGTGAGATGTGCGAGCTCTGGTGGCCCGCCGTGGACTCGAACCGCGTACCTCGGCGGTAACAGGCCCTGGTTTCAGCGGCCTGTGCGTTTCCAGAGCCACGAATCTAGCCCATTCGGCCTCATTGGGGCATGTGCACCTGAAACCTGCACCAATGATGGCCGGACGATCTGGATCGTGTCCGCAACAGCCTTCTCTGATTACTTCCCGGGGAAATTGTGATCCAGCTGTGATCCATCGCCATCGCTGCATGAGCCGTGACGCCGGGATCGTATTCAGAAATTGGTCGGGGGCCCGGGATTTGAGCCCGGGGCCTCACGGTCCCGAAATCTAAGCGCTCTCGTCCACCGAGATCGATTTCGAGGGTTTTGAGATCGATTCGCGACCTCGAGCATTTCATTAGACCGGTTTCGAGATGTTTCAAAGCCTCGGATTACTACATGAACTACTACATCCGAAGGCCACAGATTCATGTCAGCGGGCTCAGGTTGCCCTCCCCCATCCTCCATAAGAGGACGCGCGCGAAGAAGGCCGGCATATCAACGGCGACGTTTCCACCCCCCGCCAGCTAGCCCTGCGGCTCTGCGGCCCAGCGGCGCAGCCGCCAGGTCATGTAGATCGCGACCAGGATCGGGGACATGAGCAGTAATAGAAACACCGTGATTTCCGCTGCTCCTATCAGGTACTGCTGCCAGACCGGCAGGGCCATCACGCCGGTGCACGTCTGGGTGTAGGGCCCACCATTGACGGAGCCTCCACCACATTCGGACATCGGGCCGAGCACCAGTAGCGCCGGCAGACCGAAGACGATGAACAGGTAGCCGCCCGGGGGAACGAGCATCCCGATCAACTTGTCGCGCACGTTCCAGGCGGGGGAGAGCCACAGCAGGATCACGCCGGCGGGCCAGATCAGGGGCGTCAGCACCAGTGCGAGCACCTCGATGGGGCCGATGCGTCTCGCAGGCTTCGGCATGGTAACGGTCTCGCCATCGTCGCGGGCGGCGTCCGCGACCTCGGCCGGGTCGCCGATCCGCTCGAGCAGGTTGCGAAGGTCCGCGTCCGACTCGTCGGGGATCTGGCTCCGCTGCTCGGCGATGTGCTTGGAGATCTCATCGAGGATCTCCTCGCGCCGCCTCTGGGGCACGCCCGCGAGCAGCGAGTCGAGCCGGTCCAGGTACTCGTGGACGAGCTGATCGGCGTGGGGCGCGCTCATCGTTGCTTTCCTCCGGGTTCTCCAAAAATAACGTCGACAGTTCCTCGAAAGCGAACCCACTCGCGCTGGAACTCCACGACCGCCCGCTGCCCCGCCTTCGTGAGGCGGTAGTAGCGGCGCGGCGAGCCCGCCGGAGCCTCGCGCCACTCGGTATCGACGAGGCCCTCCGCTCGCATGCGGCTGAGCAGCGGATAGATCGTGCCTTCGCTGGTCAGCAGCCCGTCCTGGCTGCGGAGCACCTGGATGAGCTCCCCGCCATAGCGGGGCGTGTCGCGCAGCATCGCGAGCACGCAGTACTCGATGACGCCCTTGCGCAGCTGCGTCGCCAGGCCTTCGATCGGCACAGCAGGCAATGTAGTGCATAGAGCCTTGCAATGCAAGGACGGTACGCCGGCCTTTGACGCGCTGGTCGGCCCCCTGATCGATCCAGCGTTGTGACCCAGTTAGCGATAGCCGACGCTTATCGCTACCAACGCCAACGGGCCGATCAGAGTGCGGTCTGTGCCCGACCAGCTTCTGTATCGCGCCGCGCTCGCGGGAACCAAAATGCAATCCGCGGGTGCACGCGAGCCAGCCAAATCGCAGTGAATAGGTCTGTGAAAAAGCACTCTGCCGTGTGAACTGAGTGGGGACGCAAGTTGCCAACTCCCAATCGCAGGGCTGGTAGGCGCTGCCCCGAGGTCGCACGGCCAAGATCGAGATGGCACGGCTGGGAGTCATCTCGGTGCCCTGGACCACCCCCCCCACATCTCGAGGTCCTGCCAGAACTGGGTCGGGAGATGCTGCAGAGGCGAATGTCTCAGGGTCTAGTACATACCGCTCGCCACTGCACCACCCTGCCTTCCCTGCGGCTGCGTGCCGAGTTCGGGGCCTTCACCGAGAGGTTGTCGACGTAGATATCCCATTCGAGTCCGCTGGAGTCGGGCTCGCCCGTAATAGACGAGAGCCAAGGACCCATGTCTTCCCACAGAAGCACCTTCAGGCCGGCGGCTTCGATCTTCTTGCGGTAGTTGTCGGGCTGCTCGAGGAAGCTCAGCTCCGGCCGATCCGCCCAAGGGAGCGGGAAGTAGAGTGGCTCGGCGACCGGTCCCGCCATGACCTCCATGAATGCAACCTTTCCTCCAGGCTTGAGCACTCGACGCATCTCTTTGAACAGGCTACTTTTGTCTTCGATGTTCATGAATGCGTTTTGCGCCCAGACCAGGTCGAAGGCTTGATCATCAAAAGGAGTGTGGAGCGCGTCTCCCTCCCGAACGTGGACCAGAGATTCGAGGCCGGTGAACTTCGTCAACGCCTCGGCGACTTCACAGTATTCCGGGGTTATGTCTAGGCAGGTGACACGACAGTCGACGTGTGTGGCGAGCCAGCGTCCAGGTCCGCCCAGCCCGGCACCGACATCCAGGACGGTGCTCCCAGGCGCCAGGTCGGCGGCCGCTGCCAGCGCCTCTGTGGCAGCACGGCCACCGGGATGAAAGTGGTCAAAGTCGCCGAGGTCGTCTGACGACGCACCTTTGGGAAAGGCCTGACGAACGGCACTCATGATGCGCTCCACAAGACCACGCTGCCCGTACTGCCCCGCCACTGACCGGACCGTTTTCTCGCTCATTTGTCCGAGCGTAGTGGAATTTTGAAGCACGGTCCACTGGATTTCGGGACTGTGACGCGTTCATCCCCACGCTGAGCCGTGCTTTCCGGGTGACTTTCAACAGGGCAAACTTGCGATGACCTCTGAGCAAGCGGTCGCTTGTGTCCCGATCTGCCTTGCTAGCTATAGGCAACCAATCTAGGCGGTCTCGTCTACCGAGACCGTTTTCCAGGGCTTTGAGCTCGATTGGCGGCATCGCGCATGCCTACTAGACCGGTTTCGAGCAATTACACAGCCTCGGGTTACTACATGAACTACTACACGACATGCTCTTCTTCGTGCGACCCGACGGAGACAAGGTCAAGAGGACGCCGATCCTCGTGCTGGGGCGGGGCCGCCGACTGGAGCATCAGCCACGCTGACGTCGCGAACACGGCAAGTCTTTACGGTGCCGAGACCACCAGCTTCGCCGGGCAGTCTCATGACCAAGGTCTGAGCCTCAACGAGAGGTATCTATCGGTCAGTGGCTCGGTTGGTGAGAGCTCAAGATCCGAGCGAACGCGAATGCCAGGAAGGTGCCAAGCGCGACCGTGGAAAGCACGACCGGTGCTCCGCCCAGGCCGGTGCGAGCCACGGCGACACCGATGGCGGCAGGGATCAGGGCGCCGCCCAACATCGCGCCTGGAAAGAGCCAGGAGGTGGCGCGCGCGTCACGCGGTAACAGCTTGGCCAGCCAGACGATGCCGGTCGGAAAGATAGGTGCCATGACGAGACCGGCGACGACATATGCGATTGGAGCCGCGCGCCCGGAGACGGCCGCCAGCAACGAAAGTGCGCCGAGCGCCGACGCGGTAGTCACGATCACCCACTCAGGGATTCGCGAGGGAAGTACGGCGACGAGCAGGCGGCCAAGTCCGAGCGCGAGCCAGAAACCGGAGGTCAGCGCAGCCGCCGACCCGGACCCCAGGCCGATCGACTCGAGGTGTGAAGGGGCCCACCCGCCGACGCCGGCCTCCGTGCCGACATACAGCGTAAATGCGAGGACGAAGATGAGGATCAGGGCGTTGGGCCGTCCGGTGGTTGCCCGAACGGCAACCGGAAGACGGCCAGGGATTCGAAGAGTTTCTGGGATGAGGGCAATCGCGAGAACCGCGCCCCCGATATAGAGCAGGGTGAAGTGGTGCTCGCCGAGAACGGTCACGAGGATGGGACCGAGCACGGCACCGATCCCGAAGGACCCATTGAGCATGTTGAGCACGGCCGATCTTCTCTTCCCTGCGCTGTGAGCGACGACCTGGTTCAGCCCGATATCGAGGGCGCCAAAACCCACGCCGACGACAAAGACCGCAGCCAGCAACACAGGCCACGTCGGCGCCAGCGCCACGAGAGCGCAGCCGAGCCCTAAAAAGCCCAGCGCTGCGACGAGCATATGACGATTCGGAAACCGCTCCATGGCGCGCATCGAGCCCAGGACACCGACCAGGGCGCCTGCGAAATGGGCGCTCAACACCCCGCCTGCGATTGGCAGGGTGACCGAGAACCGATGGGCGAAGAATTCGAGCAGAGGGCCGTAGGCGGAAGCGACCACGCCGATCAATAGAAACGCGGCAGCGATCGCCGCCAGGGCTGTCCTGGACAGAACCGTGCGCTCATCGAACTCGGTCATCGCGTTTGCCGTCACCGATCCTTCCGGATCAGCACATTAGATCTTCGGCTAGCCCCCCCGACGCGCCGCCTCGACGCCGAGCTCTCGAGCGAGCGATGATGTTTCTGCCATGGCCCCTCTGCTCCCTGGAAGTGCAGGCTCACCGCCACGTCTGCGGGCGCTTCTGGAAACGGCGCGACCGGTGCTCGCTCCGGGCTGCTATGACGCCCTGGGCGCCCGCTTGATCGAGGAGGCCGGCTTCCCGGCCGTCTACATGACAGGCTTCGGGACCTCGGCCGGGCTTCTAGGCCGGCCGGACGTCGGCCTGGTCTCGATGTCGGAGATGGTCGACAACGCGCGCCGGATCGTCGAGGCCGTCGACCTCCCGGTGATTGCGGACGCCGACACCGGCTACGGGAACCCGATTAACGTCCTTCGCACGGTGCGGGAGTACGAACGAGCAGGCGTGGCGGCGCTCCACATCGAGGACCAGGTCGCGCCAAAGAAATGCGGCCACATGGAGGGCAAGCATGTGGTGCCGGTGGCCGAGATGGTCGAGAAGGTGCGGGCTGCGGTCGATGCCCGCGCTTCTTCTGACCTGCTGATCATCGCCAGGACCGACGCGCGCGCGGTGGAAGGGCTGGACGCTGCCATCGAGCGCGCCGCCCGCTACCGGGAGGCAGGTGCAGACGTCCTGTTCATCGAGGCACCGCAGTCGGTGGAGGAGATCCGGGCGATCGCCGCGGCGTTCCCCTCAGTGCCTCTCCTTTTCAACTACGCCGAAGGCGGCAAGACACCGCCCATCGAGCACGCCCTGCTGGCCGAGCTCGGCTATGCGATCGTGATCTTCCCGATCGCAACCCTGCTGGCGGCGACGAAGGCGATCCGCGCGGTGCTGGCGAAGATCCGCGCCGACGGTTCGCCGATCAACGTGCTGCCCGACCTGCCTCGCTTCGCGGAGTTCCTCGACTTGATCGGTCTGCCCGAGATACGTGAACTCGAGCAGCGCTACAACCATTCAGAGCAGGAGGAGTGAAATGAGCAACACATACAACAAGCCCACCATCACTACAGAGCTGGCGCACAAGATGATCGCGGGCGCCGAAGCGAAGGCCAAGGCGATGGGCCACCCCTTCGTGATAGCTGTCTGCGACGAGAGCGGCGTTCTCAAAGCCCTCAGCAGGATGGACGGGGCGGCCCTCTTCAGCGTTCAGATCGCCCAGGACAAGGCCTACACAGCAGTCGGCTTCGGCCTTTCGACCGACGGCTGGCACGACTTCATCAAGAACGATCCTCCGCTGGCCTTGGGCGCCGTCGGCGGAATCGATCGGTTGGTGATCTTCGGAGGCGGCTACCCGATCAAGGCCGGCGACGCGGTCATCGGGGGCATCGGCGTCAGTGGCGGCCACTACACCCAGGACATGGAGGTCGCCCAGGCGGGCCTGGCGGTCCTCGGATAAATTGCGGCGGCGAGGGCCGGCACGAGCAGCCGGCCCTCTGCCGGCAGCGGGCCTGTCACGTTGCCGACGCGAACGGTGGTAAGGGCGCAGTAGACGGCGAACAAGGCGATTATCAGCGCCGTGACCGGGCCCGCAAGAACGTCTGCCCCAAACGTTTCGAAGCTGCCCCCGACCGTTGCGCGCGCGGTGCCCAGATTGGATACTCCCGTCCTCTCGCCGGCTGGCTCAGCCAGCTACCGCGAACCATTACTCACGCGGGCGGCCAGTGAGCGAACGCGTTGCACTCGATCGAGAGTGATACGACGAATCCAAGCGGCAAGGAAAAGGAGTCCGACCCCGACAGCAAGGATGAGAGGCTGGACCAGCCAGTAGAGGTTGCCTTGTATGGTGGTAAGCCCGGGACCACCATCGAAGCTGATCACGCCGGGATGGGCCAGATACTGAGTCTGGGCGGTCAGAGCGACATACCAGGCCGTCACCGGCAGGACGAATACCGGCCAGCGACGCCCCAAGGCGAGACCTGACAGGAACGCCAAAGCTGGCACAAAGATCAGGGTCACAATGATTGCCTCCTTGACTAGCTACCGAGTAACGGTCTACTCTGCACCGTAGAGCAGGCGCTTACTCTGCACTAGAGAGCGCTCTGTGTCAAGGAGTGATGAGGCAAACCCGGTCCGAGGCCCGACGCACACTCAACGAGCTCGCCCGATTGCGCTCTGATGGCGAGCAGCGCCTCAAGGAGGTGTGGTTCCCGCTCTACGCCTTTGGCGCCATTTATGTCGGGATGGCGCCAGCAGCGTTGCTCATCCACAGGGATCACCTTGCCCCCTACTTTCTTGTCTGCCTCATCATCGCCTCGATTCTCACCGCACGCCACTACCGGTCACGGGGCAGGAAGGGAGGGGTGGAGACATCGGTCCTACCTTGGCTGATCACATCGATCTTGATGACGATCGGGGGCGGAGTGGCGTCGGTGACCGGATTCATCATCGGGTCGGAGTTCTTGGACACGGCGGGGCCCTTCCTGGTCGTTGCGGCCTTCTTCCTCGTCTTTTCCGCGGTCATCCAAAGCCGAATCCTCCTTGTCGATGCCGTTGGAATCGCTTTCCTGAGCACAACCTCGACCTTCCTTGCCCGCGGCAATCTCCGAATCGCGATTGAGGCGGTCCTGGTTGGAACTCTTCTAATCGCATCGGCATCTTTCCAACTGCTGAAGGCGAGGTATCACGCATGACCCACCCTACCGAACGGCTCGATGACGACGTCCATCAGCGTGTTCGCCTCGGCGTGCTTGCGCTGTTGAGCGGCGTTGCCCGGGCGGACTTCGTTCATATCAAGACAACGCTCGCGACCACCGATGGAAATCTCGGGCGCCATCTTCAGGTGCTCGAGGACGCTGGTCTGATCAGCATTGCAAGGGTCCTCGAAGGTCGCCGCCCTCGAATGTGGGTCAAAATCACCCGCAAAGGTCGCGTAGCTCTCCGTGCCGAAGTCGACGCGCTCAAGGAAATCGTCGCGATGGTGGACGAGCCATTAAATGACACTCGGTTCCGCCCTGGCTCGATCATCGTCAACCCATCGTCGGCATGAATCCGCTCTAGGGTGAGCGCCTCAGTTGGATGGCCTACGTCCGGTCTTGCAGGCGCGCGGTACTCTGATCGGCTTTTGCCGCCCTTCAGCTGGTTACGTGAGAACTGAATACGTATATAGCTCGCCTTGCCCAGCCGCACGACGATTTCAACTCACCCCTGGAGCCAGAGTCGACTTCAACATCACATCGGTCGGGCTTCGAGAAGCCCGACCAGAGCCTTTATGAACTCGGCCGCTCGAGCCCCGTCGACCATGCGGTGGTCGCAACTCAGGCTCAAGAGGAGTGTCGGCCTCACGACCACCGACCCCTGGCGTGCCACCACTCGATCGGCGATCCGGCCTACGGCCAGGTTGCCTGCCTGACCCTCGGTGAGGATCGCTGTGAAGAGGTCGACGTCGTACATGCCGAGGTTGCTGACCGTGAAAGTGCCTCCCGACAGGTCGGCCGCTCGCAGGCGGCCGGCCCTCACGCGCTCCACCACCTCTTTGCGCCGCGCCGCGATCTCCTCGACGGGCATGCGGTCGACACCGTGGATGACTGGAACGATCAGGCCGTCGGGAACGGCAACCGCAAGTCCGACGTTCACCTCCGGTGCCTGGCTGTTCATCCGGGGATGCGTGACTAGCGCCTGGCCGACGCACCGCAAGACGAGATCGGTGTAGGTGACGCTGGCTGGTGCGTGCCGGCGTTCCTCGCCGTTCAAGGTACTGAGCGGCCTCGTCAAGGAGTTTGGCCCGGACCGCGTGCTGGGCGACCGGTCGAAAGCAGGACTTTCGACCTTCCGCGGTTCGATCTCGCCCGACGATGGTCAAGACACTCCTGGCGTAAGGTCCGAACTACCCGTTCCGCGACAGAAATTCGCCAGCGGCGCCCCGATAGGGCGTTCGGATATCTGTGATGCCAGCGCCGACCAGATTGCTCTCGAAGTCATCGCCATACACCTTGTCCCGGCCATGGTGAGGTATCGCGGTTGTCGACCCCAGGCGGTCGGAGGGACTCACACGCCGCGACCCAAGCTTCGCCGGGTTTGCGTTCACACGCCCGCTCGAGTTTTGACGACGAAGGGCGAGGCTATTGCTGACGTTGTTATGGCAGGTGGTCGACACTCTGTGGCGTGCAGGCTGCATTCAATGCCACCGTCCTCAAGCACGTCGCCACCGAGATACGCAACATCAAGGTCGAGTATCGCGGCGTGGTTTCGGAGGAGTCCGTTGAACTCGTCGCACGGGAATCGCTCCAAAACCTCGCCGATTCGAGAGTTCCGCAGTTTGTCCCCCTGTTCGTTGGCCGCTTTACGCGCCAGCGACTGCAGGAGTTGACCGGGTTCCGTCCCCGCGTCGGGATGCGAAAGGAGTTGTATTCAGATGAGTCGATTCAAGATCGGCGTCGTACTGGGTAGTGCGGCAGTTTACTTCTTCGATCCTCAACAAGGTGAAGATCGGCGACGGCGCGTGCAATCGCTTTGGCACGAGAATCGTGACACCGCCCGCGAGGTTGGAGGTGGAGTGTCTAAAGCTGCTGAGTCGATGCGGCCATTGGCCCGGCGTATGAGGCGCGGCCTCGAGCAGAGGAACTGGGCCGAAGACGCCGGCGCGAGCTGGGCGCCTGCCGTGACGGGCATTGCCGCTGCCACCGCGATTGGGGCTGCCCTTGTTTATTTTCTCGACCAAACGAGTGGGCTCGTTCGGCGGCAGCGCGTCCTTACGTTCTTGGCGCGAAAGCAGGACGCTTTTGAGGGGGGATTTCGTAGCGTCCAGGAGGCCGCCAAACACGCGGTGAGCGAGGTGTCAGAGGCTGCTGAGAACGTCATGGCGATGGGTCGCGGCTGATTCTCCCCTAGCCTAAAGGCGGCCCTCCGACTCAGAATCTAAATTTATCGCAGTGAGACTCTCGGGCGAAAATCGCGTGTTCGCTATTCTCGTAGTCTTCGTCCCGGCAACACTGGCCAGTAGTTGGCTCAAGTGGCCTCCCTCCGTTCAGTTCTTTCTCGCCGTTGCGGCTGTCATCCCGCTTGCCGGCTTGATCGGCTCCGCGACCGAGGAACTGGCCAACCGTCTGGGCGCCCGAACCGGCGGCCTGCTCAACGCCACGTTCGGCAACGCGCCCGACTTCCTGGTTGGCTTCTTCGGCGTCCAGCGCGGCCTGATCCCGCTTGTCAAAGCGACTCTAATCGGTGCTCTCATCAGCAACTCCGCCCTGATCATGGGTCTCTGCTATATCTCCGCCGGGCTCATCCACGGCAAGCCTAAGTTCCGCCGCGCCGAGGCTGGCCACCACTCCGTCCTGATGCTTCTAACGGTTGCTGCCGTGCTCTTTCCCTCGTCCGGGGCGATGGCCATCTGTGGCGGGACGCAATGCACTGAGGGCGGCGCCGCCCAGCAGGTCCAGGTCCTGAGCATCGGCATTTCAGCTGCCCTTCTCGTTGCATATGTCGGGTACATCGTCTTCTCCATCTTCGGTGTCGAATCCTGGCGGCGCCCGAAGGCCGCGGCGACCCCTCGGAAGGTGGCTTCAGGGACATGGCCGACCTGGCTTTCGGTATCGGTGCTGGTAGCCGCGACGGGGCTTCTGATCCCAATCGTGGACATCCTGACCGGCACGGTCGGCGCGGTGACCAAGGTGCTCGGGTGGACGGACGTCTTCGTCGGTATCGTGATCGTCGCGAACGCCGGGAATGCGGCCGAGGCCTACGCGGCGATCAGCGCAGCCATCCGGCGTCGCGGGAGCCCGGGTGGCGTGGGAGAGGACTCGGGTCTCGATCTTGCCCTCGGCATCGCCTCCGCCTCCTCGATCCAGATCGCCACGTTCATCCTGCCACTGGTCGTCCTGTTGAGCCTGTTCTTCAACCCGATGACGCTCGTCTTCGGGTGGGTCGAGATCGCCATCCTCGGGCTGATGGTCCTTGTCTTCAACTACATCGCCCACGATGGAGAGAGCAACTGGTTGGAGGGCCTCCAGTTGGTCGTCCTATACGCGATGGCGGCGATCGTCATCTTCGTCCTGCCATCGACTGCGTTTAGCGGGTGACCTCTCGCCACCGGCCCACTTAAAAGTGACGGGCGCAAGGGAGCAAGATGCTTCAGCCTGCGCTGTCCTCTTGGGGTCAAGCTCGTGGACGAAGTCAGCTAGCTGTTCTTGGCATGCCCCTGGAGTAGGGCGAGGATCTTGTTCTGACCCTCGAGGATCTGGATTGACTGCGCTGCCAGCGTGTGGATGGCCTCCAATGTTTCGTGATCGGTTTCTGCGCGAGCGTCGCTCGCGGCTGCCTGGACATTCTGGCCGACCATAATGGCGACCATCGCCAGGGCCTGGAAGATGCCGCCGACTATAAGCAGCATGAGCGCGAACGGGTAGGGGTCGAAGTTGAGCAGACCCAACTTCGAGAGCAGCATCCAGCCTCCGATGAATACGATCAGGACGTAGAAGAACCACATGTTGCCGACGCCGTTGGTGATCAATAAGGCGAGCCACTTGTTGAACCCCCTGTGGGGATGCACGTCGTTGTTACGGACCAGCTTGTGTTTCATGCGGCGCAGCATCCACCAAACGGGGACCTGCGCGCCAGACGGCGTGAGAAACATGAATGCTGTACTGCTGTCAACCACTGCTCGACAGCGGGCTAAATTCCGAATGTGAAATTGGCTCCGGGACAGGGATTCGAACCCTGAACCTTGCGGTTAACAGATCGCTGCGGCCCGTCCAGAAATGGCGTCCTGACCATCCCGGCCATTTGCGAAACCATTTGATTGGATTGGGGACAGTTCCGACATCGCCAAGGCAGAGACTGTGGGGGACGTGGCAACAATCTCATCGCTATCCACGGCACGGATACCCGCTGGATCAAATACACCCGGATCCGTTCGACCCATGGATGTATTTGTGTAGAAGCGCATCACCGTCACGAAATGCTCGAGCAGCCAACCTTCGCTGTGCGGGCCAGTTGATAGCCACTGATCGAGCTCGTCCATCCGACGCTGTAAGAAGTCCATTGCGTGGCCGCTCGATCTAACCATGGTCCGAATGCCAATCTAAAGAAACGGAAGTCGGTCGGCTCGAAATGAGCTGACCGACTTCCTATCGACTAACAGTCTCTGCCCTGCAGCATGTACGTATATCCCACATGGCTGAAAAGTGGACGTAGCACCTTGGCTCCGCCTATTCCCATACACTACAGCATTGCTATCTTCAAATCTCCGCAGTTATCGACACAGGAATGCTCGTTGAATCGATTGGGTGAACTCGCTCGCGACCTCCGGATCGACCCTTCTAAGCCAGTCCAATGACTGAATCGCTTCAAGGCTTCAAGGCCGGGCTGTTCAAGGCACTCGCGCATCCAGCACGGATACGCATCCTTGAGCTCTTGCGCGAAGGCGAGAAGAGCGTGACGGAGCTCCAACTCGCGCTGGGTACTGAGGGGTCGACGGCATCGCAGCAACTGGCGATTCTCCGCATGAACAACCTTGTCGACACTCGAAAGTCGGGCAACAATATCTACTACCGGCTCCGGGACGCCCAGGTGAACGACCTACTATCGGTGGCGCGTCGAATGTTCGACACCCACCTAGTGCAGCTTCAGTCGATGTCGACTGATGAGTCGTTCTCGGTTCAACCGACCAGGGGCCGGACTCGGCGCCCCCAACTCACTCGCTCATCGCGGTAAATGCCCCCACCACCGTAGGTGTCATGACCGCCCATATCGATCCCTCGCATAGGCAGCTCGCCGACCCAACCGTGCTGCCACCGAACAGTGGCGGCTGTGCCAATGAGCCGGGAGGGGCTGAGTGACGCTGCAAGCATGGCTCCTGGTCGCCGGCGCCGCTGTCGTCGCCATCGGTATCGCGGCGTCGAGCGTTCCACGCGGCCTGCGCTTGGGCCTTGCTCTTCAGGCGCTCGGCGTTGCGCTGATAGGAATCGACGGTGGGCTGGTCGTTGTCGGCGGATCCGCTGTCGGCAGCGGGTTCAAAAATGGCCTAGGGCCCGCCATGGGAATCGACCCTCTAAGTGGCTTCTTCGTTGCTGCAATCGCGATCGTATCGACCCCGGCGCTGATCTACGCCGGCGGATACTTGTCGAGATCACACAATGCTCCGGCGATCGCCGCCATCAGCGGGGTGTTTGTTCTGGCCCTGGTCGGTGTGGTCATCGCGAGGGATGCGGTCACCTTCCTGATGATGTGGGAGTTGATGAGCGTCGCGCCTGCAGTCGCGATCCTGCTCGCGAGCCGCAGCGCAGAGTCAAGCCGGGCTGTCCTGGTCTATCTCGGATCGACTCATCTTGCAGGTGTTGGGGTCTGGCTGTCCATGCTGACGCTCGCACACGTGGGAGCCTTGACCGATCCACACGCGCTGGCGGACCAGCCGACGCTGGTGCGTTCGCTGCTGGCTGTGGCAGCCCTGGTCGGGTTCGGCACCAAGGCGGGGCTGATGCCTCTGCACTCATGGCTGCCGCGAGCTCATCCGGCAGCGCCCGCGCACGTGTCGGCCGTGATGTCGGGCATGATGATCAAGGTCGCGCTTTACGGGCTCGTGCGGATGCTTTTCGAGTGGCTTGCTCCGCTTCCCGGTTGGGTCGCACCGGTGCTTCTGGGTGCCGCCGCGCTGTCCTGTGTCGCGGGCGTGCTATACGCGCTGATGCAACATGAGCTCAAGCGGTTGCTGGCGTTCCACTCGGTCGAGAACGTCGGCATCATCGCGCTCGGTCTCGCTGGAGCGCTGCTCGCGGCCGATGCCGGGCAGCGGCAGTTGGCGGCCGTCGCCTTCGCTGCTGCGATGCTGCATACCCTCAACCACGCGCTCTTCAAGTCGCTGTTGTTCCTGTGCGCCGGCTCGTTCCAACGGCAGGTCGGCACGCTAGATCTGGACCGTCTTGGCGGCCTGCTGCGCACGATGCCGTTGACCGGCGCAGCCTTCCTCATCGGGTCGATGGCAATCGCTGGAGTCCCACCGCTCAACGGATTCGCATCCGAGTGGTTGACGCTGCAAGCTCTCTTGCAGCTCGCCCTTCATGGCGGCCCGGCAGACACAGCCGCTGGCACGCTCGCCGCTGCTGCACTTGCTGCCACCGCCGCGCTCGCTGTGTTCTGTTTCGTTAAAGTCGTCGGCCTGGTGCTTCTGGGGGCGCACCGGCAGAAGATCGTGGCAAGCTCACACGAAGTTCCGGCGTCGATGACCGGCCCGGTCATCTTCCTGGCGGGCTTGTGCCTGGCGATCGGCGTGGTACCTGGGGTTGTGCTCGGTCCAATTGGACATCTGTCGCCATATGGCCCGCTCACGGCAAGCGCCTATGGCATCACGCTGACAGTGCCCGGAAGCGGAGCGTTCGCACCGCTCGCAGTGGCTGCCTTCATCGCGGTGTGCACGGCCGCGCTGCAGCTGGCGCGCCGTCAGGCGGGTACCACCGCCCCGAGCCCGATGTGGATCTGCGGTCAGGTGCCCGACAGCCGACTCGCATGGACCTCGGCGGGGTTCACCAAATCACTGCGGCTTGTCCTAGCGGTCGTTCTACGTCCGCAGCGCACAGTCAGCATCGAGCTTGACGGCGTGCTCGTACGCAGCGTCGTGCATGAGTCTGAAGTTCCGCACTTGTTCGACGACATGCTCTATCGACCCGTGCTCGGCCGCGTACTGGCCTTCAGCCGCGTGTTGCGCCGGATGCAGTCCGGCAGCCTGCGCGCATATCTGAGCTATCTGCTGGTCACGCTCGCCGTGGTGCTGGCCGTCGTTCGCGCAGGGCTGAGGTGATGCGCGGCTACGGGCTTGGAATCGCAGTTCAACTGGCGGGCTTGGTGATGGCACCGCTGCTTCCGGGCTTGATTCAGACGATCAAGGCTCGCCTTCAAGGACGCCGCGGCACCTCACCGCTTCAGCCGTACCGCGATCTGCGCAGGCTGTGGCGCAAGCGGACGGTAGCACCGCTGGACACCACGTTCGTGTACCGGACGGCACCGTCGCTGAGTGCGTCGGCACTCGCGTGTGCCTTGCTGGTCGTGCCCATTGGGGCGAGCACGGTTGGTTGGTTTGGATCCGACATGCTGGTGCTGCTAGGGCTGCTGGCGCTGGCACGCTTTGCAACCGCCGCCGCGGCCTGGGACCCTGGCGGGGGGTTCTCGCTGATGGCGGCTGGCCGGGACCTGATGTTCTCGGTCTTTGCCGAACCGCTGCTGCTGCTTGCACTGGTGCTGGTCGCGGTAGGCGCCCAATCCACCGACCTGGTGCAGATGGTCGCCGCATCGGGCGATGCGCGGGTCGCCAGTTTGCCTGCGCACTGGTGCGCGGCGCTGGCTTTCGGCCTGGTCGTGCTCGTGGAAACCGGCCGCCAGCCGATCGACAACCCCGATACGCACCTGGAGCTGACGATGGTGCACGAGGGTCCTTTGCTCGAGTACGCGGGGCGCGACCTTGCGATGCTGCAGTGGACCGCGGCAGCTCGCCACTGGCTGGTGCTCATGCTCGCCGCCGGCCTGTTCGTCCCGCTGCCTCAGACGGCTCCCTGGAACATGCTCGCGTTGGCGGCGGTGGTTACAGCCTTATGCGCGCTGGTCGCCGTGGTGGAAAGTTCGCTGGCAAAGATGCGGATCCTGCGCGTGCCGGCGCTGCTCGGCGCGGGCGTTGCCACCTGCATGATCGGGCTGGCGTCGTGGATCGCACAAGGAGCCACGTGACCTCGCTCATCGCAACCGTCTGCGTGGCGCTGGGCCTGGGAGTGGTCGTCGTCCGCCGCCGCTCAGTCGCGCTGACGCTCGTGACCGCCCAGTCGCTGCTGCTTGCAAGCGTCGCGCTCTGGCGTACGAGCGGCCATCTCGAGCTGTTGCCTGCCGCAGGTGGGCTGCTCCTCCGCGCGGTCGCGATCGCGACGATCCTCGGTATCGGCATTGCGCGCACACGCGAAAGCCAACCGGTGCGGGCGGGCATCGAACCGATGGGGCGCGCTGTCATCGCGCTTGCGGCGTTGCTCGCGATCCCCGCGCTGGTGCCGTCCCTCGGCTTTGGCGACCAGAACGCCCAACGCGCGGCCATCGCGCTTGGCGTGCTGGGGATCGTGATCGCACTCACGCGTCGGGCCACGATCTTGCAGATCCTCGGGATCATCGTCGCCGAGAATGGGGCTACGCTCGCCGCGCTCTCAGCCTCCAATGCCGTGCCCGACGTTATCGGATTGGGCGTGATCTTCGACCTGCTGCTCATCGCCGTTGTGGCGAGCGCCTTCCATACACGCATCTTCGGCCAATTCGGTTCGGGCGACACTGCGCATCTGCGAGAGCTGCATGACTGACGAGCTCACGATCCCGCTCACGGCGGCGGCCGTTGTCGCGCCGGTTTTGGTCGCGCTGGTGCTGCAGGTTGCCCGCAGCGAGCGCACTGCCCACCGGCTCAATCGGGTCGGCGCCGTAATCACTGCGATCGTGGGGCTGGGCGCAGCTGCGGCGATGCTGACCCGCGAGTCGCACGCAACCAGCTGGGTGATCGCAGACACGGCTTCTGGCATCTACGTGGGCGTCGTGACCGTGATCGCGCTGATGAGTGCGCTCCTTTCACCCGCCTACTTGAGCGGTGCCCAAGGCGAGTTCTTCGCGGCCAGGCGCAGCGTGCGCTCCTACTACCTGATGCTCTATGCCTTCTGGTCGGCATTGGTCGCGATTCCAGTGATCGCGAACCTGGGTATCGGCTTGCTCGTGGTCGAGGCGACGACGGCCGCATCGTCGGTGCTGGTCGCCTTTTCGGGCAAGCCACGCGCCCTCGAGGCCGGCTGGAAGTACCTCATTCTCACGACTCTGGGCATGAGCCTTGCCTTCCTGGGCATCGTGATCATGTTCGTCGCATCAGCTGCGCGCGGTGGCGGGATCGGTCAACTCGATTGGTCGGCGCTGCCCGGAACCCTGGCTCACATCCCACACGGCGCGGCCGTCGCCGCATACGCGCTGGTGATGTTGGGACTTGCTACCAAGATCGGCTGGGCACCGGTGCACAACTGGCTCCCCGACGCGCACAGCGAAGCACCCGCACCGGTCAGCGCGATGCTCTCATCTGCGCTGCTGCCAACAGTGATGCTGCTGGCCTGGCGCCTGCGCGACGCAGCCAGCGGAGCGATTGGCAACACCGCCGCAACCGCGCCACTGGCTGCATTTGGCATCTTCTCGGTGGCAGTCGCGGTCCCGTTCCTGTGGCAGCCAATGGCATGGAAGCGCCTGCTTGCCTATCACAGCCTGGAACACATGGGCATCATCACGGTCGGGATCGCTATCGGCAGCCCGCTCGCGCTGGCCGGCGTCGTGTTGCATTTCGCTGGCCACGCCCTGGCAAAGGCGCTCGGTTTTTACGCCGCCATACCCCTGTATCAGATTCAACCCGACGCCGCCCGACACAGCGCTCGCGATGTGGCAGCATCATCTCCCACCACCTTCGCCGCTATGGCGGTCTGTGCCTTCACCCTCGCCGGATTGCCACCCTCGCCACTGTTTTTCAGCGAGCTGTTCATCATCCTGGGTGGGATCGAATCCGGCCAAGTCGTGCTCGCGAGCACGCTTGCAGTGCTGATTGCGTTTGCCTTCATCGGGCTGCTTCATGCACTCCTCGAAGCGCTCCAGACCAACTCCGGGCAGGACAGCCAGCCGGCACGAAAGACCAGCGAAGAGCGCGCCGCGCCAATACTGATACCGACCTTACTTACAGCGGCCGCGCTTGCAGCACTGACGGCTTATGCCTGGCTCCTACCAGCCTCAGGGATCGTTCGTCATCTTGCCCAGGGGATCTCATGATGGGAGGCAACTGGCCGGCCGATGCTGCGCTCGAGACAGCCACGAACGAGGTCGAGATTCGAAGGGTTCCGCCGCAGCTTTGGCGCGACACGGTTTCGCTCCTGCTCCGACACGACCACACATTTTGCGATTTGCACGTAACCGGACTCTCTGGAGCCATCGAGTTGCGTGCAACGTTCATCCGCGACGGCCGCTTCCAGATGGTCACCTGCCTGCCCGACGCCCAACGCGCACCCACCATTGTCGACCTGGTGCCGGCCGCCGACTGGGATGAGCGCGAGGCGGCCGAGCTCAGCGGTGTCGCATTTGCCGACCGCCAGACCCGGCCGCTCACCACGCATCCCGAGCAGCTGGAGCGTTGGACGACCAGCGTGCGAGGACGCGACACGCACCAGGTTGCCGTCGGCCCGATCCACGCCGGCATCATCGAGTCCGGACACTTCCGTTTTCACGTGGTCGGCGAACGCATCCTGCGACTCGACCTGCGCCTGTTCTACAAGCAGCGTGGGCTCGAACGTGCAGCTGTCGGCCAGACACTCCCGGAAGCGCTCGCCGTCGCCCAGCGCGCGTGTGCAGCATGCGCAGTCACCAACAGCGTCGCGTACGCGCAGGCCTGCGAGCAAGCGATGGGATTGAGCCCGACCCCGGAGCTTGCCGGCGCCCGCACCCTTCTGCTCGAGCTCGAGCGGCTGTATAACCACCTCAACGATATCGGCGCCGCCTGTGCCGGCGTCGGTTTCGCCCCTGGCAACATGATCTTCGCCGCGCTCAAAGAGCGCGCGCAGCGCGTCAACCTTTCGCTGACGGGCCACCGTTTTCTCTTCAACACGGTCCAGGTCATGCGAAGCGATATCCAGATCGAGAAGCGATACGCGCTTGACGCGCGCAGCGAGCTCCGCGATATTCGTCTTGCCGCTGAACGCGCATGGCGTGAAGTGCTCTTTCACGGCTCAGTACAGAACCGTTTCGACGGTGTTGGCGTAATCACCACCGCCGACGCCACAGCGCTGGGAGCGGTGGGACCGGTCTCGCGCGCGTGCGGGCTGGCGTACGACGTCCGCGTCTCAAGCCCGCGGCTCGCCTACCCCAGCTTCAAGCCAGCACTGCCTGCCGATCCCAGCGGCGACGTACGGGCGCGCGTCGAGATGCGCGCCCTTGAGCTGCCGGTCACGTTCGACCTGCTCGATTCACTGCTCGCAGGGGCCTTGAGGCCGGCCGGATGCGAGCTGACCCTTGAGCCGATCGCGACTGGAATGGCGGTGGTCGAGAGCCCACGCGGACGGACTTTCTGCACTATCGAGCGTGATGGCACGACCATCAAGCGCCTGCGACTGCGCACCTCGTCATACGCAAACTGGCCGGTATTGGCGGTCGCTGCAACTGACAACCTGCTGCCTGAATTTCCATTGATCAACAAAAGCTTTGAGCTTTGCTACGCGTGCTGCGACCGCTGAGCCGGAGTTGACGGCCTGAACTACAGAGGAGGAACGCGCCATCTACTTGTTGTTGCGTGATCTGTACCGGACCCGCCGCAAGCTCGGCCTGCGACGGCCCTCACGACCATCGTCACTCGCTGTGCGTCACGTTGACGCCGGCTCATGCAATGGCTGCGAGCACGAGCTATCAGCCGCTGCCGGCCCGCACTACGACCTCGCCCGCTTCGGGCTGTCGATCACCGCCTCACCCCGCCACGCTGATGTACTGCTTGTCACCGGACCGGTGACCGTACACATGCGCGCCGCACTGCTCGCGGCCTACGAGGCGATGCCTGAGCCGCGCATTGTTGCAGCGCTTGGTAATTGCGCTCTGGGCCGGGGAATTATCGCCACTGCCGATTCGCTGGCGGGTCCCTTGGAGGACCTGCTTCCGGTCAGTGTGCGCATCGCAGGCTGCCCGCCCACGCCGCAACAGATCATCGACGGGCTGGAGCCACTGCTCCATGCATCCGCCGTGCGTTGAGCATTCGCGACCCTCTATCGATAAGCACTTCGCCGAATGGCGCAGCGCGCGCACCCAGGGGGTTGACCTGGGTGTGGGATTCCGAAAGTACGTCAGGCAGCAATGGGCGCCCAGGAATATTCGTTCAATAGCCCTCCCAGCCTCGCGAAACCGGTCATCCATCCGCGGAATGCTGGGTTATGACAGCCCGCCGAGAGTACCTCGACCACCTAAATTCCCATCAGCGATGCGCCCGTACGGATGGTCCTGGCGGAGTTCGTCGACTACTACAACCATGATCGCTCTCACCGCAGCCTTGGCTTGCAAGCACCCTTTCCGAAGCCTCCGGCCACGCACGTGGGATCGCCGTCCGACCGGTCCTACTGGGTGAGATTCCATCATGTCTATTCATCACGCCGACCGCGATCACATCGAGCAGGGCCATGATCCGGAGCTTGAGCAGGCTCAGGTGGTCGTACGGCCGTGTGCATCGCCGTGGAGGCCGGCGCCTGGCGCCGTGAGGACGCTCACGCTGGCCTGCGCTGGACGGCGACGTGGGAGGGGCCGAGGTCACTGTCCGCGCGGGGTAGCGCCAGGAGCGCGGTCGCCAGCACTCCGGCCCATACCAGCGTGGCAAGCGCCACGTGCAGCCCGTTGAAGAACGCACCGCCGGTGAACGCGGAACCGGCCCCGACGGCCACCTCCAGCAGGAACACGACCAGAGTCGCGCCGGCGATCAATCCCACCCCTCTTACCCTGCGCCATCGCGTGACCGCGGTGGACAGCACCTGCAGGAGAAGGAGGCCGATCACGAGCACGGCGCCGCGGTGCAGCACCGTGAACACGCCCACCCCGCCAAAGCTGAGGGCG
>DATBZR010000141.1:0-34357 GCA_036513095.1 Candidatus Dormiibacterota bacterium | reverse complement strand
ATTGAAATGGCGGTCGCGTGTGACCAGTATGTCAGCGCCACCGTCCTTGGCGAGCTGGATCAGGTAGTCGTCACCGCGATCAGCCGGCACGATCCGCGGCGGGTCGATTGGATCGGGGAGCCAGATCGATTCCTCTTCAATGCGACGGCAGAATTCATCAACTTCATCCGGAGTGATGCTGTACACGCTTGCGATGCGCGTGTCCAGGAGCGCCTTGCGCACTTCGCCCAAGAGCTGCGGGCAGGCGATTATTTCGAATGCGCCTTCGCGCCACAGGTCGAGGAGCCGCGATGCTGCCCCCGATGGAGCCAGGGTTCCGGCGATCAGACAATCTGCATCGACGACGGCCTGCAACCTGCGATCAGGACATTAACGATCGGCCCGGCGATCTTTTGGATCGGCGACTCAGTCTGCCCTCGTGGACGACCCGATGCGCCAATTCATCAGCTTCCTTCTCGCCAAGTCCGGCCTTTGCTCTGATGCGCTCGATGATCCCGAGGCCTTGGCGCAAGGCTGCTTCCAGCACTTCGGAGTCGCGCCGACCAATCCGAGCAGCCCGGACACGCACTTGGCGCATGAGCCCCTCGTCGATCGACAGCGTCGTCTTCACCTTGGCCATATTTCCATATTGCCATAAGAGATGCAATTCCGTTTACCGTCGCAATTCGGCGGATCGAAACTGGGAGACAGGGCCGAGCCCTCTGGCGTTTACATTTCCATCATGTCCCGACGACAACCGTCTGACGGGCACGTGATCTATTGACGGTATGGCCGCGCAGGTGAGCTCCAAGGTCCTGGTCGTCGACGATGAGGTTCACATCGTCGAGCTGGCGCGGCTCTACCTCACGCGCGAGGGATACGAGGTCGAGGGCGTCGGCGACGGCGCGCAGGCGATGGCGAGGTTTGGCCAGATCAAGCCGGACCTCGTGATCCTGGACATCATGCTGCCCGGTGTCGACGGTCTCACGATCTGCAAGGAGATCCGCAAGCTGAGCCAGGTGCCGATCATCATGCTCACCGCCCGCGACGAGGTCACCGACAAGGTGGTCGGCCTGGAAGTCGGGGCGGACGACTACCTGACCAAACCATTCCACCCGCAGGAGCTGGTCGCCCGCGCCAAGGCCCTCCTCAGACGTGCTCGAGTCGAGCCGGACCAGCCCAAGCTGATCCGCGCAGGCAAGCTCGAGGTGGACCTGGAGCGCCACGAGGTCCGGCACGGCAAGGCGAAGGTCCAGCTGCGCCCGAAGGAGTTCGACCTGCTCTCCCTACTTGCAAGGCATCCCGGCCGCGTCTTCCAGCGCAGCGAGCTCCTGGACCTGGTCTGGGGCTACGACTTTCCCGGCTACACTCGCACCGTGGACGTGCACGTCCAGCAGGTGCGCGAGAAGCTCGCCGCGGCGAGCATCACCGACCCGAGCATCCAGACCGTCTGGGGCGTCGGCTACCGGCTGGAGCTGAGCGCCAGCTGACTCTCCGGCTGCGCCTCCTGGCGGCCGCCGCCGGCATCGTCGCCGTCAGCCTGCTCCTCGGCGGGCTGCTCACCTGGGTTCTGGTCCGCGACCTCGAGCTCCAGGCGGTCCAGGACCAGCTGGACAGGGGAGTTGTCACGACGACCGCCCAGGTCCACAACCTGGAATGCTTCATCCGACCGGTCAACGTGAACCCAGGGGCAGCCGGGTGCCGCCTCGACCAGCCGGTCGATTTCGAGGACAGGTTGAACTCGTTCGTGGTGCCCACCTTGAGCGGCAACCGTCTGCTCCTACTGGATGCGCAGGGGCGGATCGTCTACGACAGCGGCGGCACCGACATGTTCATCACAGTGGTCCCGATCACGCCTTCGAAGCGAGTGGCCAACGTCGGGGAGGCGCGGACGACGCTGGGTGGCCAGCCTTACATCGCGGCCGCGGTCAAGATCCCGCCGGCGCGCGACCCGCTCGCCGCCACCTACGTCGTGCTGGCTCAGCCGCAAGCTCTCTCGGCCACGGCGGCCGCCGGAGACCTCGCGGGCCGGCTGCTCGAAGCGGGTGGGGCCGCGCTCGTGGCGGCGATGCTCCTCGTCCTGCTCGTCAGCCGGTCGCTGACAGACCCGCTCACGCAGCTCGCGGGCGCGGCGGAGGACATCGCGGCCGGCAACTACTCTCGCCGGGTCGGGATCCGAGGGAGTGACGAGATTGGGATGCTGGGTGCCGCCTTCGACCGCATGGCGGAGGCCGTCGAGCGCGCGCGCAAGACGCAGCGCGACTTTCTCGCCAACGTCTCCCACGAGCTCAAGACGCCGCTGACAAGCCTCATCGGGTTCAGCCAGGCCCTGGTCGACGGCAGCCTCTGGAGCGAGAGCGAACGCAGCCGGGCGGCAACGATCATCCACGAGGAATCCGAGCGCGTCCTTCGGATGGCGCAGGAGCTGCTCGACCTTGCGCGGGTCGAGGGCGGCTCGATCTCTCTGCACATCACGGCGGTGGACCTTGCGGGCCAGCTCGACCAGGAGCTCGAGGTGATCCGGCCTCGTGCTGAGAAGCGCCGGCTCGAGCTGAGCCTCGCCGAGCCCCTGAACATCCCGCCGGTGGCGGCCGACCCAGAGCGTCTCCACCAGGTCATCGACAACCTGCTCGACAACGCGGTCAAGTACGCACCCGAAGAGACCGCCATCAAGATCTCGGCGCTCTCCAACATCTCAGGCGTGGAGGTGATCGTGGCGAACGCCACGGGCGCGCACAAGCCGGACGCCGAGAGGATGTTCGAGCGGTTCTACCGAGCCGACCCTTCCCGTTCGGCGGCCGCCGCAGGCGTCGGTCTTGGTCTTTCCATCTCCAGGGAGCTCACCGTGGCGATGAAGGGCAGGCTCTGGGCGGACTTCGATGGATCGGGCGACCTGCGGCTGCACCTGCTGCTGCCGGCGGCGGCAAAGCCCACCACGACAGCTCAACCGTCGCCGGCGTCCGCGGTCGTCCCTTCGCGCTGAGGACGACCTGTGCTTTCAGGGCAGCTAGGCGCCCACCTGCTTCTGGCGCCCCCGCGCCCGGCGCCGGCCATATACGGTCATCGTGGCGATGAACAAGCAACAGCCGGCGGCCATCACGACTTTCGCCCACATCGGAAGGGGTCGAATGTAGGTCGGGCCGACGTAAACCGAAAGGACGCTGGCCCAGACTGCGACCACAGCACCCACCAGTGCCGCATTGCGCCGTGACATCGACGCCATAGCGCCAATTATGCGTGCGCTATCGAGCCGGTGGAACCACCAACGTGACGGGGTTTTCGATCAGGCGCTTCACCTCGGCCATGAACTGCGCAGCCGTCGCGCCGTAGAACACGCGGTGATCGACGGAAAGGGTCATCCGCATGACCTTGCCGGGCACGATCCGCCCGTCCTCGACCACAGGAACGTCCTTGATCGCGCCCACGGCGAGGATCGCGGCCTCGGGCGGGTTGATGATCGCGACGAACTCATCGACCCCGAACATGCCGAGGTTCGAGATCGAGAACGTCGCGCCGCTGAGGTCTCCCTCGCTGGGCCGGCCTGAGCGGGCGCGCTCGATCACCTGGCGCGACTCGATGGAGATCTGGATCAGGTCCTTCATGTCGGCGTCGTGAACCACGGGGACGAGGAGGCCCATGCCCTGGCTCGGAGCGACGGCGAGGCCGATGTTGACGGCCCGCTTGCGCTGGAAGCGCCCGTCGGCCCATGAGGTGTTGACCTCGGGAAACTTACGCAGCGCGAGCGCGCAGGCGCGGACCAGCATGTCGGTCATGGTCACCTTGTCGGCGCCGGGGACGGATTCCTTCAGCTGCTGACGCATGCTGACCGCCTCGTCCACCCGGGCTTCGACTGTGACCGTGAACTCGGGCACCGTCGACTTGGCCTCCGCCATCCGCCTGGCGATGGTGGCCTGCATGCGAGTGGGTTCGATGACCTCGACGTCCGGACCGGAGGGTCGCGGAGTGGCGGGCATGGGGGGGCGTCGCGCGCCCGCGGTCTTGTTGCCCGCTGCGGCGAGCACGTCTTCTTTGACGATCCTGCCCTCAGGCCCACTGCCCTTCAGGGATGCGATGTCGACGCCCATCTCGGCGGCGATCCGCTTGGCCAGGGGCGAAGCTTTGACGTGCTGGCCGTCGTCGGTGCTCGGGCCGGCCGGCTCGGGGGCTCGCTCGTCGATTTCTTCTTTCTCGCTCTGCGCGGGCTGGTCCTGAGGTGGGGCGGCGACCGCGGGGGTCTCTTCCTCGATCACCTGTGCGGGAGCCTCGACTTGCTTCGTTTTCGTCGCGGCTGGAGGAGTCTTCGCCTTCTCTTTCGCCGGGGCTGCGGACGCTTCGCCAATCGTGGCGATCGGCGCGCCGATCTTGGCCGGCACGCCCTGCTCGACCAGGATCGACAGCACGCCACCCGTTTCGGCCTCGAGGTCGAAGGTGGCCTTGTCCGACTCCACCTCTGCGAGCACGTCGCCCGCCTTCACCTCGTCACCGGTCTTCTTCTTCCACTCGACGATCGTGCCTTCTTCCATCGTGTCTGAGAGCTTTGGCATGTTGACGTCAGGCATCGGTCTACTTTCCTACGACGGTGCGAATGAGGGTCTTGATGTCTTCGCTGGTGGGGATGGACGCCTTCTCGAGCGGCAGGCTGTACGGCATCGGCACCTGCGCGCCGCCCAGGCGCCGCACCGGCGCATCCAGGTAGTCGAAGCACCGCTCCTGCACGCCGGCCGCGAGCTCGGCGGTGACGCCGTAGGTCGCCCAACCTTCCTCGACCGCGACGCATCGGCCGGTCTTGCGCACCGACTCGACGATCGGATCCCAATCGATGGGGCGGATCGATCGGAGGTCGATGACCTCGACATCCACGTCCTCTTCCTCGAGCTGCTTGGCCGCCTCATGCGCCAGCACCGCCATCCTCGACACCCCGACCACGGTCACGTCAGATCCGGTGCGGCGGATCGCGGCTTTGCCGAGGGGCGTGGTGTAGTCGCCCGGGGGAACGACGCCTCGCACGTTGTACAGGCTCATCGACTCGAGGAACATCACCGGGTTGTCCGTGCGGATCGCGGATTTGAGCATGCCCTTGGCATCTTCCGGCGTCGTCGGAGCGACGACCAGGAGTCCCGGGATCAATCCGTAGATCACCTCGAGGCTGTGGGAGTGCTGAGCCGAGAGCTGGTGGCCCGCGCCGCCCGGCATGCGGATGACCAGGGGCACCTTCGCCTCGCCTCCGAACATGTAGCGGATCTTGGCCGCGTTGTTGACGATCTGGTCGTAGGCGACAAGCGAGAAGTTGATGGTCATCAGCTCGACGACGGGGCGCAGCCCGAGCATCGCGGAGCCGATCGCCGCCCCCACGAAGCCCTCCTCCGCGATGGGCGTGTCAACGACCCGCTGCGGCCCGAACTTGTCGAGCAGGCCGTCGGTGACGCGGTACGCACCGCCGAACGTACCGATGTCCTCGCCGATGAGATAGACGTTCTCATCCCGCTCCATCTCCTCGGTAAGCGCCTCGCGCAGCGCGACGCGATAGAGCGTTTCGGCCGTCGGAGCGGCCACGCGCGTCGCCATCAGAGTGGGTCCCCGCGCAGCTCGGGCTGGTTTTCCCATTCGCCGGCGTAGACGTACTTGTACAGGTCCTCCGGCTTGGGGTCGGGGCTCTCGTCGGCGAACCGGATGATCTCCTGTACCTCCGCGTCGATCTCCTGCCGGACCTTCTTGAAATACTCCTCGTCCGCCAGGCCGCTCTTCTCCAGCTCGTGCTCGAACGCGACGATCGGGTCGGCCTTGCGGAACTTCTCCTTGTCCTCGGCGGAGCGGTACTTGTCGGGGTCGACCACCGAGTGGCCCTTGAACCGGTAGCACAGGGCCTCGATGAAGCGTGGCTCTGAGTCGGATCTCGTTTTCTCGACGATCTCGGTCGTCTTCAACATCACTTCGCGCAAGTTCATCCCATCGACCTGGATCGACTCCATGTCGTAGGCGCAGGCCTTCTTGTAGATGTCCGCGACCGCGGAGGCATCCTCGACTGGAGTGCCCATGCCGTAGCGATTGTTCACGCAGAACCAGACCACCGGGAGCTTGAAGATCTTCGACATGTTCAACGACTCGTGGAAGGCGCCGATGTTCGTGGCGCCATCGCCGAACATGCAGAAGACGACGTCCTTCTGCTTCTTGTATTTGATCGCCCAGCCTCCACCGACCGCCAGGGGCAGGTGGCCGCCGACGATCCCGTAACCGCCCATGAAGCGAAGGTCGGCGTCGAACATGTGCATCGAGCCGCCGCGACCGTGCGAGGTGCCGGTCTCCTTGCCGAAGAGCTCCGCCATGACCGCCTTCGGATCGATGCCTCGCGCGATGGCGTGACCGTGCTCGCGATAGCTCGTGAAGATGTAGTCGTTCGGCTTGAGAGGCACGATTCCGCCGACGACGGTCGCCTCCTCGCCGATGTTCAGGTGGCAGTAGCCGCCGATCTTCGCCTTGGTGTACTGCTCCTGCGCGCGTTCCTCGAACCGGCGGATGAGCTGCATCTGGCGGTGCAGGCGCAGCAGGAAGTCGCGGTTCTGCTTGGTCAGCTCGAGCGCCTTGGGCGTGATCGCGGCGGGGAGTGGGGGAGCCTTGGACTTGACTGGCGCGGTCATCTGCTGCTCTCGATTCTGAGCCTTCGCGGTCTGGCCATTCACCTCCCCGCTCGCCGCGGGGGCCGCTGCCGGCACCGCGGCCACGGGTACGGGGGTGGCTGTCGCAACGCGACGGTTGGTGATGTGAATGGCTCTGCCCTGCGCCGCGAGCGCCGCCTCCATCAGCGATTCGGGCAGCGTCGGATGGGCGTGGATCGTGAGGTCGATCTGCTCGAGCGTGAGACCGTTCTGGACGGCGAGCGTCGCCTCGGCGATGAGGTCCGTCGCTCTCGGGCCGATGATGTGCGCGCCGAGCAGCCGCCCGGAGCTCGCGTCCGCGACGACCTTCACGAAGCCCTCGGACTGGCCGAGGGTCAGAGCACGCGCCGACGCCGCGAAAGGGAAGCGGCCGACCTTGACTTCGAGCCCTTTCTCCTTCGCCTCCTTCTCGCCCAAGCCCACGTGGGCGATCTCCGGGTCTGTGTAGATGCAGTTCGGCGCGGCGTGGTAGTCGGGGATCCGGTCCGAGTGGCCGGTGATGTTCTCGACCGCGCAAACGCCCTCATAGGAGGCGACGTGGGCGAGCATGATCCCGCCGATCACGTCCCCGATCGCCCAGATTCCTTCAGCGGTCGTATGCAGGTGCTCGTCGACCACGACACGCCCGCGCTCGAGCTTGACCCCTGCCGCCTCGGCGTCGAGACCTTGCGTGTACGGCACTCTGCCCACTGCGAGCAGCACCTGTTCGGCTTCGATCGAGCCGCCCTCACCGCCCGACGAGAAGCGCACCTGCAGACCACCGCCGCGTTTGACGACCTCTTCGACCTTGGCGTTGGTGTGGACCGCGCCCCCGAGGCTCGCGAGGTGCTTCGTGTAGACGGCGACCAGGTCGGCGTCCACCATCGGAAGGACCTGGGGCAGCATCTCGATCACGGTCACCTTCGTACCAAGGGCCGCGAACATCGCGGCGAACTCCATGCCCACCACGCCGCCGCCGATCACGGCGAGCCGGCCCGGGATCTCCTTCAGCTCGAGGATCTGGTCGGAGTCGATCGCGAGCTCCGCGCCTTTGAGCGGAATCCGGGCCACCGCCGAGCCGGTGGCGATCACGATGTCCTTGGCCTGGATGCGCTCGCCGGAGACCTCGACCGTGCCACTCCCCGCCAGGCGCGCCGTGCCGCGGATGAGGCTCACGCCGCCGGCTTTGAGGAGGCCCTCTACGCCCTTGACCAGCTTGTCGACGACGCCCGCCTTTCGATCGAGGGCGGCCGACCAGTCCAGGCCCACCTGGGGCGAGACGACCCCGAACTGGGCCCCAGCCTTGGCCAGGGTGTAAAGCTCGGCCGACTGCAGGAGCGCCTTCGTCGGGATGCAGCCGCGGACAAGGCAGGTGCCGCCCACGCGGTCGCGCTCGATCACTGCCGCCTTGGCCCCCAGCTGGGCGGCACGTAGGGCGGCCACGTAGCCGCCGGGCCCTCCACCGATCACAACGATGTCGAAAGACTGAGTCATATAACTCCTATCTATACGAGGTATCGATGGAAATTATGGCAATGGGGCCGGTTTGGCCGCTCGGGGTGGCGCGCCGTTGGGGCTGTAGCGGTTGACGATCGGTAGGCGGCGGTCCCGCCCGAACGCCCGCGGGGTGATCTTCACTCCTGGCGGCGCCTGGCGGCGTTTGTACTCGCTGCGATCGACGAGCTTGATCACCCTGGCCACCGTCTCCGCGTTGTTGCCGGCCGCCACCAGCTCCTCCGGGCTCAGATCCTGCTCGATGTACCCGAGCAGGATCGGGTCGAGCTCTTCGTAGGGAGGGAGGCTGTCGGTGTCTCTCTGGTCGGGCTTGAGCTCGGCCGACGGCGCTTTGGTCAGCACGCGCGCGGGGATGGCGGGACTCACCGAGTTGCGGTAACGGCACAGCTCGTAAACCGTCGTCTTGGTGATGTCCTTGAGCACCGCGTAGCCGCCCGCCATGTCTCCATAGAGAGTGCCGTACCCGGTCGCGAGCTCTGACTTGTTGCCCGTGCTGAGCACGATGTAGCCGAACTTGTTCGACAGCGCGTAGAGGATGGTGGCGCGGATGCGCGGCTGGATGTTCTCTTCGGCGGTACCCGGCTTCGTGTTCTTGAAGATGGGAGCCAGGACCTCTTCGAACCCGCGATGCGGCGGTTCGATGGAGTAATCCTGAAGCTGCATTCCGAGCAGCTCGGCGACGAGGCCCGCGTCCTCCAGGCTCTCCGCCGACGTGTGTCGCGAAGGCAGCCTGACGCCGATCACGTTCTCCGGGCCGAGCGCATCGCAGGCGATGGCTGCGGTCAGCGCGGAATCCACCCCGCCTGACAGACCGATGACGACCTTCTCGAAGTCCTGCTTGCGAATGTAGTCATGCGTACCGAGCACGACTGCGGTGTAAATCTCCTCTGCACCCTCCAGAGGCGTCGCCATGCGAGTGGCGATCGGCGGCTTGTCGGCGAGCATCCCGACGGGCCGGCTCAGAGGAACCTCGCTCACGATAAGCTCGAGGCGTTCCGCCCCCTTCGCCTCGTAGCGGATCTTCTCGATCGGACGGACGCGGCGCGCGCCCTCGATATCCACATCGCACACCAGCAGCTCTTCGACGAACGAGGCGGCGTGAGCGAGCACCTCTCCGCGCGGGCCGTACACGACGCTGTTGCCGTCGAATACGAGCTCGTCCTGCCCGCCGACAGTGTTCACGTATGCGACGTAGGCGCCGTAGGTCGCGGCGCGCTCGGCGACCATCGCTTCGCGCTCGGCCCGCTTGCCCGCGTGGTAAGGCGATCCGTTGATGTTTACCAGCAGCTCAGCGCCGTTGTGCGCCTCCCATGCCATGGGCCCCGATGGGTACCAGCAGTCCTCGCACACGGACACACCGATCCGCACGCCGTCCAGCTCGAGGATCGGGCAGCGATGCCCCGGTTCGAAGTAACGCTGCTCGTCGAACACGCCGTAGTTCGGAAGGAAGACCTTGTGATAGACGGCTTTGAGCTCGCCGTCGTGCATGATCGCGGCGGCGTTGAAGGTCGCGCCATCGTCGTCCACGAAACCGACAACCGCAGTGATCCCCTTCGTCGCCTTCGTCACGCGGTCAAGCTGCTTGAGGTTGTCGCGTACGAAGGAGCGCTTCAAGACGAGGTCTTCCGGCGGGTATCCGGTGATGACCAGCTCGGGGAAGCAGACGAGGTCGGCATGCTGCTCCCGGGCCCTGGCGATCCAGTCGATCACCAGGCGCGCGTTGCCCTCGAGGTCACCGACCACCGGGTTGACCTGCGCGAGCGCGACCCGCAGCGATTGCCCCATCCCATCAATTTTGATCTCCCGCCATCGTTAGCATTGGGGCTGCTTGAGCTACTTCGATCGCCTCCGCGCGCTCTCGTCCGAACGCAACACGCTCCTGTGCGTGGGCCTCGATCCCGACCCTGAGCGAATCGAGGGCGGTGCGGCAGGCGCGCTCCGGCACTGCCAGGAGGTGATGCGCCAGACGGAGGAGCATGCGTGCTGCTTCAAACCCAACAGCGCTTTTTGGGAGCAGTACGGGCCCGACGGTTGGAAGGCATTGATGGAGCTGCGGGACGCCGCGCCGCATACGCCGTTCCTGTTCGACGGCAAGCGAGGCGACATGGGCAACACGATGAAGGCATATGCCCGGACGGTCTTCGTGACCCTCGCCATGGATGCGGCGACGGTCAATCCGTACCTCGGCGCGGATTCGATCGAGGAGTTCACTCACTATCGCGACCGGGGAGTCTATGTCGTGTGCCGCTCGTCGAATCCCGGGGCGGCGGACCTGCAGCACCGGGAGGCGGAGGGGAAGCCGCTGTATCTGCACGTCGCGGAGCTGGCCGAACGCTTGAACGACCATGGGAACGTTGGACTCGTGGTCGGGGCCACGGCGCCCGAACAGATCGGTGAGGTGCGCGGCGCCACGGACCTGCCGTTCTTGATCCCAGGCGTTGGCGCACAGGGCGGCGACGTCGAAGGCTCGGTGCACAAGGCCTGGAATGGTGATCCCGCCTCGTGCCTTGTGTCGGCGAGCCGCAGCATCCTGTATGCCAAGAGCCCAGGCCGCGAGGCCGAGAGCTTGAGACAGCAGCTCAACGCAGCGGCAGGCGCTCGCGCGTGAGCGATTACCCCACGAAAAAGCCCCACGAAGTCGGAGGCTGCGCCGCGCCTTCGCGGGGACCCCTCGAGTCAGAGGCTGCGCCGTGAGTTCGCGGGGACCCCATGAAGAACGGAAGTACACGGCGCGGCTCGTCCTGACCGGCCACATCATCGACTCGATGATCCTGCCGCAGGTGATGGACATGGTCATGGACCTTGGCGGCAACTTCACCATCGAGGAGCTCAAGGTCGGCCAGCACAAAACTGACCCGTCGGTGTGCCGCATGGAGGTGGTCGCCGGCTCGGCGGAAGATCTCGACCGGATCGTGCGCCAGGCTCGCGCCTTCGGCGCGACCGCCGAGTCGGAACAGCCGGTACGCACGGAGCCGGTGACGAAAGAAGGCGTCTTTCCCGAGGGCTTTTATTCCACGAGCAACCTTCCGACCGACCTTCTCATCAACGGCCAGTGGGTGCGCGTCGAGAACATCGAGATGGACTGCGCGATCGCCGTGGATCGCACCGCCGGCCGCGCCTGGTGCATCGTCTTCCAGGGCGCCAAGCCCAACATGGAGGTCGTGGTCGGACACCAGGGCGTGCGCGTGACACCTCAGGAACGGTCGCGCCAGACCGAGATCTTCAGCTTCATGGGCAGCGAGGTTTCCGCCGAGAAACCGAAGAAGGTCCTCATCTCGGGCATCGCGGCGGAGATGCGTCAGATTCGCGCCTCCGGCGGGCGGGTGCTGGTCGTGGCCGGGCCGGCCGTCGTTCACACAGGCGCGGGCGTCTACCTCTCGCGCCTCATCGAGCAGGGCTACGTGCAGGTGCTGTTCGCGGGCAACGCGCTCGCGGTGCACGACGTCGAGGCGGCCCTGTTCGGAACGGCGCTCGGCGTCAACGTCGAGAGCGGGATGCCGATCGAGCACGGCCACGAGCACCACATGCGGGCGATCAACCGCGTGCGAGCCGCCGGAGGTCTCAGGCAGATGGTCGAGAGCGGCCAGCTGAAGTCTGGCGTCATGAAGTCGGCGATCGAGCATGGGGTCGAGATCGTGCTTGCGGGTTCGGTGCGCGACGACGGGCCCCTGCCTGATGTCGTCACGGAGATGGTCGAGGCTCAGCGGCGGATGCGGGCGGCCCTGCCTGGCGTGCGCCTGGCGCTGATGCTCTCCACCATGCTGCACTCGATCGCGACCGGCAACATGCTGCCCGCGGGGGTGCGGACTGTGTGCGTGGACATCAACCCCGCCGTGGTCACGAAACTGGCGGACCGCGGCAGCTGGCAGTCGATCGGCCTGGTCACCGACGTGGAATCGTTCTTGCGCGAACTGGCCCAAGTCATAGAAACTGATGCCCATGGGTAAAGGACGCGACAAGCAGGGACGGGAAGCCAAGAAGAAGAAGAAGCCGAAGGGCGCGGCGGTTCAGCCGGCCGCTGACCTCCAGTTCAGGCACCACGCAGTTGTGGCGACCCCGGAGGCACCTCCTAAGGCGGACTAGGCGCGGCGGCGGGGCCACATGCGGGCGGCAGCGGCCAGCAGGAAGAGGCCGAAGAGGCCGCCCAGCACCCGTTGCGGCAGCCACAGTGCCAGCGCGGAGCCGGCCAGGGCCGCGGGTACGCCGGCGCTGCCCATCCACATCGCGGCGCGGACATCGACGTCACCGCTGCGGTGGCGCGTCAGCGCGCCGATTGCCGCGGTAGGGAGGAGGGCGACGAGGGACGTACCTTGGGCGATGCGCTGGCCGATCCCGAAGCCCAGGCCCAAAAACGGAACGATCAGGGTCCCGCCGCCCACGCCGGTCAGCCCGCTGGCGATCCCGACCACGAGCCCACCCGCGGTGATGACCACGTAGTTCCACGGCGCGAGGGCTGGCACGTTCGATCCGGTCAGTTGGGGCGCTGCCCCGACCAGCGCGTCGTAAACCTCCTTCAGGCCGACCGCGAGAAGGAGGATGGCAAAGACCATGCTGAGAACCCGGTCAGAGATGCGTCGCGCGGCGAGAGAGCCCAGGAAAGCCCCGACGATGCCGCCCAACGCGAGGAAGAAGGCAACCGGGAGGTCGGTCTGTGGAGAGCTTCGCCCGAAGTAGTAAGTGGCTGCGGCCACGACCCCGATGGGCAGGATCGCCGCCAGCGAGGTGCCCGTCGCGCGGTGCTGGGTTCGCTTTGCCCAGATCACCTGCAGGGGCACCATGACAAAGCCGCCGCCGACTCCGAGCAGGCCGCCGGCCAAGCCGCCGATGGCGCCGATCGCGGCATCGATGCGGCGGTCGGAGGATTCCATGTTCAGCAGGGCTCCATCACCCCCCACCCGGCGCTGCGCGCCTCCCTTCCCCTGCCGGGGAGGAGGATTCATGAGAGGCGACCTGCGTAGAGGTTCACCACCTCCTCATCATCGAGGTTCTCCCGAAACGTCTCCCTCCAGGCCAGTCCCCTCGCCGGCTCGGCCGGAGATTAGTCCTGCCTTGACCCGTGTCAATGGTTGGACCACCAGACCTATTCGACTGCTAGAGTGCCCGAGATGGGGGTCCCACCAGCAGCGGCGCTTCGACCGCTCGAGCGGAGCCGGCGCCTTTATGAGGACGTGGGCGAGCGGCTCGGCGAGTTCGTGCGCGAGTCGAGCATGAAGCCGGGAGACCAGTTCCCGCCCGAACGAGAGCTCGCCCAGCGACTGCAGGTCAGCCGCACGTCGGTGCGCCAGTCGTTCGTCGTGCTGCAGGCTCTTGGCTTCGTCGATGTACGGCATGGGGAGGGGGTGTTCCTCCGCCGCACACGCGGGTTCGGCGAGTCGCTCGCGAAGCTGCTCGCGCGCCGCCGCCGCCTTCCAGAGGTGCTCGAAGCCAGGGAGGCGCTCGAGGTGAAGCTGGCGGAGCTGGCGGCGGTTCACCGCTCCGACTCGGACCTCGAGGCGATGAGAGCTGCGCTGACCACGATGCAGGCCGAGATGGATGCCGGCGGGATCGGCACCGAAGGCGACTCGGCGTTTCACCACGCCGTCGCGCTGGCCGCACGCAACCAGGTCCTGCTCCACCTCATCGACGCCATGGCCGAGGTCATCCAGGAGAGCCGAGTGGAATCCCTCAGCGAGCCGGGCCGGCCGCCACGTTCGCTCGAGGGCCACAAGCGAATCCTTTCCACCATCGAGGCGCAGAGCGCTCAGCTGGCGGCGGAGGCGATGCGCCAGCATCTGAGTGTGGTGGCCGATGTCTCGCTCCTCAGGTGGGAGCCGGAAACACCGGACGATGTCGACGCCGGCGCCTAGCGCGCCGCTGCCGCTGGCGGGCATCCGCGTCCTCGACTTCAGCCACGCGCTGGCTGGTCCGTACTGCACCATGCTGCTCGGCGACCTGGGAGCCGACGTCATCAAGGTCGAACCACCCGCGGGCGATCACTCGCGACAGTGGGGACCGCCCTTCATCAACGGCGAGTCGTCCTACTTCCTGTCGGTGAATCGCAACAAGAGAAGCGTCGTCCTCGACCTCAAGCGCCCGGCCGCGCTGGCCGTCGCGGAGAAGCTCGCGATGGCGAGCGACGTCGTCGTTGAGAACTTCAAGCCCGGCACGATGGCCCGGCTGCGGCTCGACGCCGAGAGGCTCATGGGGATGAAGGCCGCCCTGGTGTATGCATCGATCAGCGGTTTCGGCCAGAACCAGCCGACGCTCGCGGGCTACGACCAGATCGCCCAGGGAACCTCGGGCATGATGAGCATGAACGCGATGCCGGAAGGCCCGCCGACCAAGGTCGGGGTTCCGATCGGTGACATCACCGCCGGCATGTTTGCGTCGAACGCGATCCTCGCGGCGCTCGTCGAGCGCACACGCACCGGGCGCGGCCGCCGCATCGACATCGCCCTGAACGACTCGCTGCTGGCGCTCTTCACGTACCAGGCCGGACGGTTCTTCGCGACGGGAGAGATCCCAAGCCAGGAGGGTAACCATCACGCGACGATCGCGCCATACGGCACGTTCGCGGTGAGGGATGGATTCATCAACATCGCTGTGGCCACGGACGCGCAGTTCATGCGGTTTTGCGAAGCGATCCGCGCGCCGGAGCTCGCCGGCGATCCGCGGTTCGCGAGCAATGCCCTGCGCCAGGCCGCACGACCCGAGCTGGCGAGGGCGATCGAAGGACACCTCGGACAGGACACGCGAAAGCACTGGCTCGAACGCTTCGAGCAGTTCGGAATTCCCGCCGGTCCGATCCTCGGCATCGACGAGGCTTTCGCCAGCCCGCTCGCTACGGAGCGCGAGATGACGGTGGAGATCGAGCATCCGAAATCCGGTCGTATCACGCAGGTCGCCGCGCCGTGGAAGATCGATGGCGCGTCCAGCCCGATCCGGATACCGCCGCCCTTGCTCGGACAGCATACGGCCGAGGTGCTGCGCGAATGGCTGGGAGCGGATGTGAGCGAGCTCGATGAGCGATAGTCCGCCGCTCACGGGGATCCGGGTGGTCGAGGTCGGCAACTACATGGCGGCCCCGTTCTGCGCCATGCAGCTGGCGGACCTGGGCGCGGAGGTCATCAAGGTGGAGCATCCGGACGGTGGGGACCAGGTTCGCCAGTCGGCGCCCCTGATCGAGGGCGAAGGGTCCACATTCATGCGCCTCAATCGCAACAAGCGGTCGATCGCGCTGGACCTGAAGACCGAGAAGGGCAAGGAGATATTCCGCAGGCTCGCGGGCACCGCGGACGTGCTCGTGGAGAATCTCCGCCCGGGCACGATGCACGACCTGGGTCTCGAGTACGAGATCCTCCAGCGCATCAACCCCGCTCTGATTTACGTCGCCGCGTCTGGTTGGGGCCAGGACGGTCCGCTGCGCGACCAGCCGGGGATGGACATCATGGCCCAGGCCCGGTCCGGCCTCATGAGCATCACTGGAACGCCAGGCGGAGAGCCGGTGAAGGTTGGCGTGCCAATGTGCGACCTCGTATGCGCGCTGTACGGCGCCCTCGCGGCCGTGGCCGCCCTGTACGAGCGCCGCCAGACCGGGAAAGGCCAGTTCATCGACGTGTCCCTGCTCGAGGCGGGCGTTTCGCTCGCGATCTGGGAGGCCGGCAGCTTCTTTGCGACGGGCGCCATCCCCCAGCCTTCGGGCTCCGCCCACCAGAGCGCGGCCCCATACCAGGCGTTTCGAGCCGCGGACGGATGGTTGACCATCGGCGCCACCACCAAGCCCAACTGGACGGCCCTCTGCCAGGCGCTGGGCCTCGAGGCGCTGGTCGAGGATGAGCGCTACCTCGACTCCAACCGCCGCTTTCGCAATCGCGTGGCCCTTGCCGCCACGATCGAGTCGGTCACGTTGACCGAGCAGGTGGACCACTGGCTGGCGGTCCTTGGCGAGGCCGGGGTGCCCTGCGCTCCGATCCAGGATTTCGGCCAGGTCTTCACAGACCCGCACCTGCTCTCCCGTCAGTATTTCTGGGACGCGTCGCACCCGAAGGCCGGACCGGTTCGCCAGCTCGGCTCGCCGATGCGGTTCTCGCGGACGCCGGTCCGTCGCGACAGTGCCGGGCCGCTGCTGGGCGAGGACACGGCTGGGGTTTTGGCCGAGCTGGGCTTTGGAGAAGGCGCATGAGTGACACCGCGAACGAGCTGATCGTCGAGCGGCGAGGTGAGGTCACCTGGATCACGTTCAACCGGCCGCAGGCGCGCAACGCGCTCACATGGAACATGTACGACCGGCTCGAGGCTGCGTGCCACGATGTGAATGGCGATCGAACCGTTCGGGCTGTGGTGCTGACGGGGGCCGGGGGGCAGGCCTTCGTGGCGGGGACCGACATCGGACAGTTCCGAGCCTTCAAGACCGAGCAGGACGCGCTTGACTACGAGGCGCGGGGAAACGTGATCATGAGCACGCTCGAATCGGTTCGCGTGCCTGTGATCGCGGCCATCGCCGGCCCTTGCACCGGAGCGGGGGCGGCGATCGCCGCGTGCTGCGATTTGCGCATCGGTTCGCCTTCCGCGCGCTACGGGTTTCCAATCGCACGCACGCTGGGGAACTGCCTCTCGATGGCGAACTACACGCGCGCCGCGGCATTGGTGGGGTTCGCACGGCTCAAGGACGTGATCATGCGGGCGAGGTTGATGGACGCGGCAGAGATGCTCGGTTGCGGGCTGCTGTCCGAGGTCACCTCGGACGAGGAGTCACTGCTCCCTCGTGCGCAGTCGCTCGCCGAGGAGGTCGCGTCGATGGCTCCGCTCACCCTGTGGGCGACAAAAGAAGCGCTGCGTCGCGTCCGCGACACCATGATGCCCGGTGACGCCGACTCCGACCTGATCATCGCCTGCTACACGTCGCGCGACTTCAAGGAGGGCGTCGAAGCGTTCCTTGCGAAACGCAAACCGAGCTGGACCGGCGAATAGTCTCGCTCCCTCCCCCGTCGGGGACGGTGGCGCCGGGTTGGGGGGCGAGGAAGCTTCTCTAAGTGGCGAAGCCTCTTGACACGATGACGCAGTGCGGCGTAGCGTCATCCACGAAACCGGTACGTTTAAGTACTGAAACGTTGACAACACAGGAGCAATGGCCGAGATGGTTTCGTTCGAGCTGACAGACGAACAGCGTGAGATCCGGGACTGGGTGCACAGCTTTGCCGAGAAGGAGATCCGCCCGGTCGCGCACCAGTACGATGAGGCCGAGGAGTTCCCCTGGCCGGTCGTCAAGAAAGCGGCGGAGGTGGGGCTCTATGGGGTGGAGTTCCTCCAGCAGACCTATGGCGACGCCACGGGCATCATGCCCGCCCTGGTCGCCGAGGAGCTGACCTGGGGCTGCGCTGGCATCGCGCTCGCCATCCAGGGCACCGGCCTTCCCATCGCGGCGATCTTCTCCCAGGGAACCCCGGAGCAGATCGCGACCTGGATCCCGGCCTGTTTCGGCACGGTCGACAAGCCGGCGCTCGGCGCGTTCGCGGTCACCGAGCCCGACGCAGGGTCTGACGTCTCCTCGATGAAGACGCGCGCTGTCCGCAAGAACGGTGACTGGGTCATCAACGGCCAGAAGGTCTTCATCACCAACGGAGGCATCGCCGACGTGCACGTCGTGGTGGCCGCGGTCGAACCGGAGTTTGGCACGCGTGGGCAGGCGAGCTTCGTCATCGGGCCCGGAACCAAGGGACTGCGGATGGGCAAGAAGGAAAAGAAGATGGGCATCCGGGCCTCGCATACAGCCGAGGTGCTGCTCGAGGACTGCACGATCCCGGCCGAGAACGTGCTGGGCGGCGTGGAGAAGCTCGAGGCAAAGCTCGCGCGAGCTCGCGAGGGAACACCGTCGCGCTCGTCGGTCGCGCTCAAGACGTTCGAGCTGTCACGACCGATCGTCGGCGCGCAGGCGCTGGGCATCGCCCGAGCGGCATTTGAGTTCGCGCTCGCCTACGCGAAGGAGCGCAAGCAGTTCGGCCGCGCGCTGATCGAGAACGAGGCGATCGCGTTCATGCTCGCTGACATGGCGACCGAGATCGAGGCCACGCGCGCGCTGATCTGGCGCGCGCTGTGGGAGGGTCGCAACGGCGGCGAGTTCAAGAAGGCCGAGGGTTCGATGGCGAAGCTGAAGGCCGGCGAGGTCGCCGTCAAGGTCACCGAGCAGGCGATCCAGATCTGCGGCGGATACGGATACATCCGCGACTTCCCCGTCGAGAAGTGGCACCGCGACGCGAAGATCTACACGCTGTTCGAAGGGACGAGTGAGATCCAGCGCATCGTCATCTCGAGAGCGTTGGCCAAGACCTAGACGTGGCAGCGGGCCCCAGCATCCAGCAGCGTAGGGATGCACGGCTGGAGAGACGCCGGACGCGGATCGCGGAGGCGGCGCTGTTCCTGTTTGCCGCGCCCGGCTACAACGCGACCTCGGTCGAGGAGATCGTGGAGCGCGCCAAGATGTCGAAATCCGCGTTCTACGAGTTCTTCACGTCCAAGGAGGATTGCTTCCGCGAGCTGCTGGAGCAAGAGGGCGGCGCGCTGATCCACGATGTGCTGGCACGCGCGGCGACTGGTCGCGACCATCACGAGAGGCTGCGGTTCGGCATCACAACCTTCGTGCACTCGTGCTTCGAACGATCGTCGGTCGCGCGTTTGTTGATCGTGGAGTCGGTCGGCCTGAGCGAGGCCGTCGACGAGGTGCGTCACGAGCTGCAGGGCAGGTTTGCAGATGCGGTGGGGGAGGAGGTCCGCCACGCGATGCGCCACGATCCCTTCTATGCGGACAAGGACCCGAAGGTCTTCGGACGCGCGGTCGTGGGTGCGGTGAGCGACGCCGTCGGATACTTTCTGACCCACCCGGGCATGGACGCCGAGTCCCTCGCAAAGAGCCTCTGCAGGATCTTCGCCCCCTAGCCTGTCCAAACCGAGAGGCAGCAGCCGGCCCACAGCGATCAGGAGCCGGCGCACGCTAGGCGGAGTGTCGCAGTTGAGCCGCGTCCGCCGGATCTACGACCGCAACCCGGCCGCGTATCACCGTGGCTCTGCTTTGACGGAGCGGCTGCTGGCGGGACGGCGGCGGAAGGTGGGGGAGATCGCCAGGGGCCGGTTGCTCGACGTCGGCTTTGGGACGGGCCTGAGCCTGCCCCACTACCCACTCTCGGTGACCGTGGTCGGGATCGACGCAAGCCTTGGCATGCTCGACTTCGGGCGTCAGGAGGCCACGAGGATCGGCAGGCAGGTGCAGCTGGTCGAGATGGATGCCGAGCACCTCGGGTTTGACGACCAGAGCTTTGACTCGGTTGCGTTCAATTTGTGCCTGTGCACGATCGGCGATCCGGGACGAGCGGTTCGCGAAGCTGTCCGAGTGGCTCGGCCAGGGGCTCCGATGACCTTCCTCGAGCATGTCCGGAGCCACCTGCTTCCGATCGCGCTCCTGCAGGATGCCGCCAGCCCGCTGCTGGTCGCCCTGGAGCAGGACCACTACAACCGCCGCACCGCGGAAACGGTCCGTCGGGCGGGGGTGGACGTTCTCTCGGTGGAGCGCTTCGCATTGGGCTTCTTCAACCTGATCGTCGGTCGGGCTCCCGGGGCCGAACGCCCTTGACGGCCCGGGCCGGTCGGCAGTTGCAATCCGAACACCTGTTCGCTATGCTGTAATTGCGAACATGCGTACTTTGAGCACCCAGGTCCGGCTGCGGCGGCTGATCCGCTCCTTCGACGAGGCGGTCAACCGACTGCTGTCGGATCCTCACGAGCGCGAGATGTCCGGCTCGGTGGCCGCGAGGCTGCTGGAGCTGGCCTCGGAGGTCCGGGAAGCCTGGCGGCGCGAGAACGCGGCCGGCCCGCTGCCGAAGCCGCTCGAGCGCTACGTGCGAGGCGCCCTGCGCACGATCGATCTCTCGATCGCGGGCGTCCAACAGGCGGGCGCCGATCTCGAGCTGCTGCGCTCCGACTTCGAGGAGGCGGCGCTGCCGCTGGAGATCTTCATGCGTGGCCTGGACGCCGAGCCGGCCCTGCAGCGCTCCGCCTAGGACAGGTTCTCGCCTTGGCTGAGCCTGAAGCCACCGACTGGGCGTACGCGGCCGGCTTCGTTGACGGAGAAGGCTGCATCTCGGTGTCTCGTTCCTTCGAACCCAGACGCGGTCGGTACCAATATGGAGTGCAGGTCGTGGTCGCCAACGGCGATCGCCGACCTCTGGATTGGCTCCAGCAGATCTGGGGCGGCTGGGTGGTCGCCGTGTCGCGTGGTGAAGGCAAAGCCCGAGCGAGCTGGACTTGGAGATGTCCGACCGGTTTGTCGGCCAGACCCTTCCTGACGGGCATTCGACCCTGGCTGCGCATCAAGGGCGCTCAGTGCGAAAACGCCCTCGTGATGATCGAGCTGCTCCAGCGCGGGCGGCGGACGCTTGGCCCATACCCGCTCCCGCAGGCTTGGCTTGAGGAACAGGAAAAGCATTACTGGACGCAACGCGAGCTCAATCACCGCGGCACCGCTGCCTTTGTAGCCAAGCCGATGCACTCGCCGCGAAAGATCCACCGTGCCCGGCTGAGCTCCGCCTCGGAGCTCATGCTTTCTTAAAGGGATAATATCGTTAGCATCCAGGCAGGTTAGGACCGGGCATCCGGAGGGCGCGCCGCCCTTCTTCCCTGCCTACCTTGGCTTTCCGTGCAGGGCGTGATCCTCGACGAGATGCGGATCTATATCCAGTTTGTGCGTTCGGTGAACCAGCCTCGACCGAGGTGCTGAAGATGACCGGACGGCCGCGCGTGGATCCGGCCTGCGTGATCACCATCAGGGGCCAGTACCGGCCCTCAGACCGCCGGTAGGGCCTTTCGAACCGCTTCCAGGTCGATCCGGCCCTCGGCGACGACACGACCGTCGACAGTGACGACAGGCACGCGCCAGTCGTAAAGAGCAAACAGCTCATCGTCGGCGTCGACGTCGCGGAGCTCCGGCTCGACGCCGATCGCCCTGAGGGCCGCCAGCGCCTCATCGCAGAGGTGACAGTTCTTCCTGGTGACGAGCTGGATTGTCATGCGTCCATCGCTTAAGGGCATTATCGAGCGCTCCCAGCGCCAGGACCGCGCTTAAGCCGGTAGGTGCAGGATCTCCCCCGCCTCGATCGACGGGCTGTGCAGGCCGTTTGCCTGCTCGATCTCACCGACGCGGGCCCGCACGTCGTCCGATGGGTAACGCTGTGCCGCGATCGACCAGAGCGTGTCGCCCGGCTGAACGACCACAGTCGAGTCTTGGGCCGCCGTGCCCCCGTGCGCCACCACGGCCAGCCCGACGCTGACCGAGAGCGCTAGCAGCATCACAGCCGCCAGGCGGCCGGCCGGCCGGATGCGGCGGGCCGAGCGTAGCGGACGGATTCCGTAACCTGCGGCGTACATCTGTTCGTGGCCAATGTAACGAACGGGTGTTCGGAAGTCAATAGACAACCGAACAAAGGTTTGCACTTCGCGGGCCGGACTGCTAGGATGGCCTGCAGCAGAGTCCCACTACGCGTTGGAGATGAAACTGAATTGACCGAACAGCTCACCGAACGACAGGCCAAGATCCTCGACTACATCCGCAAGGTCACCCGGGAACGCAGCTATCCGCCCAGCGTGCGCGAGATCGGCGAAAACGTCGGCCTGAGCTCGAGCTCGACCGTCCACAACCACCTCAACCAGCTGGAGAGGCGCGGGCTGATCAAGCGCGACCCCAGCAAGTCGCGCACCGTTCAGCTGGTCCAGGACCAGAACGTCGACAACCAGAGACGCAACGCCGTCTCGGTGCCGGTCATCGGCAACGTCGCCGCGGGCGCGCCCATCCTGGCGGAGCAGAACATCGAGGACCACGTCCTGCTGTCGCCCGATATGGCGCAGGACGGATTCTTCCTCCTGCGGGTGCGGGGCGAGAGCATGATCAACGCCGGCATCCTCGACGGCGACCTGGTGCTGGTGCGCCCTCAGCAGGAGGCGCCCAACGGGACGATCGTGGTTGCCATGGTCGATGGTGACGCGACCGTGAAGCGCTTCGAGCGCGGCAACGGGCACGTGAAGCTGATCGCTGAGAATCCTGCCTACGAACCGATCGTGACGACCAACGTCAGCCTGGTCGGAGTGGTGCGCGGCGTGATCAGGATGTTCCGCTAGGGCCGGGCGCACCGAGGCTGCGTTCAGCGCGCAGTCAGGATTGGTAGGCCTCAAACCGGCGCGCTTCATGCCGGGGCACCCAGCCCCACGCCCTGGTTCCGCCATCGACGTACTCGGTGCGCTCCACACCACCGACCTTTCGTAAGGTTGCGAGCACGCGCTCGCTGCCGTACGGCACGAGGATCTCGATGTTCACGATGTCGCTCCGGCTGGCCTGGTCCATCGCGTCCAGCAGCTCGGCGAATCCCGTCTGCTTGGTCGCCGAGATCGGCACGGCCCCGGGATAGCGGCTCGACAGCGCGCCGATCGCACGGCGCCGGGAGGCGGGTCCCATGAGGTCGACCTTGTTCAGAGCCACGACCCGTGGCTTGTCGGCTGCTCCCAGCTCCCCGAGGATCTGCTCCACTGTCGCGGCCTGCTCCTCGGCCGCCGGCGAGCTCGCGTCCATGACCTGGACGATCAGGTCGGCCTCGGTGACCTCCTCGAGCGTCGCCCTGAAGGCGGCCACGAGGTCGGTTGGAAGCTTCTGGATGAAGCCGACGGTGTCCGTGATGAGCAGCTCGCGGCCGGCGGGCAGCGCGACCTTTCGAGTGGTCGGATCCAGCGTCGCAAACAGCTTGTGCTCAGCGCGGACGCCGGCGCCGGTCAGGGCGTTGAGCAGCGTGGACTTGCCGGCGTTCGTGTAGCCGACGATCGCCGCCGTCTCCAGGGCGGCGCGGCGGCGCCCGGTGCGCTGCTGGTGACGCTGGGTGCGCACCAGCTCGATCTGCCGTTCCAGGTCTCGCATGCGCCGGCGGATCCGGCGGCGTTCCACCTCTATCTGCTGCTCGCCGAAACCACCACGCGCGCCGACACCGCCTCGCCGGCCGCCGACCTGGCGGTCGTACGCGTAGGCGCCGATCAAGCGCGGCAGGAGGTGGTGCAGCCGCGCAGCCTCGACCTGGAGGCGGCCTTCATGAGTGCGTGCATGCTGGGCGAAGATCTCGAGGATGACCTCGGTGCGGTCGAGCACCCTGGTTTTCAAATCGAGCTCGAGGTTTCTCTGCTGCCGCGGACTGAGGTCCTCGTTGCACATGATCACGTCGAAGCCGCCTTCGAGCTTCATCTCGCGCAGCTCCTCGACCTTGCCCATGCCGATGAAGTGCCTGGCATCGACCTGGCCGCGCCTCTGCACGTCCGAACCCACCACGTCGGCGCCAGCGGTGCGCGCGAGGTCCGCCAGCTCGACCATCTGCTCGCGCACCAATTCCTCGGTTGAACCTGGAAGCAGAACGCCGATGAGGTAGGCCCGCTCTCGCGGGGACCTGGTCGTGATCATTTGAAAGGGGCCCCCACGAAATCGCGGCGAAGCCTCGGATTTCGTGGGGATTTCAGAGCTTGAGCTTCCTCATCCGCGCCATGGCCTCTTCGAGGCGAGCGTCCGGCGCTGTGACCGACAGCCGGAAGTAGCCCTCACCGTGCGCGCCGAAGCCGACGCCCGGCGTGAGGTTGACCCCGACCTCGTCCAGCACGTGAGCAGCAAAACCGATCGAGTCATAGCCGGGCGGCACCGGCGCCCACACATAGAAGGTGGCGCGCGGAGGCTTGATGTTCCAGCCGATGTCGTTGAGCGTGTCCGCGACGAGCCGGTGACGCCTGGCGTACGCGTCGCAAGCGGCTCGCGTCTCCTGGTCTCCCCCATTCAGCGCCTCGATCGCGGCCCACTGCACCGCCTGGAAGATCCCGGAGTCGATGTTTGTTTTCAGCTGGCCGATCAACCCCACCAGGTCCGCGCGGCCGCACACCCAGCCGATGCGCCAGCCGGTCATGTTGAAAGTCTTGGAAAGGGAGTGGAACTCGAGACCGATCTCTTTCGCGCCCGGGATCTCGAACAGCGTCAGCGGACGATATCCGTCGAAGGCGATCTCGGAATACGGCGCGTCGTGGCACAGGATGATGTCGTGCCGGCGGCAGAAAGCGACCGCGCGCTCCAGGAAGTCGCGATCCGCGACGGCGGCCGTCGGATTGTTCGGATAGTTCAGCCACATCAGCCGCGCGCGCTGCGCGATCTCTTGGGGTATCGCGTCCAGGTCGGGAAGCCAGTTGTTCTCGATGGTGAGCGGCATGGTGTACGGCTCGGCGCCCGCCATCAGGGCCCCGGTCACGTAGACGGTGTAGCCGGGGTCGGGGGCGAGCACTACGTCGCCCGGGTCGACCAGTGCGAGAGGCACGTGCGCGATGCCGTCTTTCGATCCGAGCGTGGGCAGGATCTCGGTCGATGGATCGAGAGTTACGCCAGATCGATCTCCATACCAATCGGCGATCGCCTGACGCAGCTCGGCCAGGCCGAAGTACGACGCGTAACGATGGTTGGCGGGATCGGCGGCGGCCTCCTGCAGGACGTGTACGATGCGCGGCGGCGTCGGCAGGTCGGGATCGCCGATGCCGAGCGAGATGACGTCGACTCCGGCCTTCTTCTTCTCCTGCACCTTGCGGTCGATCTCGGCGAAGAGATACGGCGGGATCTTGCTCAGGCGGATCGCGCCGGGGTGGTCCGTCTTGCTCAAGCTGTGGCTCTCACGTAGTTGAGGATACCGGGCAAGGGATCGGGCTCGATCTCGAACCACCTGACCCGCTGATCGCGTCTCCACCATCGCATCTGCCTTCGCGCGTAGCGGCGATTCGAGCGGGCCATCGCAAGAGGCAGCTCGTCGAGCGTCAGCTCACCGCTGATATGCACCAGAGTGTCGGCGTATCCGATGCCGGTCAGAGCTGGAGCACTGGCGGGAACGCCTGCCTCGAGTGCCGATCGCGTCTCGGCCACGAGCCCACGCGCGACTTGCTGCCGGCTGCGCTCCTCGAGACGGCGGTCGATCACGTCGAGCGGCGCGGATAGGCCGATGCGTGCGGCTTCCCATGGCGGCGGCGTACGCGTGCGCAGGCGGCGAAGCGGCGGACCAGCCGCCTGCAGAACCTCGATGGCTCGAATCATGCGGACGGGGTTCTGCAGCTCGACTCCCGGGTCGGGGTCGAGCGAGAGCAGCCTCTCGCGCAACTCAGAGACCTCAAGGCTTTCGAGCTCGGCTCGCAGACGAGGGTTCGGTGGAACGCCCGTGAGGCTGAAGCCATCGCAGAGGGCATCCACGTAAAGCATCGTGCCGCCCTCGACGATCGGCGTGCGGCCACGGGCGGCAATGTCGGCGATCGCGGCTCGCGCGCCCTGGATGTACTCCGCCGCGTTGAAGCCTTCTGCGGGGTCGACGAAGTCGACCATGTGGTATCGAACCTGCTCTCTCTGTTCCGAGCTCGGTTTGTTCGTCGCGATGTCCAAACGCCGGTAGACCTGCTTCGAATCGGCAACGACTATCTCGCCGCCCAGCACCAGCGCGAGCCGGAAAGCCAGCTGAGACTTGCCGATTCCTGTCGGGCCGACGATGACGGGAACCCGCAACGAGCTCAGTAGTTTCGGCGGAAGTGCCGCGTGAGCTCCTGCCATTCGACGAGCAGCCGGGTCGGACGCCCGTGCGGGCAGGTGATTGAATCCTCCGTCGATTCGAGGTCGGCGAGCAGGCGGCGTTGCTCTGCGACATCCAGGACATCGCCGAAGCGAACCGCCGAGTGGCAGGCCAGGGCTGCGGCGGCCTTCTCCAGCGCCCCGTCCCCTCGGTTCTCGGCGAGCGCCGCCAGCGTCTCCTGGACGGCCGCGGTGGCCCGACCCGCCGGCATCTCGACCGGCACGGCCGTGATGCGCAGGCTCCGCGGCCCGAACTCTTCGTACTCGAGCCCGAGCCTGGCAAGGTCGGCACGATGGTCGGCCGCGGCGGCAATCAGGGCCGGCTCGACGTCCACCGCTTGAGGGATCAGCAGAGGCTGGCTCATCCCGCGGCCAGAACTGAGCCGCTCGAGCAGCCGGTTGTAGAGCACTCGCTCGTGCGCGGCGTGCTGGTCGACCAGCACCAGCCCATGAGGGCCCTCCGCCACGAGATAGCCCGGGCCCGCCTGGCCGATCGGCCGCAGCACCGCCGCTTCGGCGTCCCGCGCAGTGGCCGGCTCTGCGGTCGCGAGTGCGATCGCCGCCTCGTGAATCGTGAGCTGGGGCGTGATGTGACTCGCCGCGACCGCCGGCACCGACTCGACGGGGCGATAGCGAAACGGCTCGCTGCCATCGAGCGCCGCTCGTACCGCGCGCTGCAGTGCAGCGAACACCGTGCCTTCGTCACGAAAGCGGACTTCCCTCTTTGCCGGATGGACGTTGACGTCGACCAGCTCCGGATCGATTTCGATATCGATCACGGCGACCGGATGGCGTCCCCGTTCCAGGCGTCCCTGGTAGCACTCCTCGAGCGCGTACACGAGAGCTCGCGAGCTGATAGGGCGTCCGTTGACCGCGAGCACGATTCCGTCACGGCTGCCGCGACTCAAGCGCGGCTGGCTGACCATCCCAGACGCCAATGGCATACCTACGATCTCGAGCACCTCCGCGGCGACCGCTGCGCCGAACACCGAAGCGATCGCGCGGCGCCGGTCGCCGTCACCGGTCGTGCTCACGGCGACGCGGGCATCGATCGTCAGATGAAATCGCACGTGGGGATGGAGCAGCGCAAATGCGCCCACGACTTCTTTGATCGCAGCGACCTCCGTCGCATCGCTCTTCAAGAATTTCAATCGCGCCGGCACGTTGGCGAAAAGATCTCGCACCTCGAGCGTCACGCCTGGGAGCAGAGGGCCTGATCCCCGCTCGACCGCTTCGCCGGCACGGATGCGAATTGTCGCCCCGCCGCTCGAGCATTCGACGTCAGACACCGCCGCGATGCTTGCGAGAGCCTCGCCGCGGAAACCGAAGGTGACGATCGCATTGAGGTCCGCGAGATTTGAGACCTTGCTGGTGGCATGCCGGACGAAGGCGATGGCAAGTTCGTCCGCGGGGATGCCCGCACCGTCGTCGCTGACGCGGATCGACGTCCTCCCCGCCCCGCGCACGTCGATGTTTATCCGCCGCGCCTCCGAGTCGAGCGCGTTCTCGACGAGCTCTTTGACCACCGATGCCGGCCGCTCGATCACCTCGCCCGCGGCGATGGCGTCCGCCACCTCAGGAGCAAGCAGTCGAATTGGCTCGCTCAAGGCGAGAGCCTCGCCCGCAGCTCATACAGCTTCTGCAACGCTTCGAGCGGGCTGAGCGAGTCTGGCTCGAGCTCCTCCAACTCTTTGCGCAGCGGGTCGGGAGCCAGCTCGATGGGCAGTCCCAGCTGCTGCTCGGGCGGCTCCAGCGGCCGCTGGCGCTCCAGTTCCCCGAGCACCTGCCGAGCCCGCGCGATGACGCCCGACGGAAGCCCGGCCAGCGCAGCAACGTGGATGCCGTATGACCGGTCCGCGCCACCCGGCACGACCCGATGGAGGAAGCGAACGGTCTCTCCGTCCTCCAGCACCTCGACACGCTGGTTGCATACCCTCGGCAGCCGTTCCGCAAGGGCGGTCAACTCGTGATAATGCGTCGCGAACAGGGTGCGACACCCGAGCTTCGGCGAGTCGTGCAGGTACTCGACCACGGCCTGGGCTATCGACAAGCCGTCGTAGGTCGACGTCCCCCTCCCCACCTCGTCGAGGATCACGAGCGAGGACCGCGTCGCGTGGTTGAGGATGTTCGCCGTTTCGGTCATCTCGACCATGAACGTCGACATACCCGCCGTGATGTCGTCGTGCGCCCCCACCCGGGTGAAGATGCGGTCGGCGAGCCCCACGACCGCGCTGTCCGCTGGAACGAAGCTTCCGCACTGAGCGAGGAGAACGATCACGGCGGCCTGCCGCAGGTACGTCGACTTGCCCGCCATGTTGGGTCCCGTGAGGATCACGATCTGGTCCGCCGCAGGGTCCAGCTCCAGGTCGTTCGGCACGAAGACCCCCGCGGGCAGGCCACGCTCCACCAGCGGATGGCGGCCGCCCTTGATGCTGAGCTTCAGCCCGGCGTTTACCTCGGGCCGGCGCCACGCGTGGTCGGCGGCGGTCACTGCCAGGCTGAGCAGGGCGTCGATCATCCCGATGGCCCTGGCGCTCGAACGGAGGATGGCCGCTGATTCGGCCACGGCGGCGCCGACGTCACGCAGGATCTCGATCTCCCGCGCGGCGATCCGCTCCTGGGCGGTGAGGACGATCGCCTCCTTCTCTTTCAGCTCCGGCGTCAGGTAGCGCTCGGCGCCGGTCAGCGTCTGCTTGCGAACGTAATCGTCCGGCAGCGCGATGGCGTTCGCGTTGCTGACCTCGATGTAGTAGCCGAAGACCTTGTTGAATCCGACTTTCAGGGAACGGATTCCGGTCGTTCGCCGCTCAGAGGCCTCCAGGGCGCCGATCCACTCGCGGGCGCTGCGCGAAGCCTCGGCGATGCCATCGAGCTCGGGGTCGTAGCCAGGCCTGATTGCGCCGCCCTCGCGCGCGAACGCGGGTGGATCCTCGACCAGCGCCCGGGCGAGGCTCTGCGCAAGCTCGGGCGCTGCGCTGACCTGGCCCGCGAGCTCGCGCGTGACCAGCGCTTCGCAGGCGGCAACGGCGTTCTGTAGGAACGGGATTGCTTCCAGGGCTCGGCGAAGCGCGACGAGCTCTCGAGCGCTCGCGTGGCCCTGGGCGGCGCGCGAGGTCAGGCGCTCGAGGTCGCCCACCGGCTTCAAGGCGGTCGCCAGCGCTTCTCGCAAATCGGCCGACGAGGCCAGCTCCGCGACGGCACCGAGGCGCAGCTCGATCGATTCCGCGTCACGCATCGGCGCCCCGAGCCATGAGCGGAGGCGCCTGGCTCCGATAGGTGTGCGCGTGCGGTCCATCAGCTCCGTTAAGGCCGGCAGCTCCAGGTTGCGCACGGTCGCTGCGTCGAGCGACATCGTCGAGTCGGGTGAGTAGGTGCGAACGCTGAAGGATCCAGGCGCGATGTGGGCCTGGTTCTGCTTCAGGTAGTCGAGCACCACTCCGGCCGCCCCGACCGCGAGAGGAGCATCGGCCGCTCCGATCGAGGCCGGAAACGCGATCCCCAGGAGGTCGCGCAGCCGCTGCTGTCCGCGGACCGGGTCGAACCGGTACTCCTCGATCGCCGGAGGCGTGAGCAGCTCGGCAGGCGCCAGCCGCTGGAGCTCCGCGGTCAAGCGCTCACGCGGGAGCTGGCACAGGAGCAGCTCGCCCGTGGAAACCTCGCACGCCGCCAGGCCGGCGTCGGCGCCGCGTGTCCACGCCGCAACCAGGTAGTTGGCGCGCGACGGGTCGAGGTACGCGTCCTCGAGCACTGTGCCTGGCGTCAGGACGCGTGTCACGTCTCGGCGAACCACCTTGTGCTTGACCGCAGCCTCCACCTGGTCGCAGATCACGACCTTGTGTCCGGCACGCAGCAGCTTGCCAACGTATGACTGCCACGCGTGATGCGGCACCCCGCACATGGGTGCGCGTCCGGTCTTCCCGAGAGGTCGCGAGGTGAGCGTCACGCCCATGACCGGCGCTGCGACCTCGGCATCCTCGAAGAAGATCTCGTAAAAGTCGCCGAGCCGGAACATCAGGATCCCGTCGGGGTGCTGCTCCTTCGCTTCCCGGTACTGGCGCATCACCGGGGTGAGAGCAACCTCGGTCACGCTGCGCCTAGGGGTCCCCGCGAAATCACGCCGCAGGCTCCGATTTCGTGGGGTTGCGCATTCCCAGGAGCTGTCCGGCTGTTGCCTGAAGCACGCGAATGTTCATGAGCTCGCCTGGAGCGATTTCGCCACCCATCATCACGATCGCTCGTTTGCCCTGCCGGATCCTTCCGTACGGACGATGCAGCTCGTCTCTGCCCTCGATCAGGACCTCGACGTCGCGACCGATCCATCGCCCCGTCTTACGAGCTGCGATTTCCCGCTGCAGCGCGAGCAGGTCGTTCAGACGGCGGAGCTTCTCTTCGTGCGGAACGTCATCCTCCATCCGGCCCGCCGCGTATGTGCCAGGCCTGGGTGAGTACATCGCAAGGTGCACCACGTCGAACTCCATCTCTTCGAGCAGGGCACGCGTGTTTTGAAACGCGGTCTCGGACTCTCCAGGGAAACCGACGATGACATCCGTGACAAGGCCGAGGTCCGGCATCAGGTTTCGCGCTCGCTCCACGATCGCCCGGTAGTGCCGCATCTGGTAGCCACGAGCCATCCGCTTGAGGATCGTGTCATCACCCGACTGCACAGGCAGCTGCAGCTCGCGGCAGATGACCTCGCTGGCGGCCATCACCTCAAGGAGCTCCATCTCGAGGTCCTGCGGGTGCGAAGTCATGAAGCGAAGGCGCTTGAGGCCAGGAATTCGCTCGACCTCGCGGACAAGCCCAGCGAGCCCTCCCCGCCCCGTCGGGTCCGTGTAGTCGTCTACGTTCTGGCCCAGCAGCACGACCTCCCTGGCCCCGTCGGCCACGGCTTGCAGGCATTCCGCGACCACGTCGTCCATCGGCACGTGGCGCTCGCGACCGCGCACCTTCGGCACGATGCAGAACGTGCAGTTGTGGTCGCACCCCTGGATGACGCGCACGTAGTGGCTGATGCCGGTGCGTCCCGCTTGCGGAAGAGCTTCCCCCTGCGAGTAGTCGTACCGAGCCTCCAGGGTCGCGAGGAAGTCTTCGTACTGGCCGATCGGAACCACGGCGTCGAGCTGCGGGAATTTCCCGCGCAGCACATCACCTTCCTTTCCGACTATGCACCCGGTGACGGCTATGGTCCGTTCAGCAGTTTTCCACTGCTTGAGCTCGTGCAGCCTGGAGTACACGCGATCCTCTGACGCCTGGCGGACAACGCACGTGTTGAGGATGGCAATGTCGGCGCGTTCGAGGGAGTCTTCGACGTAGCCGGCGGCAAGCAGCCGCCGCGCCAGGTCTTCCGAGTCGGCGAGGTTCATCTGGCAGCCGATCGTCCAGATGTTGAACGAGCGCGAGTTGGTTCTCGCGCCCCTATGCGCAGGCGCAATGAGGATGGGACTTATTGATCGCTCCCCACGTCTCTCTCCCCTGAGGGGAGAGGGTGCCTTCGGCTGACCCGTTATCTACTCTCCACGAGCAGACGGATGCCGGTGCGCTCCTCGCCGTCGATGGAGATGTCGATGAAAGCCGGGATGCAGACCAGGTCTAGTCCGCCGGGGGCGACATAGCCACGCGAGATCGCGATTGCCTTGACCGCCTGGTTGATGGCGCCTGCCCCGATCGCCTGGACCTCCACCCGGCCCTTGCTGCGGATCACGCCCGCAATGGCCCCGGCGACGGCAACAGGTTTGGAGGTAGCCGAAACTTTCAACACCTCTACTGGAACGCGCTCGACGGTCATTGTTGCTGGAACCCCTTCAAACATGTTCGCGATCGACTCGCTGGATCGACGTGGCTCGTCCGGTGGAGTTGTTAATGGTAACCAGTACCGAATTGAATGTCACGGGTCCTGACGCCACGACAAACCGGTTGGGCACGCCCGTCAGGAACCGCTGGAGGACGACATCCTTGTCCATCCCGATGCAGCTGTCTCTCGGCCCGACCATGCCGACATCCGTCACGTAGGCCGTCCCGCCGGGGAGCACCCGGTGGTCAGCCGTCGGGATGTGGGTATGGGTGCCGACCACGGCGCTCGCCCGACCGTTCAGATACCAGCCCATGGCCGTTTTCTCCGAGGTGGCCTCGGCGTGCATGTCGCAAAAGACGATCTTGATATCCGGATTGGCGGCCAGGATGGCATCTGCGGCGCGAAACGGATCGTCCAGGGTGTCCGAGGTGAAGATCCGGCCCATCAGGTTCATCACGAGAACCTGCTTCCCACCGGCTTCGACCACCCACCATCCCTGTCCCGGCGCCGAGGGAGGGTAGTTCGCCGGTCGAAGCACCCGCTCCAGGCCTGGGAGCTCAGGCACGAACTCCTTCTGCGAAAAGACGTGGTTGCCGGTGGTGATCACGTCGGCGCCCGCGGACTTGATCTCAGCCGCGATTTTGGCGGTGAGCCCGAATCCGCCGGCGGCATTCTCTCCGTTGACGATCACAAGGTCGGCATGGACCTCGTTCTTCAGGCCTGGCAGGATCGCCTTGACCGCATCCCGGCCCGGATGGCCCACCACATCCGCGACGAACAAAATGCGAAGTTCGTCCGACATTACGTCAGCCTAGATCGAAGGCAACCCGGGGTCCCCGCGAGATCGAAGATTTCGTGGGGTGGGAATAGGATTCGGAACTCGTCACCCACGCTTCGTCAAGGCTAGCCGGAAACAGAAAAGGGAGTCCCGAGCTGGGACTCCCTCTTGTTGACCTATATGGTCCGCCCCCCATCCAGGCCTTCCCCCGAGGGGGGAAGGATTAGAAGTTGGGACGTAACTACTTGGCGTATTCGACTGCCCTGGTCTCCCGCACCACCGTGACTCGGATCTGGCCTGGGAAACTGAGCTCGCTCTCGATGCGCTTTGCGATGTCGCGTGCCATGAGCTGAGCGGCGGTGTCGTCGATCTGCTCCGGCTTCACCAGGATCCGGACCTCGCGTCCGGCCTGGATCGCGTAAGACTGCTGAACGCCTTCGAAGGAGTTGGCGATCTCCTCCAGCTTCTCGAGCCGCTTGACGTAAGCATCCAGCGACTCCCTGCGCGCTCCCGGGCGGGCAGCGGAGATCGCATCGGCCGCGATCAGCAACAGCGCCTCGATGCTGTGCGGTTCCTCGTCGTAGTGATGAGCCCTGACAGCGTGCACGACCTCTTTAGGAACGCCGTGTCGCTGCAGCAGGTCCGCTCCGATCACGGCGTGCGAGCCCTCGACCTCGTGGTCGATGGACTTGCCGATGTCGTGCAAGAGACCCGACAGCTTGGCGATTCGAACGTCGGCGCCGATCTCCGCCGCCATCATGGCGGCGAGATAAGCGACCTCTTTGGAGTGGTTCAACACCTGCTGCCCGTAGCTGGTGCGAAAACGCAGGATGCCGAGATGGCGGACGACCTCGGGATGAAGTCCCTGCAGGCCGACCTCCAGGACCGCCGCCTCTCCTTCCTCTTTGACCCTCTGCAGGACCTCTACTCGGGACTTGGCGACGATCTCTTCGATGCGGGCCGGATGGATCCGGCCGTCCACGATGAGCTTGTTCAGCGCGACCCGCGCCACCTCACGGCGGACGGGGTCGAAGCCGCTGATGATGACGGCTTCCGGGGTGTCGTCGACGATCAGGTCGATCCCGGTCGCCTGCTGCAGGGCGCGGATGTTGCGCCCTTCTTTGCCGATGATCCGTCCCTTGAGCTCGTCGGTCGGAAGCGGCAGCACCGAGACCGAGACCTCTGCGGTCTGGTCGGCGGCGATGCGCTGAATCGACTCGGTGACGATCTCACGAGCCCTACGCTCGCTCTCGTCACGGGCCGCCAGCTCGGATTCGCGCACCTTGCGGGCGACCTCGTTGCGAAGCTCTTGCTCGACCTGCGCCATCAGGATCCCCGAGGCTTCCTGACGGGTCATATTGGCGACCCGCTGAAGCTCCTTCTCCTGCTGGCGGACGCTGTCGTCGAGCTGGGCGCGCACCTCATCCAGCCCCTTCTCCTTGCTGCCGAGCTCGCGCTCGCGCCGGTTGAGATCCTCACCCTTGCGGTCGAAGTTCTCCTCCTTCTGAAGAAGGCGCTTTTCGATCTGCTGCGACTGTGCCCGATACTCGCGGGCTTCCTGTTCGGCGGCGGTGCGGATCTGGACCGCTTCCTCCTTGGCTTCTAGGAGCTTCTCCTTGGCCGTCGTTTCGGCCTCCGACAGCGCCTGCTGGGCTTTGATCTCCAGTGCGCTGCTCCCATCGTTCTGCCGGCGCCGGAGCAGTAAGTAGGCCACTCCAAATCCGACAGCCAATGCCACCACCACCAGAATCGGTACGTAGACGTAGATAGGCATGTGACATGCACCTCATGTATTCAATTGTCAAAGTGCGGATCCAATGCAGGACTCATAGCCCCGCGTCGGGTTGGCTCAATGACTGCGGGCGCTGTAAAGCGCCGCGGAAGGAAAAGTTTAGTCTTCGGGCGGTTGGGCCGCTCCCGACAGCACGGACCGGCACGCTTCCCGCACGACGGGGGTCGAGAACCCGCGCCTCAGAAGCTTGGTCCCGACGGTGTCGAGCATCTCGCGGTAGCCAATCCCAACCTTCCTC
>DATBZR010000140.1:0-11981 GCA_036513095.1 Candidatus Dormiibacterota bacterium | reverse complement strand
TCGCGGCGGTTCGGCCGCCACTACACCAGCCGCGAATACACGCTCGCCCGCACCGTTGAGGTCTATTCGACCTATTACGACGTCAAGTATCCCGGCCACGAGCGCACCGCCGGCCGCCCTCTCCGCCTCTCGCCCATCTATTCGCGCCTCTCACAGCTCGGCGCCGCGTTCGGCGAGAAGTCGGGCTGGGAACGCGCCAACTGGTTCGAGCCGAATAGCGCGCACGGAGACGAGTCACAGCGCCCGCGCGGATGGGCCGGCCGACTGTGGTCGCCGGCGATCGGCGCCGAGCACTCCGCGTGCCGCACATCGGCGGCCATCTTCGACTTCACGTCGTTCGCGAAGATCGAGGTGAGCGGGCCCGGCGCGGCCTCGTTCCTGGAAACGCTCACCGACAATCGGGTGGCGCGCGCGGTCGGCGCGCTCACGTACACCCAGATGCTCAACGACGGCGGCGGAATCGAGTGCGACTTCACGGTGACGCGGCTGGCGGAGGATCGCTTTCGCGTCATCACCGGCACCGCGTTCGGCCAGCACGACCTGTTCTGGATCCGAGACCACGCGCCGGAGAACGGATCGGTGCACATCGAGGACGTCACCTCGGCGTACGCGTGCATCGGGCTGTGGGGACCCGCCGCCCGCGCCATCCTCCAGCCGCTGACGCAAACCAACATCGCCAACGAAGCCTTCCCGTTCATGACCGCGCAGCAGTTGGCGGTCGGCTCGGTGCCGTGCCTCGCGCTCCGCGTCACGTACGTGGGCGAGCTGGGCTGGGAGCTGTACTGCCCGGCGGAGTTCGGCATGCGGCTCTGGGACACGATCTGGGACGCGGGTCACGACAAAGGCCTGGTCGCGGCGGGTTACAAAGCGGTGGACTCGCTGCGGCTGGAAAAGGGCTACCGAGTGTGGGGCAGCGATATCGGCCCCGAGTCGGACCCGTACCAGAGCGGCCTGGCCTTCTGCGTCAAGCTCGACAAGGGCGACTTCATCGGACGTTCGGCGCTGTTGAAGAAGCGCGAGACTCCGGCGCCGACAAAGCTGGCGTGCCTGGTCCTGAGCGATCCGCGATCAGTCGCCCTGGGCTCAGAACCGGTGCGAATCGGAGGCGAGGTGGTAGGGCGAGTGACAAGCGGGGGCTACGGCTACACCGTTGAGAAGTCGATCGCGTACGCATACGTGCCGTCGACCGCCGCGGTCGGCACCCCGGTCGAGGTGGAGATCTTCGGCACCTGGGTCGCAGGCCAAATCGCCAAAGAACCGCTCTACGACCCCTCCGGAGCAAGGGTGCGGGCCTAGATCCCCCTCAGCTCGCGAATGAAGGCTCCCAGTTCATCGTCGCCACGCATTCGCCGATCGTGATGAGCTTTCCAGGCGCGCTGATCTACGTGCTTGCAGAAGCCGGCCCTACGCAAGCGTCCTGGGACGACCTGGATCACGTGCGCATCACCAGAGAGTTCCTGAACGATCCGGCGATCGTGCTCCACGATCTCCTTTCCGATCCCGCGTCGATGTAAAGAGGGCTGGCCCGGTTTCGGTATTCAGTCAGAATCCCGAGGGTGAGTTCCAGCGCAGAGGGCGTGCTTCGCGAGGTCTTCGGGCTCGACGAATTTCGTCAAGGTCAAGCGGAGGTCGTGGAGGCGATGCTTGCGGGACGCGACGTGCTCTCGGTGGCGCCCACCGGGTCCGGAAAGAGCATCAGCTACTGGGTGCCGGCGGTCGTCGAGGGCGGCCTGACGATGGTCGTCTCGCCGCTCATCGCACTGATGAAGGACCAGGTCGACCGGCTCACCGGGCGCGGCGTCGCCGCGACCTTCATCAACTCGTCAGTGGAGCGCTCGGAGCAAGTGGACCGGCTCCGCAAAGCAATAGAAGGCGAATACCGGTTGCTGTTCCTGGCGCCCGAGCGTCTTGGGCGCCCAGGGTTCATGGAAAGGCTCGCCGAGCTGCATGTGCGCCGCGTGGTGGTCGACGAGGCGCACTGCATCTCCACCTGGGGCCACGACTTCCGGCCCGACTACCGCCTCCTGGCCGCGGCGATCGTGGCTTGCGGCCGGCCACCGGTGGCAGGGTTCACCGCGACGGCGACGCCCCAGGTGCGGGCAGATATCGCCACCTCGCTCAACCTGAAGGATCCATTCATCTCGGTCACAGGTTTCCACCGGCCGACGCTGACCCTTTCGGTGATTCGCTGCAGGGGCGATCGCGCCAAGCGCGAGCAGCTGCACCACCTTCTACCGGGCTCGGCGCAGCAGGCTCTCATCTACGTCGGCACCGTCAGAGCCGCCGAGGAGGTGGCCGCCGACCTGGGGGTGCCTTGCTACCACGGCCGCCAGGAGGCGTTATTGCGCCGCCGCATTCAAGAAGACTTCACGGAAGGCCGCACCAAAGTCGTCGTCGCCACGTCGGCATTTGGAATGGGCGTGGACATCGCCGGCATCCGGCGCGTTATCCACTACGACCTGCCCGGCAGCCTCGAGGCGTACTACCAGGAGGCCGGCCGCGCTGGTCGCGACGGTCAGCAGGCGGAGTGCACGCTCCTCTACAGCCCGGCCGACCGCGACCTCCAGGCCTTCTTCATCGAGCAGTCCGGCCTCGAGGACGGATCCCCGCTGAAGGACCACGCGTACGCGCGGTTGGCGCAGATGATGGCCTACGCCGAAATGCGCGAGTGCCGGCACGCACGCATCGCGGACTACTTCGGCGAGCAGGGCGTGGCGCGGCGCTGCAACGCCTGCGACAACTGCCTGGCGGAGCGACCTCCTGAGGAAGCGGTGCCGGTCGAAGCGGTCAAAGCCGGCCTGGCGGCGATCGCGCGATTCAGCGGCCGCGTGGGACTGGCCAACGTGGCAGCTGTGCTCGGAGGCCGCCGAACGAAATGGTCAACCGCTCAGGCATGGGTGCAAGAGCTGCCCTTCCATGGAGCGTTGAACAAATGGAAGGACGAGCGCGTCAGACAGCTGCTGGCGGAACTCGTGGGAGCCGGGCTCGCGAGACAGAGCTCAGGTGAGTACCCGGTGGTCGAGATAACGCCGGCAGGCCGCGAGGCGATAACGAAGGGGACTCCGCCGCTCTTGACGCTACCAACGGAGACTGCAAGCCCGAAGAATCGGACTGCGAACGGAGTCGATGCCCCAGTCCAGACCATGGACCGCCTCCGGCGGTGGCGCTCAGAAACTGCCCGAGCAGCGGGCGTGCCCGCATACGTCGTTTTCCATGATTCAACCCTCGCCGCGATCGCCATTGCACAGCCCACAAATCTCTCCGACCTCCTGCGTGTGTCCGGCGTGGGAGATTCGAAGCTGCGCAAATACGGCGAAGAAGTGCTGGAAGTGCTGCGAAACTAGATCTCCCCCTCTCCCGCGATAGCGGGGTAGGGTTAGGGTGGGGGCGGTTCGGAGTACTACTAACGCCTACGGAGTCTCCTTGCCCCCCATAGGTAGAGCAACGCCGTGAAGACCGCTGCTGCGGAAAGAATCGGAACGGCGAGCCCGACAGGCACTAAGAGGACGCGTGCGCGAAGAGGAGCAAGTGCGCGGCTGCGTCGCCCTCACCCGCCCGTCGGTGGTCTTGAAGGGACAGGCCGGCGGACTTCGCCGCTGCGACCACGTCATCCACCGGGCGCAGCCTGTAGCCGTGGGCAGTCATCGGCATGTGGGCCATGTTCTCGGGGTCACCGATGCCCACGACCACGCGTCCGTCGTTTGTGATGACGCGAGCCAGCTCTGAGAACACGGAATCCAGCTCGGCAATGAAGTAGATCGTGTTGACGGTGATGGCGCCTTGGACGGAACCATCCTCCAGCGGCAACTTGGTGAGCGACCCCAGATGGAGCCGCATGCGACCCGCAGCGATCTCGCGGCCGAACTGCCCCGAGACGCGCCTCACCATCGTCGGCGAGAGGTCAACGCCAAGCACGCGGCCCTGCGGCCCCACCCGCTGGAGCAGCATCGCGAGCCCCACTCCGCCGCCGAACCCAAGGTCGGCCGCGGTCGCGCCTGGCTTGAGCTCGAGCGCATCCACCGCATCCGCGATCATTCCGCGGTTGGTGCGGTTGAGCATCGTCCCGACGACCAGCCCGCGCAGCCCGCTCGGTTTGCCAAGCTGAGAAGCAAACCCGGCAAGCATCCTGTCCCGAAGCCCCATCGCCGGAATGCTAGTCCGCCAACGGCATGGCGAGTAATGTCGGCGTGGCTTTGAGCATTCGGGACGCCGCACTCGTTTAGGTGCTTGGGTGGACCTCTAAGAGATTTCCCGTACTACGCCCTGCTCAGGTAGCGGCCGAAAGCGGGGTCCGCCGCAGTTCGCTCCATCCGGTCGAAGTGCTTCGCGGCATATCCGTTGAAGTCGAAGTCCAGCTGCGAGATCCCGCTCTGCAGCACGCCCCACATCGCCTCCCGAAAGTCCGACATGAACCGCATCAGCCTCACCGACGCGAGATCAGAAGCGCGCTCGACACCAAAGTAAGCAGCGACCAGCCGCCCGTCATCCTCCAACCCGAACTCGTGGTTCACCGAAAAGTTCGCGAGGTCGAAGAACCGATCGCCCATCCCCGCGTACTCCCAGTCGACGATCCGGATCCCCCCGTCGTCGAGGAAGTTCGCGTTGAGCAGGTCGTTGTGGCAAGGCACCAGCGGCTGCGGGCCTCGCGCAGCCCGGATTCGCTCGGCCACCTCGCGCGCGCGCGCAAACTCTCCAGGGATCTGGACGCCATTCGCCTCGGCCTCGGATCGATAGGTGTCCACCACCGCGAATGAATCGAACCGGCCCGGGATCGCCCGCGCCGAGTGCAGGCGCCGCAGCGCCTCTGCCACGCGCGGCAATGTGGACGGGCTGCGCATCTCCTCGACGGCGATCGGCCGGCCGTCGATGAAGCGGGTCACCAGCCAGCCCTCAGACGCCACGAAATCGGCCACCGGCGGCCCGATCCCGATCTCCTCCGCCCGCAGGCTCGCCGCGTGCTCGACCGCCCGGTCGATGCCCAGGAGGCCCGTCTTGGCGCCGCCCATCCGCAGCACGTAGGCGGCCCCGTCGACCTCGACTTTGAAGTTGTGGTTGGTGATGCCCCCGCCCAGCACGGTCACGTTCGCCCGCCGGCCCGGCCACAGCCGCTCGACGGCAGCGTCGACCCCCTCCACCTCGCGGATCGTATCTGCTTGAATGGCCCAGATGAAGGTCGAGAAGCAGTCCCTCGATGCGGAGCTGACCGAACTCCGGGCGAGGTACGTCCCCCGAGGAATCAGCACCGCCCACCCGCTGGTCGCCGACCGGGCCAAGGGCTCTGAGCTCTGGGACGTCAACGGGCGCCGGTTCGTCGACTTTGTAGGCGGCATCGGCGTGATGAACGTCGGCCACGGACACCCGCACGTAATGGAGGCCGTCCGGGCCCAGCTCGAGCGCGTCACCCATACGTCCTTCCAGGTCGTGATGTACGAGTCGTACCTGCGCCTGGCCGAGCGCCTGTGCGAGGTCGCACCGCTCGAGGGCGCGAAGAAGGCGATCTTCTTCAGCACCGGCGCCGAGGCAGTCGAGAACGCGGTCAAGATCGCCCGGTCCTTCACCGGCCGCCCCGCCGTGATCAGCTTCCGCGGCAGCTTCCACGGGCGGACGCTGCTCACCCTCAGCCTCACCGGCTCCGTCAGCCCCTACAAGCAGAACTTCGGTCCGTACGCGACCGAGATCTACCAGTCCCCGTTCCCCTACGAGTACCGCGGCTGGAACACGGATCGGGCCATCGCTTCGCTCGAGAGCCTGTTCGAATCCGAGGTCTCGCCCTCGCGCGTCGCCGCCGTGATCATCGAGCCCGTGCTGGGCGAGGGCGGCTTCGTCCCGGCGCCGCCCGACTTCCTGCGCCGGCTCCGCGAGCTCACCTCGCGCCACGGCATCCTGCTGATCGCCGACGAGATCCAGAGCGGCTTCGGACGCACCGGCAAGTTCTTCGCCATCGAGCACTCGGGCGTGCAGCCCGACCTCGTAACGGTCGCCAAAAGCCTGGCCGCCGGCTTCCCGCTCTCCGGCGTCGTCGGGCGCGCCGAGGTGATGGACGCCCCGGACCCCGGCGGTCTCGGCGGCACCTACGGCGGTAACCCCGTCGCCTGCGCCGCGGGCGTGGCCGTGATGGACGTGATGCGGGACGAGAAGCTGCCCGAACGCGCCGTGCGGATCGGTTCAGTCATCGAGGAGCGCATGCAGAGCTGGAAGGCGGAGCACGACATCGTTGGCGACGTCCGGGTGGTGGGCGCGATGGCGGGGATGGAGCTGGTGCGCGACCGCGCAACGAAAGAGCCCGCCGACACGGAGACGGCGCGAGTCCTCGCCGTCGCGCGAGAGAAGGGCCTCATCCTGCTTCGCGCCGGGACGCACCACAACGTCATCAGGACGCTGATGCCGCTGACCATCCCCGACGAGCAGCTTCACGAAGGGCTCGACATCCTGGGCGCTGCGCTAAGCGAGGTCGCCGCCGAGATCAGGTCAACACACAAGTAGGGAGGGGAACGTGAGCACGACCTTGAAGCGCCACGAGATGTTCATCGGTGGCGAGTGGACGCCCGGCACCGGCGGCGAGACGCAGGAGATCATCAACCCGGCGACCGGCAAGGTCATCGCGCACGTGCCCAAGGGAACCGAGCAGGACGTCGACCGGGCCGTCGCCGCCGCGCGCAAGGCCTACGACGAGGTGTGGTTCGACAGCACTCCGCGCGATCGCAGCGAACGACTGCTCAAGCTCGCGACCGCTATCGAGGAGCACGGAGACGAGCTCGCGCGGATCGAGTCCGAGAACGTCGGCAAGCCACTGGCCGCGACGAAGTCCGAGGAGATCCCACCGATCGCCGACTGCTTCCGCTTCTTCGCGGGCGCGGCTCGCGCGCTCGAAGGCCGGGCGGCCGGCGAGTACATGGCGGGCTTCACGAGCTTCATCCGGCGCGAATCCCTCGGCGTCGTCGGCTCGATCGCCCCCTGGAACTACCCGCTGATGATGGCCGCGTGGAAGCTCGGTCCCGCGTTGGCGGCGGGCAACGCTGTCGTGCTGAAGCCGTCGGAGTGGACACCGCTCACCGCCCTGCGACTCGCCGAGCTGGCAGCGGACATCCTGCCCCCAGGCGTCTTGAACGTGATCACCGGCGATGGCGAGCCGGTGGGGGCCGGGTTGGTCCGCCATCCGGGAGTCGCGATGGTCTCGCTGACCGGGGACGTTGCCACCGGCAAAGAGATCGCGCGCTCGGCGGCCTCGACGCTCAAGCGCGTCCACCTCGAGCTGGGCGGAAAAGCCCCCGTGATCGTCTTCGACGACGCCGACCTCGAGAAGGTCGTGGAGTGGATCAAGATCGGCGGCTTCTTCAATGCCGGCCAGGACTGCACGGCCGCCACACGCATCATCACCGGACCGAAAATCCACGACAAGCTCCTGGCCGATCTCGTCCCCGCGGTCAGCTCGCTCAAGGTCGGAGACCCGCTTGCGGATGACACCGAGATGGGCCCGCTCGTCTCAGAGGAGCAGGCGGTTCGCGTGTCCGGCTTCGTCGATCGCGCGCGCAAGGCCGGAGCGGAAGTGCTCACCGGGGGCGCGCGGATCAAGAAGGCCGGCTCCTGGTACTCGCCGACCGTCGTCGTACCACACGGGCCTCAGGACGAGATCGTGATGAAAGAGGTGTTCGGTCCGGTCGTCACGGTGCAGCAGTTCAGCGACGAAGAGCAGGCGCTCAAGTGGGCGAACAGCGTCGATTACGGCCTCGCCGCATCGGTCTGGACACGCGACGTCGGTCGCGCGTTGCGGATGGCGCGCCGGCTGCAGTTCGGAACGGTCTGGATCAACACGCACATCCCGCTCGTCAACGAGATGCCGCACGGCGGCTACAAGCAGAGTGGGTACGGCAAGGACATGTCGATCTACTCACTCGAGGAGTACACGCAGATCAAGCACGTCATGGCGTCCCTCGACTGAGCGACAAACCCAAGCCTCCCGCGCTCCGGCTGCAAGGGATCCGTAAGAACTACGGCAGCGTAGTCGCGGTCGCGGGCGTCGACCTCGTCATCGAGGAAGGCGAGTTCTTCACGCTCCTCGGACCTTCGGGCTCCGGCAAGACGACGCTGCTGCGGATGATCGCCGGCTTCGAGCGTCCCGACGCGGGCCGCATCGAGCTGGGCGGCCGCGATGTCACGTCCCTGCCGCCGCACCTACGGGACACCAACACCGTGTTCCAGGACTACGCGCTCTTCCCGCACATGAGCGTCGCCCAGAACATCGGGTACGGCCTGCGGATCAAGCACATCGCAGGCGCCGAGCGCCAGAAGCGCGTCGACCGCGCTCTGCGCATGGTGAGGCTGGAAGGATTGGACAAGCGGCGCCCCAACCAGCTGTCGGGCGGCCAGCGGCAGCGCGTGGCCCTCGCCCGCGCGGTCATCAACGAGCCGGAGGTGCTGCTCCTCGACGAGCCCCTCGGCGCCCTCGACCTCAAGCTGAGACAGGAGATGCAGATCGAGCTGAAGCAGATCCAGAAGGAGGTTGGCATCACCTTTGTCTATGTGACCCACGACCAGGAGGAGGCCCTGACCATGAGCGACCGTGTCGCGGTCATGTCCAACGGGCTCATCGAGCAGATCGGGAGTCCGGTCGAGGTCTACGAAAAGCCCGCCTCCGAGTTCGTCGCCGGCTTCATCGGCATCTCGAACGTGCTGCTTCGGGATGGCGTGCGGTTCGTGGTCCGTCCGGAGAAGATCCGCATGCTCAACGAGGACGAGGCGCCAAGGCCAGGCATGCAGGTGGAACCCGGCACGGTAGAGGAGGTTGTGTACGTGGGCATGTCCACGCGCTACGTCGTGCGCCTCGACCGAGGCGAGCACCTGGTCGCGGTGCGCCAGAATATGGACGCTGCGGTCGACGCGGCGAGCTTACAGGGCCGGCGGGTAAGGCTGGCCTGGACGGCAGATCACACGTACGTACTCGAGACGAAGGAGAAATAAGGAAGATGGGTGTTAGACAGGCTGGCTGGATCCGGCTCGGATGTTCGGCCGCGGCGATCGTGCTCACTGCGACGGCGTGCGGGTCCACCGCCGCGCCCAGCGGGCCGACCCTGCAGGTGCCGCCGACGGCAAAGATCGCGCCGCCGACTTCGATCGGGGCTGGTGAAGGCCAGCTGAACCTCGTCTTGTGGGACGGCTACGCGGACAAGTCGTGGGTCGATCCCTTCACCGCGGCGACGGGCTGCAAGGTCAACCAGCATCCCGCCGGCTCATCCGACGAGATGGTGAGCCTCATGAAGGACGGCGGCGGTGGCAACTGGGACATGGTCTCGGCCTCCGGCGACGCGGACCTCCGCCTCATCTACAGCGGCGACGTCAAGCCCATGAACACCGCGTTGATCCCGGACTGGACCAACTTCCAGCCTTACTTCCAGGCTCCCCCATACAACACCATCGCCGGAATCCACTACGGGATCTCGCTGCAGTGGGGTCCAAACACGCTGCTCTACAACACCAAGAAGTACGTCAACCCGCCGACGAGCTGGAGCGTCATTTACGACCCGGCCAACAAGGGGTTGGTCACCGTGCCTGACAACCCGATCCAGATCGCCGACGCGGCGCTGTACCTGAGCAAGACCAAGCCGAGCCTCAAGATCACGGATCCATATGAGCTGACGCAGCCGCAGTTCGACGCAGCGGTCGCTCTGTTGAAGGCGCAGCAGCCGCTGATCAAGAAGTACTGGGCGCTCGCGACCGACGAGATCTCGCTGTTCCAGAACGGCGACGTGACCGTTGGCGCCGCCTGGCCCTACCAGACCATTCAGCTCAAGCTGGCGGGAGCACCCGTCGAGGAAACCATCCCGAGCGAGGGCGCCACGGGGTGGGCAGACACCTGGATGCTCGCCACCAAGGCGACCCACCCCAACTGCGCATACCTCTGGACCAAGTGGGTGAGCACCCCGAAGGTGCAGGCGATGCAGGCTCTTTCGTTCGGTGAGACGCCGGTCAACATCAAGGCGTGCGCCGAGATGGAGGCGCTCCAGGCGGGGTCGTGCGCGCAGTACCACGCCGACAAGGGGGCCGCGTATTTCGACTCGATCAAGTTCTGGAAGACGCCGATCGCGCAGTGCCCGGACGGCACCACGGTCTGCGTGCCCTACGACCAGTGGGTCTCGGCCTGGACCACGATCAAGGGCTAAATGTCAGCTGAAGCGGTAAGACGGCCTCGCCCCAAGGGGGGCGGGGCCGTCCCTTTTCGCTCGATCCTGTGGCGCTTCCCGTGGCTGCGCCCGCTCCTCCTGCTCATGCCTCCGATGGCGTGGTTCGTGCTGATCTATCTCGCGTCGCTGGTCCTGCTGCTCATCACGGCTTTCTGGTCGATCGATCCCTTCACGACGCAGATCGTTCAGGTCTGGAACACGAACAACTTCCAGACCATCCTCAGCGACCCGACGTACCGGACGATCATCGGCCGCACCGCGGGGCTCGCCGCGCTCGTGACCGTGACGGACATCGTCCTCGCCTTCCCTCTCGCCTACTACATGGCAAAGGTCGCGTCGCGCCGCACGCAGAGCCTCATCTTCGCCGCCGTGCTGCTCCCGCTCTGGGCCAGCTACCTGGCGCGGGTGTACGCGTGGATCCTCATCCTCAACCACACCGGGGTCTTGAACTGGAGCCTTCAGTCGATCGGCCTGCCCGCAGCGAACATCGGCTACACGAACACCGCGATGTGGCTCGTCTTCTCCTACATCTGGCTGCCGTTCATGATCATCCCCACCTACGCCGCTCTCGAGCGAGTCCCCGATTCGCTGCTCGAAGCGGCCGCGGACCTCGGCGCACGGCGCTGGCGCACCACACTCGACGTCGTTCTGCCGCTGGCCCTGCCTGGCGTCGTCGCGGGGTCGATCTTCACGTTCTCGCTGACGCTCGGCGACTACATCACGCCGATCCTGGTCGGCGGGGCCGGCTCGCAGTTCATCGGCAACGTCGTTTACGCCAACGTCGGCATCGCGAACAACATCCCGTTCGCCGCGGCCCTGGCCATGGTTCCTGTCGTGATCATGGCCGTCTACCTGTTGACGGCCCAGCGCCTGGGCGCTTTCGAGGCGCTGTGAGCGTCGGGTTCTGGTCGGCGATGGCGCTGCGGGCCTGGGCGGCCCTCGTTCTTCTTTTCCTGTTCATCCCGATCCTCTTGATCTTCTTCTACGCATTCAACACGTCGAACATCGAGAGCTGGCCCATCCCAGGCCTCACCACGAAATGGTTCGGCGCGACGTGGAACGACCCGAACGTCCGAACCGCCTTGCTGCTTTCGGTACAGGCCGGCCTCGCGGCGACCGCCATCGCGCTGGTCCTCGGTTCCTGCGCGGCCTTCGCGATCAATCGAGCGTCGTTCTTCGGACGTGACGCGGTGAGCCTTCTATTCGTATTGCCTCTCGCGCTCCCCGGCATCATCACGGGCATCGCGCTGAACGCCTTCTTCAGCTTCGGCGGCGTGACCCTCTCGATCTGGACGATCATCGTCGGCCACGCGACGTTCTGCATGGTGGTCGTTTACAACAACGTCCTGGCGCGACTCCGCCGAACGCAGGGTTCGCTCATCGAAGCGGCGATGGACCTCGGCGCGAACGGCTTCCAGGTCTTCCGAGATGTCACGCTGCCGCTGATCTCCACAGCCGTCGTGGCGGGCGCGATGCTGGCGTTCGCGCTCTCGTTCGACGAGGTGATCGTGACCACGTTCACGGCGGGCGCGCAGAGCACGCTGCCCATCTGGATCTTCGGCCAGATCCGCCTCGGCCAGCAGCTGCCGCAGGTCAACGTCGTCGTGTTCCTTATCCTCGCTGTCACGATCATCCCCGTCGCCCTCGCTCAGCGCCTCACCCGCGAGAGCGGGATCCTACGCACCGAATAGGAGAACTCACATGGCAACCATCGACGTGATCAACCCAGCAACGGCCGAGACGATCGGCGCCGTGCCGAACATGACAGCGGACGAAGTCGACGCAGTCGTCGAGCGCGCCAAG
>DATBZR010000139.1:0-10046 GCA_036513095.1 Candidatus Dormiibacterota bacterium | reverse complement strand
AGGATGGTTAACCCCATGAACTCAGAGCCAATGGCGTGAGTTCATGGGGACCCCTAGAAGAGCCACGGCGACCATCCTAGTTTCAGTCAACTCAACTAGACCGTTCGCTGGTCAGGCGGCGGAGGTGGAGGCGTCGTGCTCGGAGCAGGAGGTTGCTCGCCGTGCGCCTGCTTGTGCCACTCCTTCATCCGCTCGTCCAATTCCGATCGTGCCGGGGGAACGCCGTAACCGTGGCCGCCCTTGTAGCCCCATCCGCCGCCCCAGTGCCTGCGTCCAAAGAACGCGAACCTCAGCAGCCCGAACAGGATGAACAGGACGAACAGGAACCAGAAGAAGCCGAAGATCCCGAAGCCCCAGTGGGGGCCGTACCCGTAGTAATAGGGTGGTGCCAGCTGGGTGCCCGCGGGCACGTGCGTCGCGACGCCGTCGGACCAACCCACGTTGTAGGCGATCACCCCGACGATGGTGAGCAGGATGGCCGTGACCACCAGCCCGATCAAACCGAAACCGCGTCTCATGTAAATGTCTCCTTGCTGAACGGATTGACGACTACAGGCTTCATCTTTCCGGGCACTTGTGAGCGCGGTGTGAAGGACTCGCGAAGGTCTGGCGCAGGGCCTCGGCTAAAAACCCCCGATCTCCATCTCCACCAGCTCCGCGGTGCGCCGCCACAGCGCGGCCTGGGCGGCCTGGTCCGACACGGTCTTGGGAGGATCGATGCGCCGCCCGCCCTTGAAGAACCAGCCGGTGGTGCCGGCGTGAGCGGGCGAAAGAGCGAGCTCGGCCAGGTCCTGGGCGGCGCGCTCGGGTGAGCGGGAGGCGAGTCGCGCAGCCATTCGCACCGGTCGCGACGCCTCGCGCATGAGCTCCGAACGGACCAGGCCGGGATGGAACGCGTTGGCCCGCACGTCCCAACGCTTGGCCCGCCGCGCCAGCTCGAAGGTGAACATCAGGTCAAGCGCCTTGGTCGCGCCGAACGTGTGCATCGCGTCGAAGTGCTCCTTGGAGAACAGGCGCTGCATGTCGACACGAGTCGTTGAAGGCGCTGCCACCGTGATCACGCGTCCGCCGGCCAGAAGCCGGTCGCGCAGCAGGTTGGTGAGCAGGAATGGCCCGAAGTAATTGGTCGCGAGCATGTGCTCGAAACCGTCAGACGTCTTCTGGTAGCGCCCAACGAAGACGGCCGCAACGTTGAGCAGCGCGTCGATGTGGCCGCCGGACCGGTTGATCTCGCGCGCCGCCGAGCGCACGGAGGGCATCGAGGCGAGATCGATTGGTACCTGCGAGATGTGGTTCTCGGCGCCACCCAGGCTCTCGACCAGCGCATCGAGGCGGTCCGATGGGCGGGCCATCAAGATCACGCGTGCCCGGCGTCCAGCCAGGACCCTCGCGGTCGCCGAGCCCACCGCGCCGGTGGCCCCGCTCACCACGACCGTCGGATTCGATGCGACCACGGGATATAAGTGTCCAGGCAAGATGATGTGCCCTGCAACCGGATGAAAGCAATCGTTCCCCTTATCAGTGCGCATCGCGGCGGGCAGGTGGCCGATGGGGTCCCGGCGGCGGAGCGCTATCGCAGTGCCATCGAGCTCGGCGTCGACTACGTCGAGTTCGACGTCCGCAGGACCAGCGATGGAGTCACTGTCGTGTACCACGACGAGCGTACCGCCTCGGGACGCGCGGTCCGCGATCTCACCTATCGCGAGCTTGTTCAAGAGCTAGGTCGCGAGGCGTTGACCTTCGAGGAGCTCCTCGACGTCGCCGCCAAGCGTGTCGGCCTCCACCTCGACCTCAAAGAGGCCGGCTACGAGTCCGAGATCGTTCGCGCGGCGCTCGACCGCTGCCCGGTGGACCAACTCGTCATCACCTCTGCCGACGCGGAGATCCGGGCCATCAAGGAACAATTTCCAGAGGTTCGAGCAGGCCTCTCGATCGGCGAGGAGATCGGCGGACTCTCACCCTGGATGAAGCTTCGCGTCCGTCTCGGCGAGCTATTTCCAGGGCGGCGGCTGGGGGGCTGCCACGCCGACTTCGTGGCGGTTCATCAGCAGCTCGCCAGGCTGACCGTGCTGCGTTTCTGTGAGAGCCGGGGCATCCCGGCCTGGGTGTGGACCGTCGACGATGAGCCGGGAATCGCCCGTTTCTTCGCCGACCGGAGGGTCACCGCGTTGATCACCAACCGCCCGGAGGTCGCGCTGCGTCTCAGGTGATGTGGATGTCCTTCTCACAGCAGAAAAGGCCGAGGTCGGGAGACCACTTGACGATGAATGGTTTGGTGGCGCTGCTGACCCGAAAGCACACGCTGATCGGCCCGAAGATCGCGCCGTTGCTGAACTCGTGGCGGTTCCACGTATTGCAGCCCGGCGCATCCGTGACGAGGCCGGACGCGTGCCTGCTCGCATCGATCAGCTGAAGGTCCTCGGGTGAGGCGTGCGTCGCCGGGCTCGAGTTCTGGAACTTGACGTTCATGGTCACGAGGTCTCCGTTGACGGTGATGTCCGAGAGCCACAGTGTGAAGCCCTGCACGTCCGCGCACGGGCCCGGGGAGCAGTTTTCCGGAGACAGCGAGGTGTTGCTCGAGGCCGGCAGAGGGGCATGAAGCGACTGATAGGCTGCCAGGCCGACAGCTCCGGCGATCAAAAGACCCAGGACGGCAACGCCGATTGTGACGAGCCGCCGGATCATGGCTGGCACATCCCGGTTAACACCATAGGCGACGGGCACGCGGCCGTCGCGATTTACCACGACCCGGATTTCTCTGACGCCGCCTCGTTCAGCATCCAGTGCCTACAATTCCGCGGATGAGAGACCGCGGTGTCCAGCCTGCTGCTCCGCGGATTCGCACTCGGGTTTGCGATCGCGGCCTCGCCCGGCCCGATCTTCTTTCTCTGCCTTAGGCGGACCCTTCTCCGCGGCCGCCTCCACGGCCTTGTTTCCGGACTCGGAGTCGCCACCGCCGACGGCTTCTACGCAGCGATTGCCGCGTTTGGATTTGCCGTGGTGGTCAATGCTGTAGCCACCGGCCGGAGGCCGTTTGCCCTGACCGGTGGAGCGGTGTTGATCGGGCTAGGGCTGCGAATTCTGCTCGAGCGTCCTTCCAGGTCGGCCGAGGGTCCCGCCACCTCTGGCACGGGTCTCGCGTGGGCGTACCTTTCGACCCTCGGGCTGACCATCACCAACCCGGCCACCGTCATCTCGTTCGCCGCGCTGGCGGCGACGCTCAATCTGGGCGTGGGTAGCGGGCCGGCCAGGCCGGTCGCGCTCGTCGTGGGCGTCCTCATCGGTTCGGCTGCGTGGTGGTGCGCGCTCGCGCTGGGCGCGTCATTCTTTCGGACACGTTTGACGCCCACCGTCATCCGCGTCATCAACACGTTCAGCGGCCTCGCGATAATCGTGCTTGGAATGCTGGCGATCTACTCTGCTTTTTCATGAGTGTGAGCACCAGATCGCGTACCTATACCTGGGACGACCCGATGGCGTTGCATGACGCCGGCGCGGGATTGAGCGGTCTCGACTACCTGAAGGCCGTCTTCGAAAGAAGGCTGCCGCCTCCACCCATCGCTGCGACGCTCGACTTCACGGGCACGGAGGTCGAGGAGGGGCGGGCCGTCTTCGTCGGACAGCCGGCCGAGTTCCTCTACAACCCGATCGGTGTGGTGCACGGAGGGTTCGCGATGACCATCCTGGATTCGGCGATGGGCTGCGCGATCCACTCGACGCTCGCGGCAGGAGAGGGTTACACCAGCCTGGAAACCAGCGTCAACTTCGTCCGTCCCATCACGCTCGAGACGGGTCGCATGCGCTGCGAGGGCAAGGTCCTGCATCGCGGCGGCCGGGTCGCCACGGCGGAGGGGAGGCTGGTCGAGGAAAGCACGGGCAAGCTCCTCGCGCACGGGACGACCACCTGCCTGGTGATGAAGTCGTGACGCTCATGGACTTCGCTTAGGCGGTGCTCGTAGACAGCTTCAAGTTCCTGCCGCGAAGCTTTCGTCCCTTTTACGAAGGGCGTGGTCCGTTCTCCGGCGAGGAGAACGCGGTATGGGCGCCATTCGAGAAGCGCCTGGACGAATCGCGTATCGCGCTGCTCAGCTCGGCCGGTCTGTACGTGAAGAGCACGCAGCCGTCATTCGACCTCCAGCACGAGCAGACGCATCCCGACTGGGGCGACCCGAGCTGGCGGGCCATCCCGGCCTCCACGACGGCGGCCGATCTCGCGGTCGCGCACCTACATATAAATGACGAAGACCTCCTGGCCGACCCAGAGATCGCGCTGCCGGCGCATCTGCTTGGCCGGCTCGCCGGCGAAGGCGAGATCGGCGGCGCCGTCGCCGACCACGTCTCGGTGATGGGGTTCCAGGAGCGAACGCTGCGGGATTGGTACAGCAAGACGGCGCCCGAGCTGGTGGCTCACCTGCGCGACCAGGGCGCCGACGGTTTGATCCTCGCCCCGGTTTGACCCGACTGCTGCGCGAACGTGCCCGTGCTGGCACGGTGGATCGAAGCGGCCGGAATTCCGACGGTGATCGTCACGATGATGCCGTCGGTGGCTGAGGAACGCCTCGCCCCACGCATCGTCGGTGTGGAGTTTCCGTTCGGACACCCCTTCGGCCTGCCACGCGACCAGGTCATGCAAAGGCGCACCCTCGAGCTTGCGTTGCACGTCCTGGCCGGCGCGGCCAGGTGCGGCACCAGGGTCGACCTGGATGTCGAATGGCCGGTCCCGCTACGCGAGGCGTACCGCTCCTGGCAGCCGAAGGTACCCAGCCCGATCGTCAGGAGGATGCTGGAGGCGCGTCAAGCCCCTTAGTCGCAGGGCGCATCAACGCCGGGCGGGGTGCTGAGCGCCCGGCACCAGGGCCGGTCAGCCCGCGTCTTTGTCCGGGTCGAGCTTGATCGAAGCCGAGTTGATGCAGTAACGAAGGCCGGTCGGCTCGGGGCCGTCGTCGAAGACGTGGCCCAGGTGGCCGCCGCAGCTCGCGCACGTGACCTCGGTCCGGACCATGAAGAGGCTGCGGTCGACGTGCTCATCGATCGGCGCGCCGTCGGCCGGGGCGTAAAAGCTCGGCCACCCGCAGTGCGCATCGAACTTGGTCTCAGACTCGAAGAGCTTGGCGCCACAGCCCGCGCACAGGTAGACGCCCGGCGTGTTCGTCTCCCAGTACTCCCCGCTGAACGGCCGCTCGGTGCCCTTTTCACGCAACACGTGGAACTGCTGGGGTGTCAGGTCGCGCTTCCACTCCGCCGCGGTCTTCTGGGCAAGCTCGATCTTCTTCACGGCTCTACTCTGCCACGATCCGGTAACCTCGAAACCAGTGGCCGCGCCGAACAAGCATGTACAGACGCGGCTCAAGCGAGAGCTGGTCATCTGGCTCGCGACCGTGGGTCGTGACGGGCACCCGCACGCGGTGCCGGTGTGGTTCTGGTGGGACGGCAGGTCCGTCCTCATCTACGCGGTCCCTGGCCAGAAGGTGCGCGATATCGAGGCCAACCCGAACGTAGCTCTTCACCTCAACACCGACCCTGTGGGAGACGACGTGGTGCGCATCGACGGCACCGCGAAGATCGATCCCAAGCAACCACCGGCCTACAAGGTCCCGAATTACGTTCGCAAATATCGCGATCAGATCAAGGGCCTCGACTGGACCCCGAAGGTCTTCTCCGACCAGTACCACCACGCCATTCTCGTCACGCCCATCCGTTTTCACTGAGGTGAGTCACTTGAAGCATCCCCTTCGCTTCGGGCTGAAGAATTCCGGCCAGGACACGACCATCGAAGACCTGCGCGCCGTGTGGCGGATCGCAGACGAGTCGGGCTTCGATCACGTGTGGGACTTCGATCACCTCGCCTCGATCGGTGGCGGCGGGCCGGACCGTCCCATCTACGAAGGCTGGACCCTCCAGGCGGCGATGGCCGAGGCGACCAAGCGGGTGCGCATCGGCTGCCTTGTGACGGGAAACACGTACCGCAACCCGGCCCTGCTGGCCAAGGAGGCCGTCACCGTCGATCACCTTTCCGGCGGGCGTCTGGAGTTCGGCATCGGCGCGGCATGGGCCGAGATCGAGCACGAGATGTATGGCTTCGAGGGCCTCGACCACCGCGTCGGCCGCCTGAGCGAGTCGCTGCGCATCATCAAGTCGCTGTTCACTCAGGAACGGACCACCTTCGACGGCCGCTACTACCACTTCAAGGACGCCATCGCCAACCCGAAACCCATCCAGAAGCCACATCCGCCCTTCTGGATCGGAGCGTCGGGCGTGAGCACCCTGCGGCTGGTCGCTCGCTACGGAGACGTCTGGAACATTGCGGGCGGCGACCCGGACCGGGTGAAGGAGCTCACGGCGATGTTCGAGGAGGCGTGCGGGAGCGTCGGTCGCGACATCTCCGAGATCCGGCGGTCGCTCCAGTTTGGCTGGGACGGCCAGGATCGCAACGAGCTGCTGGAGATTTCCGCGCGGTACCTCGAGCTGGGCGTCACCGAGCAGGTCATCTATCTGCGGGGCGACCACCCCGTGGCGCTCACGGAGAAGATCGCCGAGATGTTGCCCGAGCTGCGGAAGCTGGACCGAGCGACAATGGCAACCGACTCTTCTCATTGATAAGGAGGCAGATATGGCCGACAGCGTCTATCGGGTGACCGAGCTGGTGGGAACCAGCAGCCAGTCCTGGGAGGCGGCCGCCAAGGTGGCCATCGAGACCGCATCCAAGACCCTGCGCGACCTGCGTGTCGCCGAGGTGGTGAGGCAGGACCTGACCATCGAGGACGGCAAGGTTACGAGCTACCGGGTTCGGCTGAATGTCTCCTTCAAATACGAGGGCAGCGCCACCACGAGCAGAAAGACCACGCGAACTCGCAGGTAACTAGCGTCGCAGGGCGGCCGGGCTTCGCCCGGCCGCAGCTTTGTTTCTGATGGCTCCCAACATGGCTGGGCGTAACCATTCCGTAAATCCAATCCTTTCCGGAGGATGAGCCATGAGAAGGGACCATCTGGGTCCCTTCTCATACTTATGGCGCGGTGGCGGCCTGGACCTGGCAGCCGGCCACCTTCATCTCCTCGAGCGCCTGCAGCCCGGTGGCTTCGTTGACGGCCGCGCAGAGGTTGACCAGGACGCGCACCTGGAACGCGTTCTTGCGCGCGTCGAGGGCGCTCGCCCGCACGCAGTAGTCGGTGGCGATGCCGCACACGTCGATATGGTCGATGCGCTCCTCCTTGAGGACGTCGAGCAGCCCATGACCTCGTGAGTCGAGGGCCTCGAAGGCCGAGTAGGCGGCGGCGTGTCGCCCTTTGCTGACCACGACCTGGATCAGCTTCTCCCGCACGAGGTTCGCTATCGGCGGCACGAATGCCGCGCCTGGAGTACCGATGACGCAATGTGGCGGCCAGGTCGTCAGGTAGTCGGGCGTGGCGGAAAAGTGGTCGGCCGGGTCCTCGTGGTAGTCGCGCGAGGCAACGATGAACTGGTACTCCGTCTTGAAGTGGCGGATGTGCCGGGCGATCATTGCGGCCACCTGCATCCCGTTGGGCACCGGGAGGCTGCCGCCCTGGACGAAATCAGCCTGGAGGTCGACCGCGAGCAAAGCGTTTCTCATTCGTTCGGTGCCGTCCTTAGACTGGCCTCATGGCATCCGTGATAGTAGCCGAGGGTGACGGCCTGATCGCAAGACAACCGCAAGCATGAACCCGCGCAAAGTCGCTCCATACGGGTCCTGGGCTTCTCCTGTAACCCTAGACCTCCTGCTCAAAGGCACTGTGCACATGCGCAACCAGATGCTTCTGTGGGATGGCGACGACCTGTACTGGTCGGAGCTCCGGCCCAATGAGGCGGGCCGCATCGTCGTCTGCCGGCGAGCCGCGGACGGCACGATTGGCGATGTCACTCCGCCGGGTTTCAACGCGCGTACACGCGTCCACGAATACGGAGGCGGGAGCTTCGCGGTCAGCCACGGCACCGTGTGGTTCGTCAACTTCGCGGACCAGCGGCTCTACCGGCAGGATGCTGTTGGGGTCACGCCGCGGCCGATCACGCCCGCCGTGGACGTGCGGCACGCGGACATGGCCGTCGACCTTCAACGCGGTCGTATCTATGCCGTGCGCGAAGACCACACCACCGGCGCGCGCGAGCCTGTCAACTCGATCGTGTCGCTCGACCAAAACGGTGAAGGGGATGTCCTCACGCTTGCGTCAGGCAACGATTTCTACTCGTCTCCCAAGCTGAGCCCCGACGGTAGCCGGCTGGCGTGGACCACATGGAACCACCCGAACATGCCCTGGGACGGCAGCGAGCTCTGGGTGGCCGAGCTCGATCGCGACGGACGCGCCACGTCGTCGCGCAAGGTCGCCGGAGGCGAAAGCGAGTCCGTGCTTCAGCCCGAATGGTCACCGCACGGCGAGCTTTACTTCGTGTCCGACCGCAGCGGTTGGTGGAATCTTTACCGGGCGCGCGGCGAGGTCCACGAACCGCTGTGCCCCCGTCCGGCCGAGTTCGGGGCTCCCCAATGGGTTTTCGGGATGCGGTTCTACGCCTTCACGAGCTCTGAAGAGATGATCTGCCTGTACTCGGAGCCGGGCGGCACGAAACTTGGGCGAATCGATCTCGGTGCGGGCTCGATGCATCAGGTCGAGCTCCTGTACACGAGCCTGCACAACGTGCAGGCGAGCGGCCGCAAGGCTGCCTTCTTCGCCGGCTCGGCGACCCTGGCGGAGCGGGTCCTGATGATCGACCTCGACACTGGCGCGCAGGAGGTCGTGAAAGTCTCGAATCCGGCGCACGTCGACTCCGGCAACCTGAGCATCCCGAAGGCGATCGAGTTTCCGACCGAAGGCGGGCTCACCGCGCACGCGTCCTACTACCCGCCGAAGAACCACGACTACGAAGCTTCTCCCGGTGAGAAGCCCCCGCTGGTCGTTCACTGTCACGGGGGACCCACTGGATCCGCGGGGCCGACCTACGCGTTCGAGTATCAGTACTGGACGAGTCGCGGCATCGCCGTCGTCGATGTCAACTACGGCGGATCGGCGGGCTACGGGCGCGAGTATCGGATGCGTCTGAATGGCAGCTGGGGCGTGGTCGACGTCGACGACTGCATCAATGCGGCGCGCTACCTGGTCGACCAGGGACTTGTCGACGGCGAGCGCGTTTCGATCACAGGAGGGTCCGCGGGGGGATACACCGTGCTGCTATCCCTCACGAAGCGCGACTTCTACGACGCGGGCGCCAGCCATTTCGGCATCGGCGACCTCGAGACATTCATCAAGGACACGCACAAGTTCGAGTCTCACTACGTCGACACGCTCGTCGGTCCCTACCCTGAGCGCGCGGACCTGTACAGGGATCGTTCAGCGGTCCACTTCGCTGACAACCTGAAGGTCCCTGTGATCCTCTTCCAGGGTCTCGAAGACAAGATCGTGCCGCCGAGTCAGGCCGAGGAGTTCGTCGCCGTGTGCCAGAAGAAGAAGCTGCCCCACGCGTACGTCGCGTTCGAGGGCGAGCAGCACGGATTCCGGCAGGAGAAGAACATTCGCCGGTCGATCGAGGGGGAGATGTACTTCCTATCGAGGATGTTTGGATTCCAGACCGCGGACAAGATCGAGCCGGTCAGGATCGAGAACTTCTAGGCTCCCCGGCCCTATCGTTTTCGCTCGGTAAGTCGGCGTGGCGGAATGGCAGACGCGCCAGCCTTAGGAGCTGGTGCCCGAAAGGGCGTGGAGGTTCAAATCCTCTCGCCGACACCAAGCGGGTCCTCAGCTCAGGTACTCCCCGGCCTTGCAATCAGGTAGTTCTCCCGTTATGCGACCTCGTTCTCATTTCTTAAGTTGGTCACAGGCTCTGGAGCACTGTCGGCCGAAGCAAGAGCTCATGACCCGATGAGTCGGGAAAGGATGAAACCTGATGACTCGACGTTTGGTCGTTCTGTTGTCCGCGGTCTTTGCGAGCCTTGTTCTGGCCACGCCTGCGTCCGCGGACGGCGCGACCTCGTCGCTGCGCGGGAGCGTAAGCGGGGCTTTCTGGCTAAAGTTCAGGGTTCGTGGGAGAGCAAACCCCGCAC
>DATBZR010000138.1:0-16394 GCA_036513095.1 Candidatus Dormiibacterota bacterium | reverse complement strand
GCCACCTCCGAGCCCTCCGCGCAGTGCAGGAGCACATTGTGGCCGCGTCGGACCATCCCGACCGCCAGATCGCAGATCACCGACTGGGCGCCGCCCGTCTGGGCCGGGCGCAACGGGGTCACGGGCGATGCCACGACGGCGATCTTCACCTGATCGACCTAGTCTGATCGGAGGTAGGGATGGAATACCTTCGCACTGTCGAGGCGGCTCCGCCCGGGTGGCGGCATTTCACAATGGCCGATGTTGATCGGCTGCCTGCCTCAGTGCGCAACCACGAGCTCGCCCGCATCCCTAACAAAGAGCTCGATCTGCTCGCTGTTCGGGATGCGGCAGCCGGCGACAGAATCCTCAGGGCGTTGTTCTGGACCCTCGTGTATCACCTCGAACCGGAGAGGTGGGATGCACTTGCGACGGCCGAACCAATCCACCCAGGCGTGCTCGCCGCGTTACCAATTGCGCGGGGTCGAGGGCTGGAGATTGGAGCCGGCAGCGGGCGGTTGACCTCCCACCTGGCCTTGCGATGCACATCCTTGGTGGCGATCGAACCGTCGGCCGGACTTGGGAGGCTGCTTCGGAGCCGTTTGCCAGGCATCGATGTAGTTGCGGCGTGGGCCGAAGCGCTGCCGCTTCCGGACGGCTGGTCTTCACTCACGGCCGCGTGCGGACTGGTGGAACCCGATGACGCCGTGTTGGGCGAGCTGGAGCGCGTCACCGAGATTGGCGGGGAGATCGTGCTCATAAGCCCCGAGCAGCCTGATTGGTTCGAGGGACATGGTTGGCGACGCATGAGGTTTGACGCGCTACCGGCCCCAGCACACGACGACTGGATTGAAGGCTTCTTCGGTCCGATTGACCCGCCACACGACATTGTGTCGAGGACGATCACATGACCTCGAGATTTGCCCTTTCGTCCGCGAGCAGCTTCGGTGATGGCCGTGCGCCTTTCGCGATCAGGCGACCCGCCTTCGCCAGTTCGCCGTTCTTGTCCAGCTCCGGGTCGCCACCGCGGTTTAGTCCCACGGCCGCCCGCAGCTTACCGGCCTGCAGATAAAGGCCAACGAACTTGCGCTCGGCAAGGGAGCCCCTGATTACCAGACGATCCCACTTGCGCGCATGGCCGATGTATTCGAGCTTGTGCTCAAACTGATCGCTCCAGAAGCTGTGCATATAGCGGTATGCGGTCCGTGAACCCAGCATCGACCTTGCGGCCGCCGCGCCCATCTTTTCAGCGTTGTTGTAGTGCTCTACCCTCGCCCGCCCGAATATCGGATGAAGGTGATTGGCCACGTCACCGGCGGCGAAGATGCCGGCCACATTCGTGCGGCACGTTGCATCGACGAGAATCCCGTCTCTGGTTGCGACTCCCGAGCCTTTGACGATTTCTACATTCGGTTCGATCCCGACCGCCACGATGGCGAGATCGCACGCAATCCGCCGTCCCTTTTTCGTCACGACTCGCTCGACACGTAGTGACCCCTCGAATCGGACAACTTCGTCCGCGACCACCAACTCGATCCCGGCGGCGCGGTGTATGGCGCCAAACACGCCTCCCACTTCGGCACCCAGAACTGCGTCGAGCGGTGCCTTTCCGCGCATGACTGAAGTCACCTTCAACCCAAGCTGGCGCAAAGACGCCGCCACCTCCGAGCCGATGAAACCCGAGCCAACCACTACAGCGCGAGCGCCGGGTTTGGCGGCTCGTTTGATTCGATCGCATTCGGCAATCGTCCGGAGCTGGTAGACGCCTGGGAGACTTGAGCCGGGGGCATCAAAATGGCGGTTTCTCCCGCCAGTCGCGAGCAGCAGCCGTGCATAACCGATGGCGTCCCCCGACTCCAAATGCACCTGCTTGGCCGCAGGATCCACGCCTGCAACCCTCGCCGGCACGAATTGAATCTGATGCGCGTTGTACCAGTCGGGCGGTGCGACCATCCAGCCCGACAAGTCCTCCTCTCCACGCAGGTAACCCTTGGTCAGAGGTGGTCGACCAAACGGGAAGCTGGGTTCCTCCGCGAGAATCAGCAATTCATCGGCATAACCCTGTTTCCGCAATTCCTTGGCCGCGGTACCTCCAGTCAAGCCCGCGCCGACGATCACAATTGGACCGCCTGCCCGCTTAGGCATTGAACACTGCTACAGGACCAGCGACAACAGCAGCGTAAGTAGAAGGCCCATGACCGAGATGATCGTCTCCATCAGCGACCAGGTCTTGATCGTCTGCCCCACCGTTAGGCCGAAGTACTCCTTCACCAGCCAGAAGCCCGCGTCGTTCACGTGCGAGAAGAACAGTGACCCAGCGCCAATGGCGAGCACAACCAGCGCCAGGTGGTTAGGAGTCAAACCGACTGCTAACGGCGCAATGATGCCGGCGGCCGTCACGGTCGCGACGGTTGCGGACCCGGTCGATAGGCGGATCAGTACGGCTACGATCCAACCCAGCAGGAGCGTCGACAGGCCGGCCGCAAGGGCGATCTTGGCAATGGCGGCTCCGGTGCCTCCATCGACGAGTGCCTGCTTGAAGCCGCCGCCGGCTCCCACAATCAGCATGACGCCAACGATCGGCAGCAGGCTGGCACCGATCTTTTTGGCCAGCACGGACGCCGAAAAACCGACCGTGGTCCCGAATGTAACCATGGCCAGCAGAACTGCGATCAATAGTGCCACGACCGGATCGCCGATGAAGTCCAATGCAGGCCGCACCCCGGCACCCTTGGCGATCCAGATATCCGCTGCCGCTTTGATGAGCATCAGCACGAGTGGGGACAGGAGTGTGATCAGGGTCCAGGCGAAGGTCGGGCTGCGTGTGGCTTCGGGGTCCTGCGCCGCCCCGGTGCCGCTCGAGCCCGCTCCGGCAGCCCTCGTCTCGCCGGTCGATCCGCTGGTGAACGCGGATCCTCCTCCAGCAGCTCCGATCGGAGTCGGCGCCCCCCCGTTCCTAATCGAGCCCGCGCCAACAGCACTCGTTTCGCCGGTCGCCGCGCCAGTGACTGCGAGTCCCGCTCCGGCAGCGCCGATCGGGACCATGCGGGCAGCGAGCATGCCAAACAGCGGCCCGGCCACGGCCACGGTCGGAATAGCGATCACGAGGCCGAGGGCCAGGGTCAGCCCAACGTTCGCGTGAAGGATCGCGATCGCGGCGAGCGGACCCGGGTGCGGCGGGACGAACCCGTGCAGAACTGACAGGCCTGCGAGGGCTGGGATGCCGAGCCGCATGGCTGGGCCCTTCGAGCGGTGTACCGCGAGCATGACGACGGGGATGAGGAGAACGAGCCCGATTTCGAAAAACATCGGAATGCCGATGATGAAGGCGATGAGCGCCATCTTCCAAGGCAGCGTCGCAGGGCGTCCCCGAAGCAGCGTGCTCACCACCTTGTCCGCCCCGCCGGAATCTGCCAGCAATTTGCCGAGCATTGCGCCCAATGCGATCAGCACGCCGACGTAGCCGAGAACACCGCCGACCCCGGTCTCGTAGGACGCCGTCACCTTGTCCAGGGCAATACCCGATCCGATGCCAACGAATAGAGCGCCGATGGTCAACGCTATGAAGGCGTGCATCTTCAAAAACACGATCAGGAGAACGACGATCGCAATGCCTACGGCCGCGACGATCAGCACCTGAATGTCGTGGCCGCTCAACGACTTGCTAGCTGCGGTTACGGTCGGAATACCGCTGTTGAGAGTGGCGAGCACGTTCATGAGTCCCCCCGTTTTCCGTTCAGTCGGCTAGGCCGAGTTCTACCAGGATCTCTTGAGCAATCACGCCAGGTGCCGGACCAACATCCAACCGGATCTCCGGCTCATCCGGGGTAGGTTCCTCCAGGTCTGCGAACTGACTATCAAGCAGGCTTGACGGCATGAAGTGACCGTGACGTGCGGCAAGCCGTGCGGCGATGGTCTCCTTTGAGCCTGCGAGATACACGAACACGACGCCCGAACCCCGTCGGTTGATCACGTCTCGGTACGAGCGCTTCAAAGCCGAGCACGTGATGAGGCCGTTCTCGTGGGTATCGAGGCGCTCGTCGACCCATTCGGCGACCCTCTCCAGCCAGGGCGCTCGATCGTCATCTGTGAGTGGATGTCCAGCCTCCATCTTCTCAATATTGGACTGAGGGTGGAGTGCATCGCCCTCCTCGAACCGCCAGCCCAGGCGGCCAGCCAGAATTGCAGCCACCGTCGTCTTCCCACAGCCGGATACACCCATAAAAACCAGTACCACGGGTTTCGCGATCGGTGTAGAGCTTGACGAGTCTCGCTCCTTGCGCATGTGCGTGGTCATGCTAGGGGCTTCCAACTGGTATTGGGTCCACTGTTTTTGAGGACGATTTGCGTCGGCGCCGCACCTAAGGAATGGGCCGGCTTCCTAAATTGCTGATTGGATCCGATACCTCAAGCCGTGGCCGTCAGAATGCAGGTTCGAAGGGCCGTCCACTAAAGGCCAGAACAAGCCGACAACAAGCTTGGCGAACCGACTACCTGGCACGCATCACGAGTCGAACCCATCAGGTAGGTCGGAATACCAGGGAGTAGCCGCGGCCGGGCTTGTTGACGAGGTCCACTGGGATCGCGAGCTCGGCGAGTATCTTTCGGAGCCGCCGAACGTAGTTGCGCACCTCCTCCGGGAAAAGGGCAGGATCGGACCAGGCTTGGCCCAGGATCTGGGCAGTGGTGAAGTAGCGGTGGGGATGCTCAAGTAGGAACTGCAGGAGCTGGAACTCTCGCAATGTCAGCGCTACTTCCCGGCCCTGATGCCTGATCATTCGACCCTCGGGATCCAGCCACAATCCATGGAGCTCCCAGATTCGCCCGTACCACAGGTCCAGCCGCGCCTGGTAGCCCTGCATCTGGTCCTCGATGATCTGGACGTCGGCCTCCGCGGCCTTCCGGGCCAGCGGCTGGAGACGTGCTACGTCCCTCCTCACGCGATCAAGGATCCCGTGCTTGAACTCGAGGAGATCGGCGTAGATGCTCATCCAGTGGCGGGCGTCTTCCCAGTGAGAGGTTGTCAGGTCCTCTCCCTCGAGCGCGCGCGACGGTGTTGCCTTCGCTTTCGGCGCCATGTGCCCGGATTCTAGGGAAAGCTCTACTCCGGGGTGAATCTGACGGACCACACGCCTGGGGGGCGCAACCTTTTCAGAAAATTGCTGATCTTCTTACGCCGGGGGCCGTAGAACTACGTTCATGAAGCAGGTCCAGTCGAAACGCAGCCGCCCTGATATCGCCGCAGCGGTGCGTGGAGGAGATTGGACCCTGGGGATGAACGGTGAGGGTGTTCCCGGTCATGCCACGTTGAAGCAGGCGCTCCACTGGAAACAGATCTATACCGAGATCCTGGAGATGGAGGAGAAGGTTCTGAGGAGAATCCGCCAGCTCATGGACAAGCAGTCAGACGAGGCGCGGCGCGAGGTCGAGCTGACCAACGTGCCGGTGGTCGTCGCCCAGGCGGAACGATTCCGCCAGCGTCTCGGCTACTGGGAAGCTCGGGTGCACGAGCTCAACGGAACAGCTCTTCCGAAACGCGAGCGACGAATACCGGCGCGACCTCAGGCAGCTCTTGGCTCCAGTCGTTCGACTCAGACGTCGTCGTAATGGAATCAGTCTCAAGGAGGTCTTCATGAAGGACCAGGTTCGTGGCAAGGCAGAAGAGATCAAGGGCAAGGTCACCGGCAACCGTACCGAGGAGACCAAGGGCAAGTTGAGGCAGCAGGTCGGCAAGGCCAAGGCCACCGTCCGTGACGTCAAAGAGGACGTACGTAAACGAGGCTAATCGAAACCGGGCCTCACGGTAGGGAAAGGATCATCGTCTCGAAAATCGAGCTCGCATTGATCCCGTGATAGCCTGGCCCGCGGTGGCTACTTCGTGAACTGAGCTGCCCCTGGACCCAACGCAGGGTGACATTGTGCGGCTTCAGCTCAGCGGGCCATGCGGGACAAGGGTCACGATCAAAAGCAGGGCTGCAATCGTCATGCCAATGGTCGCGATCCAGACCAGCGTGACGCTGACACGACCGCTAACCCGCTTCTGCATGACCTTCTTGTCGGAGCCGAGCAGGGCGATCAGGACCATCAGTGGCGGCGCGACGACTCCGTTGATGACCGCGGTGTAGAACAGGGCGCTGATCATGTCGATATGGAGCAGGTTTAAGGCCACGCCGGCGAGGGTCGCTACCACGATCACGGCGTAGAAGGTGGGCCGATATTTGGGCTTCTCGGCGAGCGTGCCTTTGAGTCCGGTGAACTCGGCCAGCGCATAGGCTGCCGAACCCGATAGGACTGGGATCGCTAGTAGGCCGGTGCCGATGAAGCCGGCCGCGAAAAGGACGAAGGCGAGGGAGCCGGCCAGGGGCTCGAGGGCTTTGGCCGCCTGGTCGGCGGTCGCAATACCCGTCACCCCGTGGGTGTTGAAAGTCGCGGCGCTGACCAGGATGATCGCGTACATCACCAGCTGCGAGAAGGCCATCCCGACGAAGACATCGATCCGCGCGCCACGCATCTCGGATCGGGTGACTCCCTTGCGCAAGCGCTCGGTCCGCTGGCCGGCCGCGCGCATCTCGTCGACCTCAGACGAGGCCTGCCAGAAGAAGAGGTATGGCGAAATGGTCGTGCCCAGGATCGCGACCAGCATCGTGATGAAGGCCTTGTTGAACTCAAGGTGGGGAACAAAGGTGGCGATCAGCATTTTTTCCGCCGCCGGATGGACCAAGAATGTGGTGATCACATAGGCAAAAAGGGCGAGGGTGAGCCACTTGAAGGCGTTGAATATGACCCGATAGCTGGCAAAGAGCTGCAGCCCCACGATGAGGGCCGCGGCCGGCACCACCAGCCAGATCGGAGCAATCCTGCCCCGCGTCAGCAGCGAGCCACCCGCCGCGACCGCACCAAGGTCGGCGCCGATGTTGATCGTGTTCGCTACCACCATGGCGAGAATGCAAATGCCGACCAGCCAGGTCGGGAACTTGCGGCGAAGGCTGAGTCCGAGCCCAATACCCGTGTGCAGCGCAATTCGCGCACAGAGCTCCTGCATGGCCAACATGAGGGGGAAGGTGAACAGCGCGGTCCAGAGGACGCCGAAGCCAAACTGGGCGCCGGCCTGCGAGTAGGTGCCGATGCCACTCGGGTCGTCGTCACTTGCCCCAGTGATGAGGCCTGGCCCCAGGATCTGCAGGAGACCCTTGAGGCCCATGCGCCGGGCGGCGCCAACGCCGGTCTCCGGAGCGACCGGACCGCCGGTGGCCGCCACCTCACCACCCTCATGCGGCGCTTTGAGGAGCTCGCTTTCCGACGGCTCGACATCCGGGCCGAGCTTCATCCGCTGGAGAGCTGGGTCGTCGATGTCGCGTTCGGGTGCCAACCGGTCTATTTTCCGGGTTCAGGCCGCTAACCTGTCGAAACTCTTTTGGGGAAGCGGGGGTCGAAAGGAATCCGAGCGGGCGCCATTACGAGACAGTCTCAAGACCTCCGAAACGACTTCGAACATTTCGATCAGCGGGTTGAGCACTGTGCGAAACCACACTGGGACCCTCCCGAGTTTCGATGACTGGGGTCTGACCCAACCGGCGTAGGCTGCCGCCATGAGCGAGCCGCCGGCACCGCAGGTGCTCTCGCCCGATGGCAAGTATCACTGGGATGGTTTCCGCTGGCTTCCAATACCCCAGCCAGCGCCGGACGTCTCGCCTGGCAAGTACGCATGGGACGGGACGCAATGGGTTCCAAGACCTGAGGCTGTGCCTCGCCAGCCTGTCTCGGCCAGGAATCTGGCGCTCGTTGCGGGCGTCATCTTCGGCGGTTTGATCCTGTTCGGCCTAACAAAGGCCGTTACCCAGGCAATCAACCCTGATTGCACTGTGGGCTACTCCGATTCGAACCTCAACATCGAGGTCAGCGGGCAAGGCGCCGACGCGGCGTGCCGACAATTCATACCGGCTGGCCCAGGCGCCAACACCGACGGGTTCCCATACGCGGGGTTGGACCCTGCAACGGGGCAACCTTACGGTACTGGCCGGGTAGGCCAGCCCAGCGGCGATGTCATTTGCCGGGTCACATTGGGCACGCTGAGTTATACGGTCAGAGATAGTGGCCTAATCACGGTCTATGGAAGCGTCGCATGCGAGAACCTTCGCGCTGATCAATCAGCCATCCACGTAGCTTTCCCGCGAGTAGCGTTCGTGATGACCGGCGAGTGTCCAAGCGGTCAGCCTTACTGCGCCTCGGGATGGGACAAACTCTCCCCGCCGTTCACAAGTGCTGTTGAAGCATTGGGGAGGACCGCCAACGGCGACTGGGACATGTTCTGGTCATATAACTGCACTGGCAGCGACCATTACTTCTACACGTCCATACGGGACGGCGATGGCAAGACCCAGGCAACTGGGGACTTTACCCAACCCAATGACAGCGATCCGCATGGGAGCGGCGTCATGCACGCCCACGACAACCCCGACGCGGGTCCGCGCACCGTGGATGCGGGGGCCTCGGCTGGCTGCGCCTGGACTGTAATAGTGATCATCCTCGGTCCGCGAAGCTAAGAAACAGATGAAACGCCAAGGCCCGCCAACCCGCTGTCGAGGGTCAGCGGCGCGCAAGTCGTTGGTCGGATGGTTCGTATTCGAAATGGCGGAGAGGGAGAGATTTGAACTCTCGATGGGCCAGTGACCCATAACGGTTTTCGAGACCGTCGCCTTCAACCGGACTCGGCCACCTCTCCGGAGCGCTGTGAGCGGCCACGACGAGGCTCGCTCGGGGATCAGATGGCGGTCCCGACCGGATTCGAACCGGCGTTCTCGGCCTTGACAGGGCCGCGTGTTTGGCCAGGCTACACCACGGGACCGACAGCGGCTAAGTCTACCAACCGCCTGAACTGAGCCCCGTTTCGGTGGGGCCCGGCAACCCCATACCTATAATTCGTTCGGCGTGAGCGACACCGATCGGCAAGGAGGAGGATCCCCGGACGAGCTCCGGAAGCGGTTCCAGATCCTGGAACGCGTGGCGATCTTCTTCACCCTGCCGGACAACATCCTCCACGCCCTCGCGCGCCGCCTTGCCCCCGCCTCGGCCTCCAAGGGATCCGTGATCGTCCACCAGGGCGATCCCGGGGACACCATGTTCGTGGTCGAATCGGGCCGCTGCGAGGTCTTCGTCGAGGAGTCTCCCGGGCACACGATCACGATCGCGCTCATGGGCCCAGACGACTTCTTCGGCGAGATGGCCCTGATCTCTGAAGAAACGCGCACCGCCAGCGTCCGCGCGCTCGAGGACTGCAAGCTGCTCACCCTCGACCGCAAGACCCTCTACGAGACGCTGCCGGCCGACTCCGACGCGATCATCGAGCTCACCAAGCTGGTCGAGCAGCGGAAGGACACGCTTCCCAACCTGATCGCCCGGGCGCGCATGGTCGCCCCCGAGCAGGCGGCGACAACGGTCGCGGTCTACTCACCCAAAGGCGGCTCCGGCCGGACCACGATCGCCGTCAACCTGGCCGCTGCGCTCGGCAAGCGGTTCCCGGGCGAGGTCCTCCTGGTCGACCTGGCGCTTCCCTACAACCACGCGGCCCTGATCTCGTACCTGACCCCGACCGGCTGCCTCGCCGCAGCCAGCCAGGTGCCCCCGTCTAACTTCGAAGAGGCCGTGCTCGGGGCGATCCTCCATCACCCGGGCGGCATGATGCTGCTTCCGGGCGTGCTCCGCGCCGAGCAGGCGGACCTCATCACGGTGGACCTCGTGAACCGCGCGATGGGCATCCTGGTCAACGCGTTCCGTTACATCGTGTTCGACCTCGGCGTCGCCTTCACCGACATCGTGATCAGCGTGCTGGACCACTCCCAGCGGGTGCTCGTGCTGGTCACGCCCGAGCTCTCGTCGTTGAAGGACGTGGGCGAGTTGCTGAACATCTTCACCAACGTGCTGAACATCGTGCCCGGGCGCATCATCCTGTCCCTGAACAACAAGGTTCCGAAGTCGGTCGTGAGCAGGGAGGACGTCGTCCGCACGCTCAAACAGGAGCTGGCGGTCGAGATCGACTTCGACGGCACCAAGCCGGACGAGGCGGCCGTCAGGGGCGAGATCCTTGTCCTGACCGATCCCAAGAGCGCGATCTCCCGCGGCGCCGAGCAGCTGGCGCAGTTGATCGCCGGCTCTGCGGCTGCGCCCGAGGTCAAGGCCGCCAAGCGGGGCTTCAAACTCGGCCGAGGGTAGATCCGCGGGGGGATGGAATGTTGCATCGCCCCCCACCCCGACCCTCCCCCTGCGGGGGAGGAGAAATCTTCCTTTAGGGGGGACGGGAATGTGCGTGGTAATATCCCGAACGTGATCGAACAAGAAGCTGCCGTCTCACTCACCCCCGAAGCTCAGTCTCACCTCAAGGACCTGCTCGCCAAGGAAGGCAACCCGCAGCTGGCGCTCCGCATCTTCGTCAGCGGTGGCGGCTGCTCGGGCATGCAGTACGGCATGGCGTTCGACGACAACCGCCGCCCGGACGACCTCGTGATCGAGCAGGACGGTGTCCAGATGGTCGTCGACGACTACAGCGCCAATTACATTCGGGGCTCGCAGATCGACTATGTCGACAGCCTGATGGGGGCCGGCTTCACGGTTCACAACCCGAACGCAGTGCACTCGTGCTCGTGCGGTACCTCCTTCAACACCGGCGACGACGCCGGCGAGGCCAAGGCCTGCGGGTGCGGTCACTAACCTCCTAGAAATCCCGACCAAGGCGCCGGTACCCCGGCGCCTTATCTTTTTCTAAGGTGATGCTCAGGTCCAGGCGACTTCGAGAGATCGTGCTGCTCACGCTCGGCGTGGTCACGCCCATCGGCATCCTCGCGGTTAACGCGTCGGCGTTTGTCATGGTGCACCTCACCCAGTTCCGGATCGGGATCGCGGCGTGCGCCCTCGTGAGCGGCCTGGTGCTGAACGGATTGACGGCGTGGTGGCTGCTGCGGCTCGCGAGCCGCACCGCCCCTCCCCTCTACCGCGAGTACCGCTGGTACGCCATGGGCGTCGCGGTCCTGATCGTGCTCCTCACAGCCGCCGGCGGCGGTTACCTCACCTACCTCGGCCTGCGCGACCCGAAGCGGCTGCCCGATGTCCTCTCGGTCTTCGTGGCCACCTTCATGCTCGTCCTGCCGTTTGCGGTCACGGTGGCTGCCCGGCGGATGGCGGGCCTTGGCGGGATCATCCCAGTCGACGAACCGACCAGGAAAGAAAAAGGCCCCTCGCCGAAACGAGGGGCCCCTTCTGTGGGCCGGAGAACCTAGAAGGTTCTTTCTCGACCCTCACCCCGACCCTCTCCCGCTGCGCGGGAGAGGGAGGGTACTTTCCTTCTTACATCATGTCCGGGGACATGCCGCCCATGCCACCGCCGCCGCCGCGCTTATCCTCGGGGACCTCGGTGACCATCGCCTCGGTGGTGAGCACCATCGCTGCGATCGACGCTGCGTTCTGAAGCGCCGAGCGGGTGACCTTGGCCGGGTCGACGATACCCGACTCGAACATGTTCACGAACTTGTCGTTGAGGGCGTCGTAGCCGAAGCCCGGCTTGCCCTTGCGGATCTCCTCGACGATGACGGAGCCCTCCTTACCGGCGTTCAAGCAGATCTGCTTGACCGGCTCCTCGAGCGCCTTGCGGACGATGTTGACGCCAGTCGCCTGGTCGTCCTTCAGGCCGAGCCCGCCGTCGAGCTTCTTCTGCGCGTTCAGCAGCACAGTGCCACCGCCCGCGACGATGCCCTCTTCCACCGCGGCCTTGGTCGCGCTCAGCGCGTCCTCGATGCGGTGCTTCTTCTCTTTCTGCTCCACCTCGGTGGGAGCTCCAACCTTGATCACGGCGACGCCGCCGGCGAGCTTGGCGAGCCGCTCCTGCAGCTTCTCCTTGTCGAAGTCGGACGTGGTCTCCTCGACCTGCGCCTTGATCGACTTGATGCGACCCTGGATGGCCTCGGCCTTGCCCGCGCCCTCCACGATCGTGGTGTCGTCCTTGGTGACGGTTACCCGGCGAGCCTTGCCCAGCTGCTCGACCTTGGTCTGGTCGAGCTTGAGGCCGAGGTCCTCGCTGATGACCTGGCCGCCGGTCAGGATGGCCATGTCCTCGAGCATCGCCTTGCGGCGGTCACCGAAGCCGGGCGCCTTGACGGCGACCGCGGTGAACGTGCCGCGCAGCTTGTTGACGATCAGGGTGGCGAGCGCCTCGCCCTCGACGTCCTCCGCGACGATCAGAAGGGGCCGGCCCATCTGAACGACCTTCTCGAGCACGGGAAGGATGTCGGCGATCGCGGAGATCTTGCGGTCGGTGATGAGGATGAAAGGCTCGTCCAGGACGGCCTCCATCCGGTCCGGGTTGGTGACCATGTAGGCGGCGACGTAGCCGCGGTCGAACTGCATGCCTTCGACCACTTCGAGCTCGGTCGCCATGGCCTGGTTGTCCTCAACGGTGATGACGCCGTCCTTGCCGACCTTGTCCATCGCGTCGGCGATGAGGTTGCCGATGATCGGGTCCTGGCTGGAGATCGCCGCCACGTGGGCGACGTCCTCGTGGCCCTTGACCGGAACGGACAGCCTCTTGATCTCGTCGACGATGGCCGCGACGGCCTTCTCGATGCCGATCTTGAGCTGCATGGGGTTGGCGCCCGCGGTGACGTTGCGGAAGCCTTCGCTGATCATGGTCTGCGCCAGGATCGTCGCCGTGGTGGTGCCATCACCGGCCACGTCGTTGGTCTTGGTCGACACCTCGCGCAGCAGCTGCGCGCCGGTGTTCTCCATGGCGTCCTTGAGCTCGATCTCGCGCACGATCGTCACGCCGTCGTTGGTGACCGTCGGGGCGCCGAACTTCTTCTCGAGGACAACGTTGCGGCCCTTGGGGCCGAGCGTGATGCGTACTGCTGAGGCGACGACGTCAATGCCCTTTTTGAGGGCCTGCCTCGCCTCTACGTCGAATGTGACTGTCTTTGCCATATAAATCCCTCTTCTACTTTGCTACCGGATTACTTCTTCTTGCCGTTTGACGAGACGACGGCCAGGACGTCCTTCTCGGAGACGATCAGATACTCGATCTCGTCGTGCTTGAATTCGTTGCCGGCGTACTTCGCGTAAAGCACCTTGTCGCCGACCTTGAGCTCCATCGGCACCTTGGTGCCGTTGTCCAGGATCCTTCCGGTCCCCACTGCCTCGACGATGCCCTCCTGGGGCTTCTCCTTGGCGGTGTCCGGAAGCACGATCCCGCTCTTGGTTTTCTCCTCTTTATCGACCGGCTTCACCACGACGCGGTCGCCTAACGGTCTCAGATTCATGTGCGCCCTCCTCGGCAAGGTTGTTTGATTAGCACTCCCCACACCCAAGCGCTTAGCACTCGAAGGGGTCGACTGCTAATTGTACTATCCCCTGGTTCGAGGCCGCTAAACCTCGGGCTCGACCTCGGTGGGCTTCTGCTCCGCTTGTCGGATGAGGTCGCGGGCGGTCTCTGCCTGTTCGTCGGGGACCATGATCCGGGCGTCGGTCAGGTTGACCCCCACCCCGTAGGCGTGGTCGCCGAACACCTCGACCCTCAGGCCGTCGGCCTGGAGCACGGCGGCGACCAGGTCGGCCTGGATTCGCTCGCCCCGGAACACCACGGACCAGCCTTTGACGCTCACGACTACCAGCCTAGCGACGGGTCGACAGTTGCCGCCTGGGCTCCCAGGACGCCTGCCGCGTAGTGGCCCGCCGCGGCGATCATGGCGGCGTTGTCGGTGCACAGGGCAAGTGGCGGCATGGTCAGCCTGGCCCGGTCTCCCACCACCTCGGCGGCCCGGCTTCGCAGGAGCGTGTTCGCCGCGACGCCGCCGGAGACGACCACCTCCGGGTAGGGATGGTCTTTCAGGGCTGCGTCCAGCTTCTCCAGCAGTGACTCGACTACAGAGCGTTCGAAGCTGGCCGCCAGGTCCGCCTTGTCTTGTTCGGTCACGGCGTCGCCGAGGTCGCGCAGGCGGTAGAGAAGCGCCGTCTTCAGGCCGCTGAAGCTGTACTCGAGACCAGGCAGCGACGGCTGGGGCAGCGGCTGGCGGCGGGCGTCGCCGGTCCTCGCCAGGCGGTCGAGGGCCGGTCCGCCCGGGTAGCCGAGGCCGAGCATCCGGGCGGCTTTGTCGAACGCCTCCCCGGCCGCGTCGTCCCGAGTCCTGCCGATCACCTCGAAGCGGCCGTGCTCCGGCATGCGGACGAGGTCGGAATGCGCGCCGCTCACGACCAGGCCGAGCAGCGGAGGCTCGAGATCGGGCCGGGTCAGCATCGCCGCATAGATGTGTCCCCAGAGGTGGTTGACGCCCGTGAGCGGCGTGGACCACGCGGCCGCGAGCCCCTCCCCCACGCCGACTCCGACGAGCAGGCACCCGGCCAGGCCAGGGCCGCGCGTGACCGCGATCAGGTCGATGTCGGCCGGCTTCGCGCCGGCGGCTTCGAGCGCGAGGTCGAGAAGCCCGGGCAGGCGCTCCAGGTGGTCGCGGGCCGCAAGCTCCGGGACCACCCCGCCGAAGTCTTTGTGCAGCTCGACCTGAGAGTGGATGACGTTGCTCAGGATGCGGCGGCCGTCTTCGACCACGGCGACGGATGTCTCGTCGCAGCTTGTTTCGATGCCAAGAGTTAGTGTCATGCGGTGTTCTTTCTCGACCCCTCCCCGACCCTCCCCCGCTAACGCGGGGGAGGGGGATTACTCCCCCTTGGTGATCAGGTCTCGACGGAGGCCTCGGACGTCGGATTCGATTCGTTCCAGGTTTGTCTCGTAGGCACTGCGGAAGCGTGGCGAGTGGATGCTGTCGGACCACATCACGATCGCGTCCTCACCGTTGTCCGTGTAGTAACCCTTGCGGCGACCGATGACCTTGAAGCTGAATCCCTCGTACATCTTCATCGCGTTCTCGTTGGTCGTACGCACCTCGAGCGTGACCCACTTGGCCCCCATGTCGTAGGCGGCCTGGACCAGCCCGGCGAACACGATGCGGCCATAGCCGCGATGGTGGAGGTCGTGGCGGACGCCGATCGTCGTCACGTGAGCCTCGTCGTACATGCGCCACATGCCGCCGTAGCCGATGATCGTGGGGTCGATGTCCGGCGCTTTGAAGAAAGGCGGAGTCTCGACCAGCCCCTCCTGCCGGAGCACCATGTAATGGGCGCTGGCACGTGAGGCGAGCTCGCGGTAGTAGGCATTGCGCGGCCACGGCGTCGCGAAGATCTCGCGTTCGATCTCCTGGACCGTCGCCACGTCGGCCTCGCGCATCAGCTCCAGCGCCAGCTGCTGGCGGATCTGAACCATCACCTAACCGGCGCCACAAACGACTGCATGTACTCGAGTTTAAGACTGCCGTAGGGCACTTCGCGAGCCGTCTTCAAGAGCTCCGCCGCCGCCGCGCCCAAAGGCCGAAGCCCGCGCTTCGGGTTGAAGCGGTGTCCCGCCTTTTCGAGCGAAGCCTCCGCGCCGGGCGAGACGATGCCCACCAGCTGAAAACCGGTCGGTATGTCAGCCGGTTCGCCCAGGGCAACCTCTCCGCCTGGCACGAGGTAATAGAAGCGTCCGCGTCCCGCCTCTGAGATGGCTGTGACCGGTTGGTCGCTGCGGGCCGCCTGAAGCTCGAGCGTCCGCAGAGGAACGATGGGAATCCGCAGCCCCATGGCGAGACCGAGGCCGAAGGAGACGCCTTGGCGTAAGCCGGTGAATGACCCAGGGCCGGTCGCTACCGCCACTTTGGTAATCGTGTTCAGGCGCGCGATGCGGCGTAAATCGGCGATGAACGCCGGGTCGCGGGCCGGCCTGGATGTCTCTGACATCCTCCCGTTCTCGTCGATCGTTGCGACCATCGCCATGGTCGACGAGGTATCAATGACTAAGATCACGCTTCGTCCTGATCAGGCGGCGTTCGCCGCCGAGGTGCTCGAGGTCGACCAGGGCCGAGGTTGGCGCTTCGAGCCGGTCGCCCCACTCCACCACCACGGCTCCCTGGTCCAGCAGCTCGTCCAGGCCGAGATCCCCCAGCTCCGACGGGGTCTGGATGCGATAGAGGTCGATATGAGCGAGCTGCACCCGCCCCGGGTACACGCGAACCAGCTGGAAGGTGGGACTTGCAACAGGCGATTCCGACGCAGTGCCACGTGCCACACCGCGCACAAAAGTCGTCTTTCCCGCTCCCAGCTCGCCAGTCAGCAAGACCAGGTCACCTGCCTTCAATCGCTTGCCCAGGCGCTCGCCGGCTGCCTCCGTCTCGGCGGCGGAGCTCGTGACCACGTCAGGCAAAGTGGTCGTAGCCGCTGACCTCGAGCTGCATCGGCATTCCGCTGCTGCTGAGCAGCTGCACTGAAGAGTCGTCGGTCAGGTAACCGAACGGCTGGAGCCCGGCCTTAAGGACGAGCTCTTCGGGTCCGACGCACACCAGCTCCGCCTC
>DATBZR010000137.1:0-29504 GCA_036513095.1 Candidatus Dormiibacterota bacterium | reverse complement strand
GGGACCGGGCAAGCTGCCCAACCTGATCCTTCTGTGCTATTTCCATCACAGGCTGGTGCACGAAGGTGGATGGCAGGTGATCAAAGTTGTTCGAGAGTTCAAGTTCCTGCCGCCCGAGCGGTTTGTCATGCGGCGGGCGCGCGGACCAGGGATGCGCTGGGCGGCTTAGCGCGCCGTTACTTCATCGTCCACAAAGCTTTCAGCGAGTCCCAACCCATCCGGAACAGCCCCTCCTTGCGGACCATCTTCAGGATGTTGGACTGCTTCTGCCACTTGGATAGCCCGTCGACACGGAAGAACTCATCAAGTGCCCGATCCATGACCTGCGGATATTTGGTCAGCATCTGTGGGTTGTGCTCGAGCAGCGGCACCGCCTTGTCGTACTTGCGCATGTCGGCCATGATCCACGAGTGGTCCAGCCTGCCCTTGTACTCTTCCAGACGGCGCTCCGAAAAGTCCCCGAGCTCTTTGCAGCGCACCACCGTCTGGCCCGCCAACCGGCCTGACTCCATGGCGAGGTTCGAACCTTCGCGGTGGACGGGGTTGGAGAGCATCGCCGCGTCGCCGCACACCAGATAGCCCGGGCCGTACACCTTCGGGATCCCGCGGTACCCCCCCTCCGGGATCAGGTGCGCCAGGTACTCCACCGTCTCGGCACCGCGCAGCAGCGGCTTCACCGCCGGGTGCTTCTTGAAATGCTCCATCAGGTCGTTTGGGTTCCGCAGCGTCTGGTTGAACTCGCTCAGCAGCGCGCCGCCGCCGACGGACAGCGTGTCCTTGTTCGTGTAGATGAACATGAACCCGGACATTCCCATCGTCGAGTCGCCGAAGCACTCGATCGTGCATCCCTCACCCGGATCGCAGTTGAATCGCTCCTCGATCAGCTTGGAGTCCAGCTGCATGATCTCCTTGACCGCCATCGCAACCTCGTTCGGGCGCAGCTTGCGCCGCAGCGGCTTGCCGTCGATCACGGTCTTCTCCAGCAGCCCGGTCCCCAGGCCAATCCCCTCGCAAACGATCGTGACGTCGGCATATACATCGTCGCCCCGGCCGGTTCCCGCACCGACGACGCGTCCGTTCTTGACGATCAGCCGGTCCACCACCGTCTCCGGCACGACCACCGCCCCCGCCTTCTCCGCCTGCTCGGCGAACCACCCATCGAACCGAGCTCGCAGCACCGAGTAGGAGTGCGGCTTCGTCTTGTTGCGCAGGTTCTTGTAGTCCAGACCGATCGCGGCATCCGGCGTCATCAGCCAGCGCCGCTCTTCGATGATCGGACGCTCCAGCGGCGCTTCCTTCCACGCGTCGCCTACGATCTCTTCGAGGTAGTGGTTGTACAGGATGCCGCCCATCACGTTCTTGGAGCCCGGCCTCACGCCCCGCTCGAGCAGCGCGACCTGTAGTCCGGCTTTGGCCATCGTGATTGCGGCGGCCGAACCGGCCGGACCGGCGCCGACGACCACGGCGTCGAACTTCTCCTCGTCAGCCATTCACGCAAATTGAAACTCATTGGGCTGACGGGCGGCGCCGGCTCCGGCAAGTCGACGGTGTCGGCACTGCTCAAAGAGCACGGCGCGGCCGTCATCGACGCGGACGAAGCCGCCCATGCGGCCTACGAGCCAGGCAGTCCCGGGTTCGAGGCGGTGGTTAGCGAATTCGGCCCGGAATTCGTGCGCGACGGCCACATCGACCGCGCCCGCCTGGGCGAGCTCGTGTTCAACGACAAGGACGCCCTCCGCCGCCTCAACGCGATCGTCCATCCCCTCGTCCGGGAGTGGATGGCGGCCCGCACCCTTGAAGCGGCTGAAGGCGGCGCCGAGGTCGTCGTGCAGGACGTGCCGCTGCTTTACGAGAACGGGCTCGAACGGCTCTACTCGACGGTCGTGCTCGTGTACGTGCCCGAGCGCCTGCAGCTTCAGCGGCTGGTCGAAGGGCGCGGCTTGAGCCAGGAGAGGGCTCGCGCGATGATCGCCGCGCAGATGCCCATCGAGGAAAAGCGAACGCTCGCGCCGCATGTCATCGACAACAGCGGGAGCCGCGAGGCAACCCGCACGCAGGTCGAGCGGCTTTGGAGCGACTCGCTCGCGTCTAGATGACGCCCTGGCGCTGCAGCTCTTCGTAGCGCGCTGAATCGACCCCGAGCTCGTTCAGCACCAGCGCGGTGTGCTCACCCAGGCGGGGCGCCTCCGCATCGACGCGCTCAAGTACCCGGCGAGCGACGACCTGTGGATGGGCGGCCACCTCGTCCAGCTCCAGCACCGGTTCGCAGCACGCGTCGCAGTCCGCGAGCTCCTTCTCCCACTCGGATCGAGTCCGCGATGCGAACAGCTCCTCGAATGCCCGGTGCACCCGCTCGCCCTCCTTTCCTTCCGCAAGCTGCTGATCGATGAGCTCGGGACGGCCGACCGCATTGCACAGGGTGGCCCAGAACTTCGGCTCGAGGGCCGCGACGCTGTAGAAGCCGCCGCCCTTGCAGGCGTAGACCCGGTAGCAGGCGTACCGGCCGGTCAGGCGCTGGTCTCCTCGGCTCACCACCTCTCCGCCCGCGCGAGCGGCGAAGGCAAGCGCAAGCCAGGTGACTGCGCCGTCGGTCATCGAGGCGTCGATCCACCGCCCCTCCCCACCACGCTGGACCGCCACCAACGCACCGAGGATCGCCACCGCCGGTTGAAGTCCGCCGCCGCCGACATCCGCGACCTGCACTGACAAAGGCACCGGCGGCCCACCCTTCGCTCCGTTGAGGCCGAGCGCGCCGGCGGTCGCCATGTAGTTGAGGTCGTGCCCGGCGCGAGAGGCAAACGGGCCGTCCTGGCCGTAGCCGGTGATCGAGCACATGACCAGGCGCGGGTTGCGCGCGTGCACCACGTCCCAACCAAGACCGAGGCGCGCCATCACGCCAGGCCGATTTCCCTCTACGAGGATGTCGGCGCGCTCCACCAGCCCGAGCAAAAGGTCACGCCCCGCCTCGGATTTCAGGTTGAGCGTGAGGCTCCGCTTGTTGCGGTTGATGGCGTTGAAGAGGGTGCTCTGGCCTTGCACCAACGGGGGCGTCCAGCGCATGTAGTCGCCGGCGCCGGGCTCCTCGACCTTCACAACGTCGGCGCCCATGTCGGCCAGGAGCATCGTGCAGAAGGCGCCGGGCAGGAGCCGGGTCAGGTCAAGGACGCGAATCCCCGTGAGAGGCACGGTGTAATTCTCCCCTCTCCCCCTCGGGGATAGGGCCCAGGGTGCGGGGCTTAAGCAGCCATCCCGGTTCCAGAGACGACAAATCCGGGCCCCCGTGCGTTAATACCGCATGAAAGGCCCACGTCCCAGGATGCGCTCCACCAACCCACGGCTCGGCGAGATGACGATCAAGGTCCCGGCCCCGTTCGCCGGGATCTCCGACCTTGGCTTCACGGCCCAGTACCGCGCCCAGCAGTTCAACGAGCCTCAGCTCGACGTGCCGTTCCTCATCGAAGGCCCGCGGCCGCCTATGCAAAGACTCGCCGAGCTGCTGCAGCTGCTCACGGGAAGCGGGTCTCGGGCCTACGAGTGGAGCGACCCGGTGATGCTGAGCGACGAGGTCGTGGTGCTCGCGTTTCGCGACCGCGTCGCCAGGGGCGGCATGCTCTCGGATGGCGCACGGGCCGCCGAATACGCGATGAACCTCGTGTGCCCGGTGGTGTTCACCTTTCTGCGCGACTGCGCGATGGTCGCCCATCTCCGCCTGTCCGAGGTGATCGAGATGCGCGTCAGCGCCGAGCAGAAATCAGTCGCCGAGCTCTCGCTGCCGCTCGAAGACATCGTGCAGCCGAACGGGGAGCGGCTGCTCTGGGGCTAGGGAGTCGGTGAGACCCTCGCCGGGCTCGCGACCTCGGCGGAGCTGGCTCGTGCCGCGCTTGCCGTCGCGACGGGCGGAGCGGCGATCGCCGCCGGCCCCTGCTGGGTGAAGTACAGAGCGAGCGGCACGATGATGATGCCCACGAGCACTGTCACGACGAACGTGACCGCCCCCCACTCCTTTCGCAGAACAGACCAGTTCACGAGCGCAGAATTCTACCGACCCAGACGAAGTGACTAATAGTCGTCGCTGTCAGCCGAGCGTCCTGAGAGGCCTTCCTCTTCCTTCTTCTTGCGCTGGTTCAGAAGGCGGATGAAGTCCTGCGCCCGCGCGAGGGCCTTCCAGCGCTCCGGGAAAAAGTCCTGGACCAGGATCTGCCGGTCCGGCAGCTGATATACGGTGACGCACCATTTCTGGAGGGTGCGCGAAACCTCGACCTCGAAGTCCTTCTCCGCGGTCTCATACTTGACAACTTTGTCGTCGTCGAATCTTCTTCGTCCTGATACAGCCATAGGTAATTCACTCGGGTGGGCATTCGGCTCATTGAGCTACCTGATTATAGCCCCGCTGCTCTGGAGGACCCTGCCTCAAATCCCGTCCAGGAGCTCCCGCAGGAGTGGCGCCAGCTCCTCGCGGAGGCCCTCCCGCTTCATGGCCAGCGTCAGGTTCGCGCGCAGGTAGCCGGGCACCGTGCCCGTGTCGTAATAGTCGCCCTCGAACTCGAGCGCCACGACGGGGTGGGTTCCCAGCGTCCGCTTGACCGCGTCGGTCAGCTGGATCTCCTGCCCGGCGCCCGGCTCCGAACGGTTGAGCTCGGCGAAAACGGCGGGGGTGAGCACGTAGCGGCCGATGATCGCGAGGTCTGAAGGCTCGGATCCAGGCTCAGGCTTCTCGACCATGTCGATCACGTTGTGCAGCCGGCCCTCGCTGCCGTCGATCGCCACGACACCGTAGCGACCAACCTGGCTGCGCGGGAACCTGCGCACCGCGAGCACGGTCGCGCCAGTTTTGAGATGCGCATCGATGAGCTGCTTCAGGCAGGGTTCCGCGTCGCCGAGGATCACGTCGTCGGCGAGCAGGACCGCGCAGGCCTCGCCCTCCACCAGCCTGCGCGCGGTCCACACCGCGTGCCCCAGCCCGAGCGGCTCCTTCTGCTGCAAGTAGGTGATGTCGACCTGGTCGCTCAGCTCGTCGACCTCGCTCAGGATGTGGAGCAGGTCGCTCTTGCCGCGCTGCCTGAGGTAATGCTCCAGCTCGAGCGAACGGTCGAAGTGATCGACGATGGCGCGCTTGCCTCCACCGGTGACCATGATCACCTGCTCGATCCCGCTGGCGATCGCCTCCTCGACGCCGTACTGGATGGTCGGCTTGTCGACGAGCGGAAGCATCTCCTTGGGCTGGGCCTTGGTGACGGGAAGGAATCGCGTGCCAAGACCAGCTGCTGGGAAGATCGCTTTGCGAACCGGGGGCATGGTCACGGTCGGAGGCCCCGGCGAGAGATTTGGCGGATCGGCTGCCCAGATGCTAGGAGCCGACGAGCACGTGAGCGAGCGCATCGGGCATGCGCGACCGAGCGCGCGCAGGAGGCGACGACGCAGATGGGCGGCCTAGACGCCAAAGATCCGCCGGGGATCTCCGAGTGGGAGCATGCGGTCATTAGCGACAATCTATCGGTTGGCAACACTTGACGGCATCCGGCCGGGACTCGAGGGGCGCCTCGAGCGAGTGGTCGAGGGCGAGCTGCTTACCCGGCACGTCGGGGGCGCGGGCACGTTCGCGACGCCCGCGATGATCGGACTGATGGAGATCACGAGCCACCGCTCGGTCGAGCGTCTGCTCCCTGAAGGACACACGACCGTCGGCTATGAGGTGCACGTCCGCCACCTCGCGCCGACGGCTCCGGGCAGCACCGTGGTCATCACCACGAGGTTGACCGAGGTCAAAGGCAACAAGCTGTATTTCGACGTCGAGTGCAGGCAGGCCGAAACGCTTATCGGCTCCGGCCGGCACAAGCGGGCAATAGTTCCTGCCAATTTCTAGTTGGAACGCTTTGTCTTGCGACTCCTGTCAGCCAGGTGCTGGGCGAGCTTCTTCAAACCAGGGTTGACCGCGATCACCTTCGGCCCCCTGACCTTCTTGTCGCGCGCCTTGACGTGCGCGCTCTCGCTGGGCGAGACGCGTTCCAGCTCGTCGCTCACACCGTGATCCTAACTTCGGGCGTCACCCCCGCTGACGTCGAGCGCGCGGCGCGCGACCTGCGCCCGTACCTGTCCCCCACCCCGCTGCAGTACTCGCGCGCTTTCACCGACAAGGCGCGGTGTCACGTGCATCTGAAGATCGAATCGATCCAGCCGATCCGCGCCTTCAAGGTTCGCGGAGCGCTCACCAAGCTCATCCGCATGACACAGGAGCAGCGCGGAGCGGGGGTGATCACCGCATCGGCGGGCAACCACGGGTTGGGCGTGGCTTACGCGGCCGCCGCCTTCAAGGCCCCCGCGACGGTCTACGTCCCGGAGTCGGCCAACCCTTTCAAGGTCGAAGCCATCCGCCGCCTGGGTGCCCGCGTCGTACCGGCCGGACGCAACTACAACGGCGCGTATCTCGAAGCGTTGGCCGCGCAAAAAGACAGTGGCGCGACCTTCGTCCACGCGTATGACGACCCGGACGTGGTTGCCGGGCAGGGGACCATCGCCACTGAGCTGCTTTCCGACCTCGCGGAAGGCGCGGGGAGCGCGCAGGGCGTCTCCAACTTCGACACCGTCCTGGTGCCCATCGGCGGCGGCGGGCTGATCGGCGGTATCGCGCTGTACCTGAAGTCGAGACAGCCGGGGATCAAGATCATCGGCGTCGAGCCGTCAGGAGCGGACGCGATGTCCCGCTCGCTCCGCGCGGGCAGCATCGTGACATTGGACCGTGTGAGCACGATCGCCGACGGGCTCGCGGCATCGGCGCCCGGCAAGCTGACCTTTGAGCTGGCGCGGCGATATGTCGACGACGTGATCGTGGTCGAGGAAACCGAGATGCTCCGCGCGATCCGCCTGCTGTTCGAATGGGAGCACCTCCTGGCGGAGCCCGCCGGCGCCGCCGCCCTCGCGGCCCTGCTCTACCACCACCGGCCCACGCCGAACGAAAGGGTGGTCGTCATCCTGTCGGGCGGCAACGTGACCGACGAGGTCATGTTGAGGGCGCTCAAAACCCGTTAACGCGAGTACCCTGAAGCGGTTCCAGATCGAACTGCTGGTGGAGGGGATCAGACGATGAAGGCTTACGTCCTCATCAACGCGTCACCGGGGCGAGCTCTCGAGGTGGCCAAGAAGATGGAAGGAACCAGCGGCATCACGGCCGCGGATGCGATCACCGGCGAGTACGACGTGATCGCGGTTTGTGAGGCGCCAGACGTCAACTCGATCGGCTCGCTGATCGTCGACAAGATCCAGAAGATCGACGGCGTCTTCAAGACGATCACCTGTCTGGCGGTGAAATAGCGCGGGTGAGGACAGTTGTCCTCCCCCGCGGTACCCCCTCCTCTCCCCGAGAACGCTGGAGGCGCATGGAAGCAGAACGTTTGGGGGACGGCCGGAGTAAATCCGGCCTAGCAGCAGCGCGTTTATCCTGGCGGTGAAGTAGCTCCCAGCTGGTCCCGGGCGACGGCGGCCGCCACTTCCGGCAGCCCCGAGAGCCAGGCGGTCATGCGTGGCATCTCCTGCTCAAAGCTGCCGACAGACGGCGACCACGTGAGCTCGCGCCTGGAAAAAGAGTCGTCGTAGAAACGATGCCGGCCGAGGACGTCCACGGCATAAGTCCCGGGCCAGACCACCGCACCTGACGCCGTGGCCGTCTCGATCGCAAGCGCCCGCAGGTACATGAAGTCGTACGGCAGGTTGACGATGGTGCCTCCCAGGCCGACTGCTCTGCTCGCGGATTCCAGCAGCTCCCGCCAGCTGGAGTCGAAACCTCCCACAAGGTAGCTGTGCCCAGGTCTGCCACGGTCGGCCGCGGCCAGGCACGCACGTCCGACATCAGCCGCCGACACGAACGTCTGCCTTGCGCGCCCCCCGGCGGGGAGCCAGACGCGACCCTTCGCGAGGGAGCTCATGAGGCGGGGAAGAATCCAGTCTTCTCCCGCACCGAAAATGCGCGCCGGCCGCACGACGACGACCTCGAGGTCTGCGGCCGATTGCATCAGCCATTGCTCCTCGTAAAACTTCAGCCGCTCGAAAGCGTGGACGGGATGTACAGGCGACCTCTCATTTGCCTGGCCGGGCTGCGCGGGGCCGTAGACGTCCGCCGTCGACACGTGCACGATGCGGCGGACTCCCGCGCGCCGGGCCGCCGCAACGACGCGTTGGAGCAGTGGCGGTGGACTCTTGCGGAAACGGAGCCGGCGGGCCGGCGACCAACTCTGGGCGCAGTTGATGACGACCTCGACCGCGCCGATCGCGTCCGACAGGGTCTCGTCGTCCGCATCCGCGTTGAGCTCGATGACCGGCACGTCGGCCGCGAGCGCACGCGAAACCTGATCGCCCAGAAATTCGCCCGCGCCGATGACCAGTTGCAACGCGCCAGCGATTAAAGCACGGGGGAGGCAGGCCTCCCCCGTGAAACCCCCTCCGAAGCAAAGAATTGAGGGGAGTCGTTTGGTAGTGGCAGGCGGAGGAGACGGCCGGAGTAATCCGGCCTATAGGCCACGATTTTGTCTTTTCTGATCAAGAGCGGCGGCCCCTCAAGCCCTTGGTCAACGCAGCTCGCACGTTCTCGACGATGCGCGAGACGCGGCGGCTGAGCTCCCACCAGGCGGGGACGTCGGGCAGAATCGGCGGGCCGATCGCGACGTCGATCCGGCTGAAGGGACGCAGCACGTCGGTGCCTTGGACGGCGACCGGAACGATCGGCACGCCGGCGTGCAGCGCGAAAAACCCGATGCCCGCCTTCAACGGCCGCAGGGCCCGGCCACGCGAGTAGCGGCCTTCGGGAAACATCAGCACCACGCCGTGGCGGTCGAGCACCTGGTAGACGGTGCGCAGCCCAACCTCGTCGAGCTCGCCGCGATGCGGGGAGATCGGGAAGACCCCGATCAAGGGCAGCAGGCGCCGCTTCCATTCCCGGTTGAAGACCGACTCCCGCTTCGCCATGGTGTAGATCACCGGCGCCTCAGGAAAGAACGGGATGATGAAAGCCGGGTCGAACCACGCCTGGTGGTTCGCCGCGATGATGTAGGGCGGGACCGGGATGTTCTCGAGACCGGTCACGTGGACGCGAAACAGCCTCAGCACGAGCCACCTCACGACGCGGCGCACCAGGCGGTAGAGCCGGGCAGGCCGCATCGGGTACGGGTGGACGATCGGGTCGAACGGGCCTGCTACAAGCTCCCGGTATTCGGGGCTCGTGTACTGTGCCCGATCCCGTGTTTCATCAAGGGGTCCCCGCGAGCTCACGGCGGGAACACTCGGGAATTCGTGGGGATCCTCTCAGGTGGCGAGGAATCTGCGCAGGACGCGGTTGAACTCCTCTGGCCGTTCGGCCTGGGGCGTGTGCCCGGCGCCTCCGATCACGGCGAGCTTAGAGCCCTTGATCATCGAATGCGCCCGCGTGGCATGGGCAACCGGGAACAGCGGATCGTCCGCGCCCCAGATCAGCTGAACCGGCATCTTGAGCTCGCTCAACCGGTCTGTGACGTCGTGCGGTCCACCAAACAGCGCTTTCGGCGTCACCAGTGACCGCACTGTGGCGAGGTACGCGTCGTGATACCCCTCGGCCGCATAGAGCTCCCGCAGATTCTCCAGGTACACGTCGTCCATGGTTCGCTTGAGGTCGTGGCTGGCGCCGGAAAGCCGGCCGGCCACCCGCCGGATCATCTGAGAAGGCGCCCAGTGCAGAGCATCGCGCGCCACGTTCATCACCGCTTCGCCCAGACGCGGAATGGTGACCAGACCGTAGGACACATGAACTTTGGGGCGTCCGAAGCCCAGCGCGTTCACGAGCACCAGCTTGCTCACTCGTTCAGGCTTGTCGAGCGCCAGCTCGAGCGCGATCCGGCCGCCCAGAGACGTGCCCACCACCGCGGCCGTACGCAAGCCGCGGGCCTGCATGTAGCGCTCGATGAATCGCGTGAAGTACGGGACGCCGTAGCGCGCGCGAGGCTTCTCGCTGCGACCGAAGCCTGGGAGGTCCGGGGCGAAGACGCGGTGCCGCTCCGCTGCAGCGTCCAGGTTGAAGCGCCACTCGATGTAGCCCGAGGAGCCAAGTCCGTGGATGAACAGCACAGGCGATCCGCGGCCTCCTTGCGTGTGGTGGATGCGCAGCGAGCCAACCTCCGTAAAGCCGGAGTGGAGCGTCTTCCGCGATCCGCGCGCCTTGGACTCGATCACCGCTTGGGAAGGATACGGAGCGGCGCCTGCAGTCCCGTGATCCTGGAACCGGAGGGGAAGGTCGCGGTCTTCGTGCCCTTGATCACCGTCACGACGCCAGGACCCACAGCCCGCCACTCGGCCTCTGTCCATACCGCCGCGCTGCGCTCGTCCACGCCCAGCAGGGTGAGCCCGGGTACCGCAGCCTGAGCAGACTCGATCCAGCGGTGGCCGAAGGTCTCGAAATGAGGCAGCACCGCTGTCTTGGGCACGAGACCCAGGGCGTCGATCGCCCTCCGGTTGAACCGGTTCGGCCAGCTCGCACGGACCAGCGTGTGGCTGCACAGTGCCATCGCGCCTGCCGACGAGCCGGCGAGGGCGGCTCCGTCCCGCCACGCGTGGAAGATGGATCGCCAGACGGCCGAGCCGCGCAGGACCTGGGCCACCAGGCCCGGGTCGCCGCCGACCAGGTAGAAGAACCCGCCCGCGCGCGCCTTCTCGGCCAGCGCAACGGATTCAGCGTCCTTTCGCTTGAGCACCGGCAGCTCTTCGAGCTCGACCCCAAGCTTCGCGAACCAGGCGATCGCATGCTGCACCGAGCGCTGCGGCTCCTGGCGCGCCGCGGCGGTGGGCACGACGTAGGCGGGTCCAGGCCCGGCCGCCGCGGCGAGCATGCGGTCCTGCTCTTCGTTGCCGGGATTGAACTCATCACCCCCCACCAGAGCTAGCGCTCCCGCCATGATCCGTAGCATATGGCCGTGCCCGACGCATCCAAGGTTCGGGTGCGAATCGCGCCCAGCCCCACCGGCTTCGCTCACCTGGGCACGGCCAGCACCACCCTCTACAACGTGCTCTTCGCCCGCGCCAACGGCGGGACTTTCGTGCTGCGGATCGACGACACCGACGTTGAGCGCAACCGTCCCGAATACGAGGTCGTGATCTACGAATCGCTGCACTGGCTCGGGCTGGAATGGGATGAGGGCCCGGACAAAGACGGCCCGGATGGACCGTACCGCCAGTCGGAGCGCCTCGACCTGTACAAGCAGCACGCGGCGCGCCTGCTCACCGAAGGCAAGGCGTATCGCTGCTACTGCACGCCGGAGGAGCTGGACGCTGAGCGCAAGCAGGCCCAGGCGGAGAAGCGCCCGTACAAGTACTCGCGACGCTGCCTTGGGCCCGACGTCCCGAAGGACCGCAGCGTGTTCACGGTACGCTTCAAGGTTCCGGGCGGCGAGGTGAAGTTCAAGGACATGATCCGCGGCGAAATGAGCTTTGACTCAGACCTGATCGGCGACTTCATCATCGTGAAGTCGGACGGGTATCCGACCTACAACTTCGCGAGCCCCGTCGACGATGCCGCGATGAGGATCTCGCACGTGATCCGCGGCGAAGAGCACCTCTCGAACACGCCATCTCAGCTGATGATCGTCGACGCGCTCGGCTACGAGCGACCTCTCGCCTACGCGCACATGCCGCTGATCCTCGCCAAGGACGGCAGCAAGCTTTCGAAACGCAAGCATCCGGAGTCGAACCTCATGCTCTATCGGGAGGAGGGTTACCTTCCCGAGGCGGTCCTCAACTACCTGGCGTTGCTCGGGTGGAACCCCGGCACTTCGCAGGAGATCTTCACCTTCGACGAGCTCGTCGGCGCCTTCTCTTTCGACCGCGTGCAGCACGGCGGCGCGCGCTTCGACTGGGAGAAGCTGAACTGGATCAACGGCGAATACATCCGCAGGCTCGACGACGAGGAGCTGACGCGCAGGCTCGAGCCGTTCTTGCCCGAGCTGGACAGGACGACGATCCGTCGCGCTGTTCCCGCGTTGAAGACGCGGCTGCCCAAGCTGAAGGCGGCGGCCGAGCTGCTCGAATACCTGTGGACCGATCCTCAGGCCCCTTCCCTCGAACCTGACGCCGCCGAGCGTGTCAGAGCCGCCATCGCGGTGTTGAACGACGTGCCGTGGGACCCGGAGTCGATTCATGGCGCCCTGATGGCCCTGGTCGAGAAGACGGGGCTTGGGCCGAACAAGACCTTCATGCCGATCAGGCTCGCCGTGACCGGCAAGAAGATCTCACCGCCCATCGACCACACCCTCGCGCTGCTGCCGAAGGATGTGGCGCTGTCGCGCCTGCAGCGCGCCGCCGGAGTACCCGCGTAAATGCCGCTCACCATCGTCATCGACCTCAACCCGAACCTCTTCCGGATAGGGCCGTTCCTCGTCACTTGGCACGGAGTGTTCGCGGTGCTGGGCATCCTGGCCGGGGCGCGACTTGGCCTGTGGCTGCTGGAGAAGGACGGAGTCGACACCTCGCGCAGCGCGGATGGCGTGGCCTGGATGGTCGTCATCGGTCTCATCGGCGCGCGCCTCCTCTACGTCTGGGAGAACTTCAGGCTCTTCGCCGGTGGCCAGCTCCTGCGGGTGTTCGCGCTCACGGAGGGTGGCATCAGCCAGTGGGGCGGCCTGTTTGGCGCCGCGGTCGGGGCTTACGTGTGGGCCCGCCGCGCGAAGTTCTCGTACTGGAAGCTCATCGACGCGAGCGGCGCCGCCACGATGATCGGACTGGCCGTCGGCCGGATCGGCGACGTCATCAACGGCGAGCACCACGGCACAACGACCACCGCGCCCTGGGGAGTCGAGTACGTGAACCCCGCCACGCTCGGCGACCCTGGGGTGGTGGTGCATCCCGAGGTCGCGTACGAGATGGTGCTCACGCTTGCGCTGCTGACGGCCCTGCTTCCGTTCCACCAGCGGCTGAAGGCACGGCTGCCCGACGGCGTGCTGGGGCTGATCTACCTCGGCCTCTACGCGGCCGGCCGGTTCTTCCTGAGCTTCTACCGCACCGATCCTGCTGTGTTCGCCGGCTTGCGGCAGGCACAGCTCGCGTCACTGCTGATGGTGGCGATCGCCATCGTCGCCATCCTAATTCTGTACCGCCGGGCTCGCGCCGGCGGCAATGCTACGTTCGCGGAGCCGGTCGCGGTCGAGCCATCGATTTCAGCAATCACCGAGCCAGAAACGACGAGCGAACCTACGGTGGAGCCGTCTGCGGTCGACTCACAGATTTCAGAAGTCGCTGCGCCAGGCCCGGAGACTCCGGGTCGTGCTTCAAATACACGTGGACCTCGTCGTGCGAGGCCGCCGCGGAAGCCACCTCAGCAATCCACGACCTGAACGACGCGGCCGTGTAGCCACGCCGGAGGCGGAAGTACGCCACCGGCCCGAGGTCGATCGAAGGCGCGCGCGGCCACTTCTCCTCGTCGGTGACGACCAGCGCACCTTCGTGTGCGCGAACCACGCGATAAGTCTCCTCGTTGAACCAGGATTCATGCCGGAACTCCACCGCCGCACGACGGCCGAGCGCGCCAAGCAGCGAGTCGAGAAGGTCGATGTTCAGCCGGCGTGTCGGTGGAAACTGCAAGAGGATCGGGCCGAGGCGCTCGGCGAGCGGCGCGACACGCTCGCCGAAGATGCGAGCGAGCCCGACCCGATCGAATCCCTCCGCCGAGTAGGTCAGGCCTCGAGCGGCCTTCATGCAGAACCGAAAACCGGGCGGCGTGGCGGCCGCCCAGCTCAACATGGCGTTCGCGGGCGGCGTGCGATAGAAGCTGCCGTTGAGCTCGACCCCGTTCAGCCGTTCCGCGTAGTAGGCGAGCATCCGAGAGCCGGGGAGCGTGGCGGGATAGAACTTCCCCTTCCAACCCGGGTAGCTGAAGCCGGACGTCCCGGCGTAGATCAAGAAACCGCGACCTTGCCGCGCATCACCCGTTCGTGCAGCTGGCCGCACGCCGCGTCCGCCTCGCGTCCCCGCGTGTCGCGCACCGTGACGTTGAGACCCTGGGCCTCGACCATCTCCTTGAAAGCCTTGATGGCGGTTCGCTCGGGCGCGCGATAGGGAGTGTCCTCGACGGGATTGAATGGGATCAGGTTCACGTGCGCCAGCTTTCGGCGCAGCAGCGTGCCGAGCTCTCTGGCATCGCGCTCCGTGTCGTTGACGCCCGCCAGGAGGACCCATTCGTAGCTCACGCGCCGGCCGGTCCTCGACGCGTAGCCCTGGGCCGCGCCGATGAGGTCGCGCACCGGGTACTTCTTGTTGATCGGCACCAGCACGTCACGCAGCTCATCGCGAGCGGCGTGAAGCGAGATGGCCAGAGTGACCGGGAGCTGCTCGTCGGCGAGCTGCTGGATCCGCGGGATCAGGCCGCTGGTCGACACGACGATCCGCCGAGGGCTGATCCCCAGCAGCTCGGGGTCGGACATGCGGCGGACCGACTCGACCACCGCCGCGTAGTTGGCCATCGGCTCGCCCATCCCCATGAAGACGATGTGGGAAAGGCGGCGGTCTTCGTCCGCAAGTAAATGGACGGCATCGACCGCCTGCTCGACTATCTCGTGCGCTTTCAGGTTGCGGCCGAACGGAAACTTGCCTGTTGCGCAGAACGGACAGCCGATCGGGCACCCCGCCTGCGACGAGATGCAGAGCGTGGTGCGGTCGGTGTAGCGCATGACGACCGCCTCCACCGAATGGCCGCCGTCGAGCTCGAACAGCGTCTTGCTCGTGAGCGAGCGGTCCGCCTGGCTGACCGCGACCGGTCGCAGCGAGGTGATCCTGAAGTCCCGCTCGAGCGCCGCGCGCAAAGCCTTCGGCAGATCGTGCATCGCTTCGAACGAGGCGACCCCGCGCGCGAGCCATCCCCAGATCTGCTTGCCGCGATACACCGGGATCTCGTTGGCCGCCAGCCACGCGGCGAGCTCGGAGGGTGACAACGAGAGAATCGGCGGCTTCGTGTCGATCACAGAGAGCAGGCTACGTCAGACAATGCGTCGCCAGTAGGCCGGGCTCCGCCCGGCCGTCTCCGACAATCCACTTCCAAACGGCTCCCAGCGTGGCGAGGAGAAACCCGCGGCGAGATCGCAGATCTCCCCGCGTTTAGTCGAAAACTTCTCGATCGCCGTCGCCGCTGGTGCGCACCGCGCCGTCGTCGACGAGCTTGCGCAGGTGCGCCCGCATCGTCATCTCGGCGGCGACCATCAGCTGGTCGTCGAGATTTCCGTACACGCGCTGGGTCAGTTCCCGCGCGGTGCCGGCGCCTCTCCTCACCTCGGCCAGCACCTGTGCTTCGCGCGCCAGGCGGTGCGCGCGGTACTCGTCGATCTTCCCCATCGCATCCTCGACAGGGTCCCAGTGCCCCGGAAAGAGGAGCCGCGGGCGCAGCGCAGCCACCCGCTCCAGCGAGCGCAGGTACGCGGCCACGTCTCCCTCCGGGTAGGTGACCATCGAGCTCCCGCTGCCTAGGATCAGGTCGCCGGTGAAAAGGGCGCGGTCGCCGTCAAGCCAGAAGCAGAGGTGATCGTCGCTGTGCCCGGGCGTGTAGACGGCGGTCACGTTGAGCGTTCCGACGCGAACCACGTCGCCGTCGCCCAGATCGGGATAACGCCTGACCGACGCGTGGTGCGCGGACGCAAGTCGCTCGGCCAGTGGCAGGTGATCGGGATGCGAGTGGGTGACCAGCACCACCCCAACGGTTGCGCCTCCAATCCGCGAGTTGATAGCAGCCAGGTGGCTTTCGTCATCGGGCCCGGGGTCGATCACCGCCACGACGGGCCCTGCCTCGACGACCCAGGTGTTGGTTCCCGGCCCGGTGTACGGGCCCGGGTTGGGCGCAATCACGCGGTGAACTAGAGCCACGGCCGTGGCTCCACCATCAGCGGGGTCGCTGAGCTGGGAGATAGATGTCGGCGCCGTCGCGCCTCCCGGCGTCGAGCCACCCGTCCAGGTGGGTGTCGACGATCAGGCGCAGGAGCGGTTCGCCCATCTCGGGCACCGCCATCGTGCGCCGCGGCTGCGACGCGTCGATGCGCACCTTCCACCACGAGCCGAAGTGCTCCGCGGCGATGCTGAGACCTTCCGGACCGAGCCAGTCCTGCGCGCGGGTGAAGGCTTCGACCAGCGCCGGCTCAGAGCCGAGGACGACAGCGTCCGCGGGTAGGTCGCGCGCGGCCGAGGGCGTCGCGAGGTTCAGCACCGCACCCAGCACCACGCCACGCGCGCCGTCCTTCGACTGCACCGCGGCCGCTTCCAGTGCGGCGGACCGGCGTCCGACCTCGAGCGCCTGCTCGTAGACCGCCTCCAGCATCTCCGGCCGGCCGAAGGCCGCCTGGCGGGCCGACTCCTGCAGCGCCAGGACCGCGGATCGAAGCTTGTGGCCGAGCCTTCCCAGCAGGTAATCGCGATGCTCGTCGACGATGACCTCGCCGAGCTCGGCGCACTTACGCGCCAGCCCCAGCCCGCCGTCGCCGGCCCAACCGACCAGCCGCCCGCCGAGGTTGAGTGGCGTCCACGGCCCGCCGGGGGGCGGGAAGTCGGGATCGGCCGGTCCGTGGCGGCGGTGGTCGGGGATCGATTCCATCCCGCCGCCCACTCTCACCCACATCGGCGCAGGGGCGTTCATTGATTGGTTAACGGTAGTGCAGACGCGATCCCGCGATCAGCGCACAGGGCGGGCGGGCACTGTGAACTTGAAAGTCGTGCCGTTGCGGTCGCTCGAGGCGACCCAGATCCGACCGCCGAACGACCGCTCCACGACGAGCCGGCAGAGATAGAGTCCGAGTCCGAGCCCTCCCTGCGATCGGTTGCGACCGGCCGGCCCTGTCTTCTCGAACAGCGACTCCTGGCTCGCGGCGGGCAAGCCCGATCCGTGATCGATAACCGTTATCTCGAGCCAGCCGCGGTTCAGCTGCCGGGCCTCGACCCGCACGGGCGCCGTGGTGTACTCCAGCGCGTTCCCGATCAGGTTGGTGAGCACCTGGCCCAGGTGAGTGGGCTCGCAGTAGGCCGGCGGCAAACCCGCGGGCAGGCTGACCTGGACGGCAGCCGAGCGCTCCTGGTATCGATGCATCAACACGCCCATGACGCCATCGAGGGCCGGCCCGACCTCCACCGATTCGGGGGTCGGCTCGAAGTGCCTCGTCTCGAGCTTCGCGATGATGAGCTGGCTTTCCACCAGGCTGAGCAGGCGGTCCGACGACTCGTAAGCCTCCTGCAGCAGCTCGCGCCGGCCGGTCGCGTCGATCGTGTCGTCCCACTGCATGATCCCGGCCAGGGTGTTCTTCATCGCGGCCGCCGGGCTGCGCACCTCGTGTCCGATCGCCCGCAGCATCAGGTCCTTTGCCTCCAGCGCGATGCGCTGCGCGGTCACGTCCTCGTGCAGAGTGAGGATGCCCGCGGGCTCACCTTCGAGACCCGGGATGATGACCCGGCGCACGTGCACCGTTCGGTCCGGGTCGTGCATGCGCAGCTCGAGCGTTCCGTCCGCGTCACCGTTTTCGCCGAGGATCGCGCCGGCCGCCGAATAGATCTCGGCGGGTATGCGGCCCGGCATCTCGGACGCCTGCAGGTTGTAGATCGATTCGACCTCGGGGTTCGCGTACACGATGCGACCATCCGCGTCCTCCAGCATCACGCCGACTGGCGAGTGGCGCAGGATCGCGTTCATCATCCGGCGCTCGCGATCCAGCGCATCGACGAGCTCCAGCTGGCCGATCAGGACCGCCGCCTGGCCGGCGAGAACCGCACCGAGGCGTCGCGTCTCGGCCCCGCCGCCGGTCATCCGCGCGACGAGCAGCCCGGCAAGACCGCCCTCGACCTGGATCGGGATCGCGAATGCATCGGCCGGAGCGCCGAGCAGGTCGAGCAGGGCGCGCAGGCGGCGGCTTCCGGCGGGCGACGAGAGAGCGCGCAGCAGCTGCGTGCTGTCGTTCACCGGGACCTTCGGCGTTTGCTCGCCATCGTCTGAGCGGCGGACCAGCTGTCCGTCTTCGAGCAGCCACAGCTCGCCCTGCGATCCTGCCAGGGCGTCGCTGACGAGCCTTCCCATCTCAGATCGGGCGCGCTCCGGCTCGGTCGGGTTCAGCTTGGCGAACGCGGCGACCGCCTCCAGGGTGCGGATGCGGCCTCGGGTCTCCGCCACGAGGCGCGAGTTCTCGATTGCGACCGCCGCGTGGCGCGCGAAGTCGAGGGCCGCAGACGTCGGTTCGGCGAGGTGGGTGGAGGCGTGCACCGAGCCGATGGCTCCGACGAGGCGATCGCCGTACCAAAGCGGGATGAGGCTCCAGGCCTGTCGGTGCGTCGTGCCGCTGACCAACCCGGCCGGGGCGTCGCGCCAGCTCTCCTCGGAGCTGAGCCCGGCCCATGAGAGCACCTGCTCCGCGGCAGCGTCGCCGCTGCTGCGCGTGGCGCTGATGCGACCTTCGATGTCGAACGCCCAGCACACGGCGCCCGCGCACTCGAGCATCGTCCGCGCCTGTTCGGCGATGTTCGTCACGACGCTGATGAGCTCGTGACCGGCGAGGGCCGCCAGCTCCTGGATGCGGACCGACTGGGCGAGCGCCAGCTCGTTGGCGTGGTGCAGCCGCATGGTGCGCAGCGCGATGCCGACCACCGGCGCCGCGGTCTCGAGCAGCTTGAGGTGGGCGGGCTGGAAGCGGCCGCCGTCGTTTCGCATGGCCACGATTCCAGCGACCACGCGGTCGGACTGGGTGATCGGGACCCACACCACGTGGCTCGGTGACCGGCTGAAGATGTAGCTGCCGATCGGGCCGTCGAGGTCAGACGGCTCGTGCGCGACGTCCAGCACCATCTCGCCGTGCTCGATCATCCTGCGGAAGAACGGTGCATCCGCCATCGGCGCCGGTCCGACGGCGTCCACCTGGCCGCCCCGCTCGCCGGTGAATCCGGCCATGTCGCCGGCCACGTCGAGGTACGCCAGCACCATGTGCGACGCATCGAGGTAGTCGCTCACGACCGAGAAGATCGCATCCGCTATCTGATGCTCGTCGGATGCTCCCGCGACGCCCATCTCGAGGACGTGAAGCGCTTCCAGTCGCGCCCGTTCCGCCTGCGCTTGCGCGAAGTGGTCGGCGTTGGCAAGCGCCAGGCTCACGTGCGCCGCCACGTCCTCGAGTAGCTTGACGTGCCAGTCGTCGAATGCCCCCTCGCGATACGACTGGAGCGACAGCAGGGCCGTGATGCGGTCGCCGCTGAGCACCGGCACCCACACGAACGAGCGGGACACTATCCGCCGATCGGTGCTGGGTCCCGAGACGAAGACGGCCGCGCCACGCCCGACGGTCCATCCCTCGCGTTCGAGATCCTTGCGCTGAAACGTGCGTGCCCAGGGCGAGCGGCGAACGAGGACCGGCTTGCCCGATTCGTAGGCCTCCCGGGACGGTCCTGTCACGGCGAGCGCCACGGGCGGTACGACCTCCTCGACCCCCGCTACGTATTGATAGCCCTCGGCGACCGGCCCGTCCGAGGTATGCGTGATGGTGGCGAGGATGAACCCATCGAACTTCAAGAAGGTGGCGAGCTCCTCACGCAGGGTGCGCATGATCGACCAGCGGTCGAGGCTCGACGCGAGGCGGCGCCCGATCGAGTTGACGAGCTCGAGCCTCCGCCTCTGGTCCTCGAGCGCCTCGTAGCTGCGAGCGTTGCGCAGCGCGAGCGTCGCCTCGTCTGACACGAGCTCGAGGAAGGCCGCGGTCGAATCCTCGTAAGCGAAGGGCCGAGATGTCCGGATCCCGAGCGCTCCTCGCACCACGCCGCCTTCTTTGATCGGCACCCAGAGCGACGAGGACGGTTGATGCACGAGGACCGGCTTCGCGTCGCGGAAGACGGTGCGCGCCGCGGCGAGCGCCGGGGATCGCGATGGAAGCCACCGCATCGTCGGGGCGGAGTCGGCCTCGACATGCATCAGCCGGACCCGGTCCGCGTTCTCGTCCTGCATCGCGACCATCTCGAGAGCGTCGACGGGCAGCAGCTCTCGAAGCGTTGCGTGAAGACCCGTCAGGACGCTCGCCTCATCCAGCGTCGACGCCATGGCCCGCCCGATGCTGTTGAGCGCCGCAAGCCGGCGGGCCTGGTTGCGGGTGAGCTCGTTGAGCGATGCGTTGGCGAGGAGGACCCCAAGCCGCCGGTGGACCTCCTCGAGAAACGCGATCTCCGTGTCGGGAACGCGCCTCTTGCGATGGGATTGATAGATGACGCTGCCGATCAGCTCGCCCTGGTGCTTGACCGGCACCCACATCGCGAGCCGGACCTGGCGACCGACGCCAGGTCCTTTTCCGCGTTCCTGGCTGCTGGATGAGATTGGCGCCACCGTCGTATGCGGATTCGCCCATTGCTTGGCGAACATCGATTTGCTCAGAGCCAGCCGGCTCAAGTCCTGAAGGACGCCAGAGTCAATCGGCAGCGAGCGATACCAGCCTTCCCGCTCGAGAACATGGAGCACGATCACGTCGTACCCGAACCGGGGGTGCAGGCCGCGGTAAAGCACCTGGAGCAGGTCCGCCTCCGTGACACAGCTGCCCAGCTCGTGTACGAGCGCGGCGGCTGACAGCCCCTCCCTTTTTGGCGACTTACCGGGTGCAGCTTTGGGCCTGGCGGGCACGGGGGTGCTCTTGAGCGCCCTGGACGGCGCATGCGACCTGGCGCCTGACCGGGCTGAGCTAGGCATTGCCACCGATACACTAACCCGGTGCCGTTCACCCCGCCCAAACCTATTGCACCTACCCCGGAGGATCTACGGGGCGCGACCGTTCTCGTCGTGGACGACGAGCGCGCGTGGCGCGTGATCCTCGAAACCGACCTCCGGATGCTCGGTTACAAGGTCTCGATGGCGGAGGACGCCGACCAGGCTCTCGAAAAGGCGCAGTCCGACCAGCCCGAGGTCGCGATCATCGACCTGATGCTGCCCGAGCCGATGGACGGCTGGGGGCTGCTCAACGAGCTGCGGGCGCGCGGTCAGAAGGTGCCCGTCATCTTCTACACCGCATACCCGGTTTTCCCGTCAGGAACGGACGACCCCGACGTTGTCGGCTATATGAGTAAAGCGATCGACAGGGCCGATCTGTACGCCCTGCTCCCGCCGGCGATCCGGCGCTCGCGCGAGCGCCGAAACTCAGGTTCTTAGATGGCTACCAGGCGAACCGGGCGAAGGCGTTTATCCAGTCGGCGCCCGATGCCAGGGCCAGGGCTCCGACGACTGCCAATACAGAGGCCACTTTCCCGACCTTGATTCCCCAAGTCATCCCCATACTACCCCTTTGATTTTCCAATTGCCGCCAGGACCGGAACAGAGTATGCAGTGGTCCATTCGTATTAGCGTGTTCGCATCCCGTCAATTATCGTTAAAAATCATATACATGAACCCTTGGAAAAACCCGCAGTGAACGTGCGATCGCGAGGGCAGGTGCGCACCCGCGAGGTGCGGCTGCCGCCGCTGCCGCCCGGCCTCGAGGTCTACCGACCGGCCGAGGTGCTCGGGTCAGCCGTCCTGGTGGTCGAGGATGAGGCCGCGATGCAGCAGCAGCTGCGAATCGACCTGCACGACCTCGGCTACCGGCCCTCGGCGGCGTCGTCGGCTCCCGAGGCCATGGTCCTGCTCGAGCAAGAGCGCGTGGCCGCGGTCCTCCTGGATCTCGTGCTGGACGAGGGCGAGGACTCCGGCTTCGAGCTCCTGCAGTGGATCCGCCATCACCATCCCGGGCTGCCGGTGATCGTCCTGTCGGCCGCCCAGGTCAACTCCGCTTCCATCCGCAAGGCTTACGAGCTCGGTGCGAGCTCGTACTTCGTCAAGGGCAACGTGCCGATGGCGCACATCTACTCCGACCTCGCCGCCCGCCTGGTCGAGCGCGGCACGGGCCGCCCGGGAAGCTATCGGTTCGGGCGGCTGGAGTTCGACCCGACCCGCCGCACGGTCAAGCTCGGCCGCGGTGAGATCCACCTGACCCAGCAGCAGACTGCGCTGGTGCTCTACCTCGCCCAGGGCTCCAAATCGGCCACCGCGCGCGACCTCATCGAGGCAGGGCTGTTTCGCAGCAACGCCGCGCACTCCACCGTCCACTCCGCGCTCCTGACCTTGAGGCGGCGCCTCGACGAGCTGGAGCCGGGCCTTGGGCAGAGGTTCGTACACGCCACGGCGCGGGGCTACAACCTGGTGGCGGTTCATGCCTGATAACGAGACGACGGCGCCTCTGCCGAGCCGGTCCGTCATCGACGAGGTGATCGAGCTCAGGCGTCATTTCCACCGCCACCCCGAGGTGAGCTTCGGCGAGCACGAGACGAGCAGGCAGCTGGGCGAGCGCCTGCGCCAGCTCGGCCTCGAGCTGAAACCGTGTCCGACCGAAACGGGAGTCGTCGCGATGCTCGACACGGGCAAGCCGGGCAAGACGGTGATGCTGCGCGCGGACATCGACGGGCTGCCCATTCACGAGGAGTCGGGCGTCGATTTCTCGTCGCGGACGGACGGGAGGATGCACGCATGCGGGCACGACGCGCACATGGCGATCATGGTCGGCGTCGCGCGCACGCTTGTCGATCGCATCTGGGACGTCAGCGGCCGCTACCTCTTCGTCTTTCAACCTGCGGAGGAGATCGTCGAAGGGGCGAAGGCGATGATCGCGAAGGGCCTGCTCGACGACCACCATCCCGACTCGGTGATCGGACTCCACATCGCGAGCTTCCTCGAGTCGGGGACGGTCGTCTCGAGGCCCGGCTTGATGTGGGCGGGTTCCGACGCTTTCGAGATCGGCTTTTCGGGACCGGGCGGACACGGCGGCATGATGGGCCGCCGCGGAAACGTGCTCGCGGCGCAGGCCTTTTTCATCGAGCGCCTGCACACCGTCGTCGAGGGCCTCGAGCAGGACGGCGTGCAGTGCCACACGACGGTCGGCGACATCCGGAGCGACGGCGCCTGGAACATCGTGCCGCGCGGCGTGCTGGTCAAGGGCAGCCTCCGGACGTTCAACGCGCCGCTGCGTGAAGAGGCGCTGGGCCGGCTGCGCGACCTGCTGCGCGAGACCGACGGCGAGTTCGACGTGCGCTCCAATCTAGACCTCGTGCACGGAACGATTCCGCTGATGAACGAACCGAACGTCACCAGGACGGTGCTCGACGTGGGGCGCTCGCTCGTCGGCGACAAGGCGAGCGTGCTGGGCCGGCCGCTGACGGTGAGCGACGATGTCGCGGAGTTCCTCACCCGCATCCCGGGCTGCTACTTCATGCTCGGTGCGATGCCCAAGGGCGCGCCGCCGCCCGCCCACCACTCGCCTGGGTTTCGCATCGACGAAGACGCGCTGCCACTCGGAGTCAAGGTCCTGGCCGGAGCGGCTTCTCGACTCGCAACCCTCTAGCCGGCGTTGCTCTGGATCGCCGCGGTCGTGATCGGACTCGTGGTGGGGCGGCTGACCGGCGGACGCATCGACAACCTCGCCCGACTTCGCTTTCGATGGCCGTGGCTCGTGGTCGCGGTGCTCGTCATGCGCGCTGCCATCCTGGTCACGCCGGTCCGCCACATCGACGGTGTCCAGTACGTGTACCTGGCCGCCCTGACGGCGCTCGTCGCGTGGACCATCTGGCAGATCGAGCTGGTCCGGGGAATCTGGCTCATCGCGGTGGGCAGCGCCCTGAACCTTGTCGTCATCGCCACCAACGGCGCGCGCATGCCGGTAGCGTCCTCGCTGGCCGGCACCCTCGTCCACAGTGGGCCCCTGGGCCAGTACACGTTGATGACGTCGGATACGAACCTGGGCTGGCTGGCCGATTGGATCGGCCTGCCGGGCCCCGTCGGGCGGCTGGTGACCGAGGCTTACAGCCCCGGCGACGTGATCGTCGCCCTCGGAATCGCCGCCGTCGTCGCCCTGGCGATGCGATCGCAAACCGGGTCCCTGGAAACCCGTCCACGTATAGTGAATGACCCGCCGTGATCATCTTCTGGATCTTCACGCTCTTCGTCGGCAGCACGGCTTTTGCGTTCGCCCTGATCTGGCTGCAGCTGGGCATCGGCTGGTCCCTCGTCTACGCCCTGTTCGCCATGATCGTCTGCCGCGGGCTGCTGAGCATCGTCAGGCGATGGCTGATCCTGCGCGAACGCGTGACGCCGGAAACGGACGTCCTGCAGCGAACCGTCGAGACGAACCGCGCCATCTTCTGGAAGAGGGCGCTCTGGATCGCGGTCGTCCCGATCCTCTACTTCGGCGCTACGAACATCATCTTTGGCCTGACACCGTTCGACGCGCTCGCCCTCCTTCCCCAGCTGGCGCAGTCGTTCTTCACCAACCTGCTCTACGTCCTGTTCCTGATCCTGGCCCAGTTCTCGATCTTCTTCCTCCCCTTCTACATCTACACGCGCATCGGCAAGACGATGATCAACCCGGACGACGCGAACTTCGGCGTCAACATGGCGGACGTTCGCGGGCAGAAGGCCGCGGTCAAAGAGATGGGCCGCATCCTCAAGCTGATTGAGTCCGGCCGCCTGTACGTGAAAGCCGGCGGCAAGCGCGAGCGCGGCGTGCTCATGGTCGGACCTCCGGGCACCGGCAAGACGATGCTCGCGAAGGCCATCGCCTCGTCGCTGCACGTGCCCATCTACATCGCCGCCGGGGGCTCGTTCGCGGGCATGTTCCTCGGCATCGACGCGCTGAGCGTCTACCTGATGGTCCGGGCCGCCCGCAAGCGGGCGAAGATCTGGGGCGGCTGCATCGTCTTCATCGACGAGATCGACGCCCTCGGCCAGGCGCGGTCGGGCACCGGCGGCGGCGGCGCGATGGGCGGAATGATGGGCGGGATGATGGGCGGCGGCCAGCTCGGCCTCAACATGCTGCTGGTGCTGATGGACGGCATCGACAACCCGGGCATGGTGGTCCGGCAGGCTCGCGCGCTGGTGAACCTCACGCTCGACGGGCTGTTCCTGCCCCGCGTCATAGCCTTCAACGGCACCCGCGTTCCGCTGCGGATCAAGGCGCTCAAGGCGCCGAACTACAACATCCTGTTCATCGGCGCGACCAACCGGCCGTCGGTGCTCGACGAGGCCTTGACGCGGCCGGGACGATTCGGACGCCAGATCATCTTCCGTCTCCCCAACCGCGAGGACCGCAAGGACATCGCGGGCCTTTACTTCGACAAGAAGCAGCACGACCAGGCGCTCGACACGCCGAGCCGGCGCGAGGAGTTCGCGCGCATCACCGAGGGCTACTCGCCCGCGGATATCGAACAGGTGCTATCGCTCTCCCTGCTGTACGCCTTCGAGGACGGACGCGACGCCTTCAACTGGCAGGACATCCGCGAGGCGATGGGCAACGTCGAGGCGGGCCTCGCCATCCCTGTCGAGTACACCGAGCGAGACAGGATCGCGGTCGCCCGGCATGAACTCGGGCACGCGGTCGCCTCACACTTTTTCAAGACGGACCACGAGCACGTCCGGCTCTCCATCAGGCGACGCGCCACGACGCATGGGGAGATCGGCGGCTACCACAAGTCGCTGCCGACGGAAGAGGAGTGGCTCGAGTTCCGCTCTCAGCTCGCCGCCGACCTCCGCCACTTTCTCGGCTCGATCGCCTGCGAGCACGTGTTCTACGGCGAGAACACGAGCGGAGTCTTTGGCGACCTTCGAAGCGCAACAGCGATCGCCTGCCGGATGGTCGGCACAATCGGCATGGGTCCCGACAAGCTCTCGTCCGAGCAGTCGGCGAAGGCCATCAACATCGGCGAACAGCTGATCTCCGTCGCGGAGATCCCCGCCGGCCTGCACGTGCAGGGCACCTGGCCGGGCGCGGTGCTCAGCAACCCGCGGGGGCGGCGAGTCGTCGCGCAGCTCCTCGGCGCCGCGTACATCGACGACTGGCGTCTGATGAACGTGAACAAGGAGGCCATCGACCAGGCCGCCGAGGCGCTGATCGCGCAGGGTGAGCTGGTCGGTGACGAGATCAGCGGACTGCTCGACTCGGTCGGACTGCGCGAGCCGACCGCTGCGGACCCCTATCCGCCCGAGCTGCCGATGGTCCCGGACATGCGAGCGCCGATCGCCGTGTCGTCGGAGTCGGCGTAATTCGAGTCGCCGCCGCGGCCCTCGCCGCGCTGGTGCTCGCGCTTCCGGTACAGACGGTCCATGCCCAGGACGCGGACCTCGGACCGAATCCGCACCACGAAGCGGCTCGCATAATCGCCGCCGAGCTCGCCATGGACCAGGCCACCGCCGACCTCAGCGCGCTCGCCGCGCAGCAGCCGTCAGGCCTCGCGGAAACCCTGCGCAAAGAGCTCGCCATGGACCGCGCGGCTTACGCGTTTCGGGCCGCGGCACGCCAGGAAGAGCTGCGGGTCTATGAGCTCGCCGGCTACGCGAGCGTCGAGAGCGCGGTCATCCCGCTCCTCCCGCCGGCCTACCAGAGCCCGATCGAGGCCACGATCGCCGCCCTGCACTCGCTCTACATCCTGGGCGGCATCGACCAGTACTACCTGGTGAACGTCCATTTCGTTCATCCATATGGCGATGCGCAGCCGGTGAGCGCGCTGCGCTCCTATTACCTGGAGGCTGAGAACCGGTACGGCGTCAACGCCAGCTACCTCGCCTCCATCAACTTCATCGAGAGCAACTTCGGACGGATCAACGGACCGTCATCGGCAGGCGCGCAGGGCCCGATGCAATTTCTTCCGAGCACCTGGACCGAGTATGGGCAGGGCGGGAACATCAACGACCCTCATGACTCCATCCTTGCCGCGGCCCGCTACCTCGCCCACAACGGCGCGCCGTACAACATGCGCAACGCGATCTGGCACTACAACCTCGACTACGACTACGTGGACGCGGTGGAGTCCTTCGCGCGGGCCTACCGCACCGATCCGGGATGGCTCGACCGGATGTACTACTGGAACACTTACGGGTAAGGCCGGACCATTAGAGTAAGTACTCATGGAGTACCGGATCGAACAGTTGGCCCGATCGGCCGGGGTGGCGGTGGACACGATCCGGTTCTACCAGGGCAAGGGCCTGCTGGAGTCCCCACGGCGGGAGGGTCGCGTCACCTGGTACGCGGAGAGCCATCTCGACCGGCTGCGCCGGATCAAAGAGCTTCAGCAGCAGGGGTTCACCCTGACGGTGATCCAGCGTTTTTTGACCGGGGAGCTCGAGCCGTCGGATGAGGCCCTGGTCGCCGCGGTCACCCGGCCGCCCGCGCCACAAACCCTGACCCTGGCCGAGCTCGCCGAGCGCAGCGGCGTGGCCGAGCCCTTGCTCGCGAGCCTCCAGCAGACTGGTCTGCTGGTGCCCGTGGAAGGCGGCGAGGAGCCGCTTTACCCGGCCGACGACCTGGACGCGATCGCTGCCGGCATGAAGCTGATCGCCGCGGGCGTGCCCCTGGGCGCGCTGCTGGAGCTCGGCAAGGACTACTCGGCCGCGGTCGATCGCACCGCGCGCCAGGCGGTCGACCTGTTCGACCGGCACGTGCGCGAGCGCATACAGGCTGAGGGTGGAGCGACCGAGGCTGCCGAGCGCCGACTCCTCGCGACGTTCAACGAGCTGCTGGAAGCAAGCAGCACCCTGGTCAGGCATCACTTCGAGCGAACGGTGCTGCGGGCCGCACGGGAGCACATCGAGAAAAGGTGATCACCGCGACGTCGGTCCGCACGTGGGAGCTGGATCGCACGCCGGACCTGGTCGACCTGGTCAGCGCCGCGCGCGACAACGGCCACGAGGTGCTGCTGATCGAGCGGCCGATGCCCGATGCCGTGAGCGTCGCGGCGCTGGGCAAGGCGTTCGATCTCGTCGCCGCCAGAGGCGGGGTCGCGCTCGAAAACGCGAGCGGCAAAGTCGTCGACTTCGAGCCCGGCGAGGACAGGCTGCTCGCGGCCTCTCGCCTGTGGCGGAGGGTTGCCGAGTCGCTGGGAGATGGGATCGCAGTCGGGGGTTTCGCGTACCGGCCGGACCGCGATCCGGGTGGCCCCTGGTCCGGCTTTCCGGCGCTGCTGCTCCGAGTGCCCGAGCTGGCGGTGACCCGGGTCCGAGGTCGCAGCTTCGCGACCGCGGCGTCAGGCGACGCGGAAGCTCTGCTCGAGCTGGGCGCCACAGGGCTGCGGGCTCCCGCCGCGCGGAGGCTCGAGGTCACCCCGAGCCGCAACCCCCTGGCCTGGACGCTGGCTGTCGAAAACGCGGCGGCCCGCCTGCGCGCGGGCGATGCGGCGAAGGTCGTGCTCGCGCGCGAGGTGCTGGCGAGAGGCGATGGGGTCGTGTCCGCCGCGATGGTTGCACGCTCCCTGCGAGCCGCCTACCCGTCGTGTTTCACGTACCTGATCACAGGCGCGGATGGAACCGCGTTCGCGGGAGCGTCGCCGGAGCTTCTGGTGCGCCGGTCGGGTGATCGGGCTTTCTCCCAACCGATGGCGGGATCGGTCGCGCGCGGGGCCACGGACGCGGAGGATGAGCGCCTGGCGCGTCAGCTGGAGGAGAGCGCGAAGGACAAGGTGGAGCACCGCGTCGTCTCGGATTTCGTCGTGGAAGCGCTGCGCCCGTTCGCACGGTCGGTGTCCGCGCCGCCGCCGGAGGTGGTTCGCTTCACGAACATCCAGCACCTTGCGACCTCCGTCACGGCCGAGCTCGTCAGCCCTCCGGCCGACGCGCTCCAGCTCGCGGCCGCCCTCCACCCCACTCCCGCCGTCGGAGGCTGGCCGCGAGCCGCAGCCGATCGGTTGATCGACGAGCTCGAAGGCATGGAGCGTGGATGGTATGCGGGTGCGGTCGGATGGATCGACTCGCATGGCGATGGCGAATTTGCGGTCGCCCTGCGCTGCGGGCTGCTCTGGGAAGACGGCGCGCGGCTGTACGCCGGAGTCGGTGTCATGCCTGATTCGGATCCTGCCCGAGAGCTGGAGGAGACCGAGCTGAAGTTCAAAGCGCTGCTGACGGCGCTCGTCTGATGGACGTCACCCTCAACGGGGCGCGCATCCACTACGAGCGGTCAGGCTCCGGCTTTCCGGTGCTCTTCATCCATGCGGGCATCGCGGATTCGCGCATGTGGGAACCGCAGGCGACAGCGCTGGCAAGGCAGCTCGACATGATCCGCCCGGACCTCCGCGGCTTCGGTGACACGGAGCTCCCACCTGCGCCCTATTCGGGCATCGCCGACCTGGTAGGGCTCCTTGACCACTTGCATATCGACCGCGCGCACGTGGTCGGTTGTTCGATGGGCGGCACGCTCGCGATCGACCTGGCCCTCGAGCATCCACAGCGAGTGGAACGCCTGGTGCTGGTGGCCGCCGGTGTGAGCGGCTCGAACCTCGGCGCGGCGGACGCCGCACTGTTTGCCGAAATCGAAGAAGCGGACAAGGCAGGTGACATGGATGCCGTGAACCGAGCCGAGGTGAGGCTCTGGGTGGACGGGCCTCGGCGCCGTGAAGGCAGCGCTCCGGCCACGGTGCGATCGCTTGTTCTCGACATGAACGGACGCTCTCTGCACACCGACTGGAGCTCCGCCGAGAGCCGGCCAATCGATCGTCCGGCGATCGGACGA
>DATBZR010000136.1:0-6725 GCA_036513095.1 Candidatus Dormiibacterota bacterium | reverse complement strand
TTCCGGCCAGGCGCGGGCCGCCGCACGCCTCCTCGGAGCAGCTGAGGCTTTGGCGATGCAGACGGGCGCAGACATGTTGGGACCCGCGGTGCCAATGTTGGCCGAGGCCAAAGAAGCCACGATCGCGACCTTGGGAGCGTCCGTCTTCGACGGTGAGTTCAACGCGGGGAAACAGTTGAGCCGTGAAGCGGCGCTGCAGCTCGCGCTAGGCGAATCCGATGGCATCGGCACCCAGCCCGCGGACGGCACTGTCGCCGGACCACTCGCAAAGCGGGAACTCGAGGTCGGGCGCCTGGTCGCGGAGGGGCTGAGCAACAAGCAGATCGGAGCGCGTCTGTTCATCTCCGACCGGACGGTGGCCGCTCACGTGAGCAACATCATGGACAAGCTCGGCCTCAACTCCCGCGCCCAGATCGCTGTCTGGATGACAGCGCGTACTTAGGAAAGCCTGTCACGCGATGGCGGAGTAAGCGGAGCCGTTTCTCGTCACGCCGACAACCTTTCCCAGGCGGCGACCTCCGAGGACCCAGCCTAAACTCACGATCGTGCCGGTCGCCAAACGAGCCACCGCGGGCAAACTACCTGCAGAGTCGACCAGCTTCGTTGGCCGGCGCCAACTGCTGGCCGAAGTCAAGGCGGCCTTCGCTAACACTCGACTGCTTACCTTGGTGGGACCTGGAGGTGTAGGCAAGACCCGTCTCGCCCTACGCGCTGCCGCGGATCTCAGGAGGACCGTACGCGACGGCGTTTGGTTCATCGACCTCGCCGGCCTGGAAGATCCTCATTTGGTTCCGAGGGCAGTGATTACCAACCTGGGTTTGGTGGACAAGTCCGGACAGTGGCCGACCTCGCTCCTGGTTGCGCACCTCGCCTCTCGCCAAGCACTGCTTGTACTCGACAACTGTGAGCACCTTCTGGACGCAATCGCCGTACTTGCCGATGTCGTCTTGAAGGAAGCCGTAGGAGTTCGCCTGCTTGCGACCAGCCGCCAGCCATTGGGTATCTCTGGCGAGCGTGTGCTTCAGGTTCCGCCGCTGACCCTACAGGGAGAGGGCTCTGGCTCTGCCCACTCGGAGGCCGTTGCCTTGTTCGTGGCGCGGGCCGCTGATGCGGGCATCCAGCTCGAGGACACCGATGCCACCCGGCAACTGGTCTCCGATCTCTGCCACCACCTCGACGGCATGCCGCTGGCGCTCGAGTTGGCCGCGGTGAGGTTGAGGACGATCGGACTGGAGGAGTTGATCAAAAGGCTGAATGACCGCTTTGGATTGCTCACGGGCGGCAGCCGCGCGGCTTTGCCGAGGCAGCAGACCCTCAAGGCGACCATTGACTGGAGCCACGATCTGCTGAGCGGCCAGGAGGCGGCAGTTCTGCGCCGGCTTGCCGTGTTTCCCTCCGACTTCGCGCTCGATGCCGCCGAGGCGGTCGCCGCCGGGTCGGACGTCAACCAAACGGAGGTGCTCGACCTCTTGTCCAGCCTGATCGAGAAGTCGTTCGTGGTCAGGTTGGGCCTAGTCGCAAGCGCGCGCTATAGGTTCCACGAGACGATGCGCGAGTACGGGCTGCTCAAGCTGCGCGATGCGGACGAGGAGGCCGCGGCGATCAAAGCCTTCGTCTTCTTCTATTCCGCCATGTGCCGGGTGGCGGAAAGCGCGGCGCAGTCATCTCACGTCGTGGAGTGGCTAAGGCGGATGGACGCCGAGGCGGACAACTTGCGCGCAACTCTCGCACATTGCCTCAACGGCCCTGACCGCGGTGTGGGCCTGTCCATAGTCGCCTCGCTTCTCTGGTACTGGACCTCGCGCGCTGCGAGTGAGGGCTCCTACTGGCTGGACCTCTTTCTCGAGCGCCGAGATGCCGACCCCCCTGCCCTGGCGCATGCGCTCTACGCTCGCGGTTTCATGGCCATGACGCAGGGCGATGCGGCGAGCGCCCAGCCGGTGCTGATGGAGGCCGAGGAGAAGGCGCGCGCAGTCCGTGATTTGCCGTTACTCGCCCGCATTCTCGCGGTCTTCGCAGGTGTCCGTGTCATGAGCGGCGATCTGGAAGGTGCCCGGTCCCAACTTCGAGAGGCAACCGCCCTCGCCGCAAAGCTCGACGACGCAGGTGCCGATGCAATGCTGGCTCTAACGGAGGGTTTCATCGCTCTTCTTGATACAGATCCGGAAACAGTGGCTCGCGTTTACTCCGAATGGGTACCACGTGCACGTGATCGAGGCGACATTCAGACGCTCAGCTACCTCCTGTCGTCGTACGGCTTCTCCTTCCTTCAGAGTGCCCAACCGGATAAGGCGCTGCCGCTGTTCGAGGAAGCTCTGGGAATCGAGCGTCGCCTCGAGAACCGGGACATGATCGTTTACATGTTGGACGGTCTGGGTTGCCATGCGGCCATGGTCGGCCGATCCCAGCGCGCGGCAAGGCTGCTGGGGGCCGCGGAGAACCTACAGGCTGAGACTGGTGTTCAGCTGATGCGACATATGGAACCGCTCCTAATGCACGCGCGAGAGACCATTTCCGCCTCACTAGGATCTGCGAGCCTGGAATCCGAGACGCAAGCGGGCAGACGGATGGGAAAGGATGAGGCGATCACTTATGCCCTCGACGAGAAGAAGACCGCCCGCCATACCGCGGCTCCGACAAAGCCCGGGACGGTGCCACTGAGCAAGCGGGAGATCGAGATCGCCTCACTCGTCTCGGAGGGCCTCAGCAACAAAGAGATTGCCTCCCGTGCATTCCTGTCAGAGCGCACTGTCGAGACGCACGTGTCCAACATCCTTGACAAGCTCGGAGTCAATTCCCGAGTCGAGATCTCGAACTGGGCAGCGCGCGAACTGACGCCGAACTAGACGTCCACCACTTCGAGGACTCGCGCCGAAGGCAGGAGCGCGATCTCGAATAGGCGCTGGACATCCTCGCGGCTGGCTGCGGTGACGATGCAGGAGAGTCGACCTTCGTCCATTACGTGGACCGCGCTCACGATCCTCAGGCCGGGGCTGGTGCCGTCGACGCGCCGGTACGCCGCGTCAAGGCTCTGGCGGATCCACGAAAGGTCCGTCCCCGCCTCGGCTCGGAGCCTCACCTCGGCCATGTAGATCACACCGCCAGCTTGACCCAGGCGCTGTAGGGAGTCGTCGGTGTGAGCACGGGTTCACCACGTAGTCCGATTACGTGGTCAGTCAGTGCTGCCCCCGATGCCTGCGGTCCGGGCGCCGCAGAAGATGGTCCCAGGGCATCGAACGGCCGCCCATCACAGCCATCACATAAAGGAGTGCAGCTCATGATCGACACGAAGCGGACAAACGGCAACGCGACCCTGGCCTCGCCCGTCCCAAATGGGGGCTCGCTGAAAGCCGGTGTTCTGGCGGACTCTCGCATGAGGTATTCGAGAGTGATTGGAGCGCTGTTCCTTCTGGGGTTTCTCTCCTACGGAATCGGCTCCGGACTTGCGACCTCCCTCGTCGGCGGCTCCAACTTCCTCTCGACGATTGCCGCCAGCCAGAGCGTGCTGGTCATCGGCGCCTTTCTGATGTTCTTGAACACAGGAGTGGATCTGGGGAAGGCGATTCTGTTCTTCCCGATCCTCGAGAAGCACAGCAAACGAACCGCGCTGGCTTACCTGGCCACCATGATCGTCGAGGTCCTTCTTCTGGACGTCGGTGCGCTCGCTCTCTTGCTGATCGTGCCGCTGGCCAAGCACGCCGGCGAGGCCGGGGCACAAACCCTCGGCTCAATCCTGGTCCAGACGAACCTCACCGCCTACCAGATGGGCGAGATGACGCTCGGAGTCGGGGCCACATTCCTGTGTTTGCTGCTTTTCCGGAGCCGGCTGATCCCGCGATGGCTGGCAATCTCAGGCTTGATCGGCTACCCGATCCTCGCGGCGGGGACGATAGCCGAAATCTTCGGGATCCACATCGGCCTTTATCTCACGATCCCCGGTTTCTTCTTTGAGCTGGTGTTTCCGGTCTGGCTCTTCTTCAAGGGTTTCCAGCCCGAGGCCTACCGAGGCCAGCCCCTTCCCTAATCAGCGCCATGAAGGTGGCCCTCCCTGAGGGTGGGCCGCCGATCGCCGTAATTGTCTGTGATCTCGAATGAACACCCTAAAGGAGTGAAGTAACCATGAAGAAATCAACCGTCATCAAGTTGTTTCTGGGCAGTTTCGCGGCTGTCGCTTGCGGGCTGATACTCGGGTTTGTAGCTGTGTGGGCCGCCAAGGCCAACGGCGTCTTTGTCATGGACGCGACCAACGTGACCGGAATCGACTCGACACCCTTCGCCTGGACGATGATCGGCCTGGCGGTGCTCGGCGGCTTGGCCATGATGGGCGGCGCCGTGGGGCAATTCATCGCTTGGATTGGGGCGCTATTCAACACGATCCAACTGGCGAACAAGGCCTGGTTCATCGTCCTCTTGCTCACTGGTCTCTTCAGCTTCGGCTTCGTGGCGATGATCGCCTACCTGGTCGCCGGGCCTGACGCAACTGTCAATGCGATGCGACCTCCGCTGGCCGCCGGCATGCCCGCACCCAGTGCGTGAGACTCAATCTCCGGCGCCGAGCTCGTCCTGAGCTCGGCGTCCGTCGGGGCCGTAGTTGGCTCCTCGGGCTCGTTAGGTCCGCCTGTTAGTCCACTACGTGGTCAGTCAGTGCTGCCCCCGATGCTTGCGGTCCGGCCGCCACAGAAGATGGTGCTGGGCAACGAACAGTCCGCAAATCACAATCACATAAGGAGTGCAGAACATGATCGATACGAAACCGACGACCGATGGCCAAGGTGCCCCGACCGCGCTGGCACCGGTCTCGACACAGATGAAGGCGATTGTCCAAAACATGTACGGCTCCCCCGACAAGGTCCTGGCGTTTCAGGAGATCGCAAAGCCGGTGGTCAAGGATGACGAGGTGCTGGTGCGCGTTCACGCAGCATCAGTCCATGTCGGCGACTTGGTGGTCGTGACTGGCGAGCCGTATATCGCGCGCATGGCGGTCGGGCTGCGCAAGCCAAAGAACCCGGTTCCGGGAACGGACATCGCCGGAACGGTCGAGGCAGTCGGCAAAGATGTCACGGAACTCCGACTCGGCGATGAGGTTTTCGGCTGGTGCGCGGGCGCCTTTGCCGAGTACGCGTGTGCTCGACAGGATCAATTCCTCCTGAAGCCATCCAACCTCACGTTCGAGCAAGCCGCGGCCGTCGGAGTGTCCGCATCCACAGCTCTCCAGTTGCTTCGCGATCAAGGGAAGGTCCAGCCAGGTCAGAAGGTCTTGATCAACGGAGCGTCGGGAGGCCTCGGGACGTTCGCCGTTCAGATCGCCAAAGCATTCGGCGCCGAAGTAACCGGCGTGTGCAGCACGAAGAACATCGACATGGTCCGCTCCATTGGCGCTGACCACGTCATCGACTACACCGAGCAGGACTTCACCCAGGGTGGGCAGCGTTACGACTTTATCCTCGACAACGTGGCGAACCATTCGTTGTCAGACACCAGAAGTGCACTGGCTCCCGACGGGAAGTTGCAGTCCAACAACGGAACATCGGGCGGTCGTTGGTTCGGCACTATGGGAACCGTCCTCAAGACGGCCGCAGTGTCGATGGTCGAGCGCAAGCAATTGGGCCCGAACATCAAATTTCAGAACAGAGCGGATCTGATCGTCCTGAAGGGACTCATCGAAGGCGGCAAAATCACACCGGTCATCGACGGAACATATCCACTAAGCAGGACCCCAGAGGCAATCAGTCATGTCGCGGGCGGACATGCGCGAGGAACGGTTGTCATCACCGTCAATGGCGCGGACAATGCCTGAGGTACTTCCGATGGCCGGCAAGGTCGTCCTAATTACCGGCGGCACCGGGGGAATCGGCAAGGCCACCGCGATCGGCCTTGCCACCCTCGGCGCCCGAGTCGGCATCACAGGTCGCGACCTTTCGCGCACTCGACAAGTCGCGGCCGATATCCGGGCCGCTTCAGAAAACCCGGCCATAGATGGGTTCGCAGCAGACATGTCATCCCAGGCCGAGGTTCGGCGGCTCGCCGCCGCCATCCTCGACACTTACCCACGGCTAGACGTGCTGGTCAATAACGTTGGCGGGTTCTGGGCACACCGACATACAACCGCCGACGGCTTAGAGCACACATTCGCTCTCAACCACCTCGCCTCGTTCTTGCTCACCAACCTGCTTTTGGATCGGCTCAAGGCCAGCGCACCTGCACGGGTAGTCGGGGTTTCCTCCCATGTGCAGGCGGAGGGCCGGATTGAGTTCGACGACCTACAGGGGGCTCGCGATTACTCCGGCCAACGCGCCTACAGCCAGTCCAAGCTCGCCAACATCATGTTCACGAACGAGCTGGCTCGGCGTCTCGAAGGCACGCGCGTCACGGCTACATGTCTGCACCCCGGCTTCGTCCGCACCGACTTCGGCGCAGAAGACCAGGCGTGGTTCTTCACAGTTGTCAGCCGTGCGGTCCGGCCGTTTCTGAAGACCCCGGCGCAGGGTGCCCAGACGTCAATCTATCTGGCCTCTTCGCCCGACATCGACGGCGTCACGGGCAAGTTCTTCGCCAATCGCGAGCCCAAGACCGCCAATAAGGTCGCCTACGACACCGACATGGCTGCCAGGCTTTGGGACGTCAGCGCCAGCCTCGTCGGCATGACATCGGCGACTGCGTAATTTCGACATCCCGCCGGATCACAGCCGTATCACGCATTCCCGGCGCCGGACGGCTCTAGGGGG
>DATBZR010000135.1:0-22389 GCA_036513095.1 Candidatus Dormiibacterota bacterium | reverse complement strand
CCTAGCGATAGTTGGTGAATTGAAGGGGCACCGGAATGTCTTCCGCCTCGCGCAGCGCCTTGATCACGAGCTGGAGAGCGTCCTTGTCCTTGCCGACCACCCGCAGCTGGTCGCCCTGGATGCGCACCTGGACTTTGGGCGTCACGTTCTGGATTCGCTTGCGCAGGTCGCGCGCGATGTCGTCCGTGATCCCGGCGTTGAGCTGGATCTCGATCTGGCCTCGACCCTTGCCGACCGTTTTCGGGTCGCTCGCTTTGAACAGCTTGGCCGAGAGCTGTCTCCTGGCCCCCTTTTCGCGGAGGACCTGCAGCGCCGCCTTCGCCCTCTCCTCGCTCGCAGACTCGATCAGGATCTTGCTTTCCTGGTGGTCATAGATGGTCGCCGTGTCCTTGAAGTCGTAGCGGGTTCCGACCTCCCGACGGGCCTGGTCCAGCGCGTTCGTCAGCTCGGCCGCGTCGAACTCCGAGACGACGTCGAACGAGAACTCAGCCACTGATCGTGTGAAAGATCGCGTTCAGCCCGATCACGACCGCCGCGATCGCCAGCCCGAGCGCCGCCACCGAGGAAAGGGCCAGGAGCGCTCCGATGCCCGCGGTTCCCTCGTCGAGTCGCTCGACCGGGGCCTTGTCATACGGATCCGGGCCGTAATCGAGGTCGTTGAGGCCCCCCTCGCGAGCGCGCCGGACGAGCTCGTCCAGCACGGGCTTGCCGCCCGGTGGCAGCTGCCTGTCACCGAGGGCCGCGACCGCGTCCCTGAGGTTGTCCCGAGTCTTGCCCAGCTCGGCAACGACCAGGTCGAGCGTTTGCATGGCAGCCGGCGTCGGATGCTCTCGGCGGAGGTCGGCGATGATGCCGTACAGGCTCACAGTCCGGATTCATAACAGAAGCCGGGCGCGCCGTGCAGCCGTCCTACACTTATTTCGATGAGTGTGGAGGTCAAGAAGGCCGCGCCCAAGAAACCCGCGCCCCACCCCAATACGTGGGTCTTTCACGACGGGGAGTTTGGCCGCTACCACGATGTGAAGCTCGGTCTCATGACCCATGCCCTGCATTACGGCACCGGAGTCTTCGAGGGTATCCGTGCCTACTGGAACGCCAAGCAGGAACAGCTGTTTCTCCTCGAGCCGGCGCTTCACTACGAACGCATGCGGCGCTCGGCGAACGTCATGCGCATGACGCTCCCGTATTCGACCGAAGAGCTCGTCAACTTCACACTCGACGTGCTGCGCCGCAACCAGTTCAAGTCCGACGTTTACGTCCGTCCTCTCCTCTATACGTCCAGCGAAGAGATCGGTGTTCGGCTGCACAACCTGGAGCACAGCTTCTTCATCTACGCGATACCGTTCGGCAACTACGTCGAGGTCGAGTCGGGGATCCGCTGCATGGTGAGCACGTGGCGGAGGGTGCCCGACCAGTCTCTGCCGGCGCGGGCGAAGATCACCGGCTCGTACGCCCAATCGGCCCTGGCGAAATCTGAAGCGGTCGAGTCGGGGTTTGACGAGGCGATCGTCCTCACGGTTGACGGGCATGTCTCGGAAGGCTCGGCCGAGAACCTCTTCATGTTCAAGGACGGGACGTTCGTCACTCCCCCGGTAACGGACGACATTCTCGAAGGCGTGACGCGAACGCTGATCATGAATCTGATCAAAGACGAGCTCGGGATGCCCGTAGTCGAGCGGAGCATCGACCGCACGGAGCTGTACACCTGCGAAGAGCTGCTGCTGTGCGGCACCGGGGCTCAGGTCGCGCCTGTTGTCGAGGTCGATCGCCGCTCGGTCGGAAACGGCAAGGTCGGCGAGTTCACCCAGGAGCTGCAGAACATCTACTTCGGGGCCGTGCGAGGCGAGTCGAAGAAGTACAAGGACTGGACGATCCCCGTCTATTAAGCCCGTGAAGGTCGTCGTCGCCCCCAACGCGTTCAAGGGATCACTCTCCGCCTCTCAGGCCGCCGCTGCGATGGCGCGTGGCGTGCGCGAGGTGTTCCCCGAAGCTGAGGTTTTCGAGGTTCCGGTGGCGGACGGCGGCGAGGGTACAGTCGAAGCGCTGGTCAGCGCCAACCGCGGTGCTTATCTGAGCGCCGAGGTGGAAGGACCGCTCGGCAATCCGGTTCAAGCGACGTATGGGTTGATTGACGAGGGCCGGACCGGAGTGGTAGAGCTCGCGTCCGCCAGCGGCTTGACCCTCGTACCCGCTGAGCGCCGCGACCCACGCAAGGCGTCTACCTACGGCTTCGGCCAGCTGCTGATTGCGGTGCGCAATGCGGGCGCAAGCAAGGTCATTGCGGGAGTCGGCGGTTCCGCCACGAACGATGGGGGCGCAGGGATGGCGCAGGCGCTCGGCTACGGGCTGCTGGACGCTGGCGGCGTTGCGCTGCCTCGCGGAGGTGCTGCGCTGGCCCGCCTGGATCGCATCGACCAAACCGGTTTCGATGCCGGCTGGCGTTCGGTGAACGTCATGGTGGCGTGCGACGTGACCAACCCATTGATCGGTCCGATTGGGGCCAGCGCCGTTTACGGGCCGCAGAAGGGAGCCGACGCCGAGATGGTCCGCGAGCTTGATTCCGCCCTGGGCAGGTTCGGCGCGGTAGTCGAACGCGACCTCGGAAAGCGCGTGGCGAATGTGCCTGGCGGGGGTGCGGCCGGGGGTACCGGGGCAGGCCTGATTGCGTTCCTGGACGCCAGTCTGGTTCCGGGATCTCCACTCATCGTGACCGCCAGCGGGTTCGACGAAAAGATCCAGGGCGCGGACCTCGTCATCACTGGAGAAGGGCGGGTTGATTCCCAGACGGCTTACGGAAAGGCGCCTGGCGAGGTGGCAAAACGCGCGCAAGCGGCTAGAATCCCGGTTCTCCTCATAGCCGGAAGCAAAGCGCCCGGCTGGGAGGCGTTGAGCGATCTCGGCGTCACCGCGGTGGTGACGCTGGACGAGGAAGGTGACAATCTGCAGCAGCTCATAGGAGACGCCGGCGAAATGCTGAGGCGCGCCACGGCGCGGGCGTGCCGGGACCGAGCGTGGGAATAGAAGAGAAGGACGAGCCGCCGACGAAGGAAGGCATCGAGCCGACCGATGTCGAGCTGGTCAAGGCGTACCGCAGCGGTGACATTCACGCCTTCGAGGAGCTGCACCGCCGCTACGTCGCGTCCATCTACCGGCTGGTCAGGCGCAAGCTCGGCGACGCGCTGCTGGCAGAGGACATCGCGCAAGAGACCTTCATGAAGGCACTGAAGATGATGGATCGGGTCGACGACTCTTTCAACTTCGGTGGATGGGTCCACACGGTGGCGCGCAACCTGTGCTTCGACGAGCTGCGGCGTCGCCAGCGCGACCTGCGCGCCGACGACGGCGTCGAGGCGGATGAGGGAGAGCTGCTCGCCAACCTTCCGTCGACGAGCAAGAGTTTCGATCCCGTCTTGGTCCAGGAATCGAACGAGATGCGCAGGCAGGTCTGGGCGGTCGCCCAGCGACTGCCCGAGAAGTACCGGCTGGTGCTTACGCTTCGCGAGCTGCAGGACCTCAGCTACCGGCAGATCGCCCACACGCTCAAGATGTCCGAGAGCGCGGTCGAGACCCTTCTCTATCGCGCCCGCCTGCGTTTCAAAGAGGAGTACATCGCCGCCGAAGGCGAGGGTGAGCTCAGTCACGCGGAGGCGGTTCCGCTGCTGGCCCCGTACCTGGCCGGCAAGCTCCGCCGGAACCAGGCCGAAGCCGTTCGCAAGCACATTGCCGTTTGCATGAAATGCGCCCGCCGGATCGGGCGGCGCCGAGTCAAGGCCCCCACCGAGCTGAAGGCTTCGCCTCCAGGCTCGGGGGAAGGCGCAGGAGTGTAGAGATATGCGGGTTAGTACAGTAGGTGTGAAATGGCCAAGGTAGTCGTCCGCTTCTTCGACGACGAGACCCTGGAGGGTATGGCTCGCGATCTCGATTTCGACGAGCCTGACTTCCTGGTCGAGGTCGACGACGCGGGCGGCCTGGAGAACAACGAGACCGCCTGGATCCCGCTCACGGCGGTGAAGTGGGTCGAGCTTCCGCGCGATCAGGAGCTTGCATCCGAGACACCGACCAGAAAGGTCGCCATCCGGTTCCTCGACGGGGAGGTGCTGCGAGGCCATCTCGACGGGTCGCTCGAGCGCCACCGCTACGGCGTGGTCCTGCACCTGCACGCCGAGCAGGCCGACAGCCCGATCCGCAAGCTCGGGATCCCGTTCTCGGCGGTGAAGGCGCTCTTCTTCATCCGGGAGTTCGACGCCCGCGGCGAGGAAGCCGGGACCGCCTCCGACGCCTACCTGGCGAGGCGGACGATGGCGCCGCTGCTGGACGTCCTCGAGGAGATGGACATGCTGACCCGCCTGCATCGGGACGGGCTGCTGACCGACGGCGAGTACGCCTCGAAGCGGACGTTGGTCCTGGAGCGTCTCTAGAGCCTTCAATCCCCGGCGTAGAATTCCGAACGTGGCCGAACGTAACGGTTCGCGTAATGGAAACGGCGTCGTGAAAGGATCTTTCAAGGTCAAAGCGGGGCTGGCCCAGATGCTGAAGGGCGGAGTGATCATGGATGTCGTCACGCCCGAGCACGCCCGCCTCGCCCAGGAGGCCGGCGCCTGCGCCGTGATGGCCCTCGAGCGAGTGCCGGCCGACATTCGAAAGGAAGGCGGCGTGGCGCGCATGTCCGACCCCGACCTGATCCGCTCGATCATGGAAGCGGTGACCATCCCGGTCATGGCCAAGTGCCGGATCGGGCATTTCGTCGAGGCGCAGATCCTGCAGGCCTTGGGCATCGACTACATCGACGAATCGGAGGTCCTGACTCCCGCCGACGAAGAGAACCACATCGACAAGCATCCGTTCAAGGTGCCCTTCGTGTGCGGCTGCAGGGACCTTGGCGAGGCGACCCGGCGGATCGCCGAAGGCGCGGCCATGATCCGCACCAAGGGCGAGGCAGGAACCGGGAACGTCGTCGAGGCGGTTCGCCACGCGCGCGCGGTCAACGCCGGCATCCGCAAGCTGCAGGGACTCAACCACGCGGAGCTGGTTCACGAGGCCAAGCTCATCGGCGCTCCGGTCGACGTGCTGGCTGAGTGCCAGCGGCTTGGCCGCCTGCCTGTCGTCAACTTCGCTGCCGGTGGCATCGCGACGCCCGCGGACGCGGCGTTGATGATGCAGCTGGGAGTGGACGGAGTCTTCGTCGGTTCGGGCATCTTCAAGTCCGAGGACCCCTTGAAGCGTGCCAAGGCAATCGTCGCGGCCACCACCTACTACGACAAGCCGGAACGCCTGGCCGAGGTGTCCGCGGGGCTGGGGAAGGCAATGGACGGTCTCGAGATCCCCGCCATCCCAAAGGACGAGCTGCTCGCTGCCCGAGGCTGGTAGGTCGGCGTCAGCTTCCAAGAAATCCCGAACCCCCCTCATCGGGGTCCTCGCGATGCAGGGGGCGTTTGCGGAGCACGTGCGAGCGCTCGAGAAGTCCGGCGCGCGCACGCGACTGGTCCGGACGCGTGAAGACCTCGAAGGGCTCGACGGCATCGTGCTCCCAGGAGGGGAGAGCACGACGATGACGATGTTGATGGAGCGCAACGGGCTGCTGGAACCGCTGCGCGAAGCGATCGGTCACGGCCTCGCGACCTTTGCCACCTGCGCCGGGATGATCGTGCTCGCGCGAGACGTGGTGGACGGGATGGCCAAACAGAGTGGCCTCGGATTGCTCGACATCAGGGTCCGGCGCAACGGCTACGGACGGCAGGTCGAGAGCTTTGAAGCCGAACTGGACGTCACCGGTTTGAAAGGCAGGTCATTTCCGGGTGTCTTCATCAGGTCGCCGCTTGTCGAATCGACGGGATCCGCCGAGGTGATCGCCCGGCATGGCGGTCACGCCGTTGCGGTCCGCCAGGGACGCATCGTCGCCCTGTGCTTCCATCCGGAGCTGACCGGCGATCTGCGCCTGCATCGCGAGTTCGTGAAGCTGGCCGCATCATGAAGATTCGGACGGCAGGTTTGCTGGACCTTGCGCGCATCGAGGAGATGCACCGCTCGTCGGACATCCGCCTGAGCGAGGCTGTGCCGCCTGCCGTGAGGCTCTGGTCGCTGCTCAGCTCGACGCTTTCCGCTCTGCTGCCTCTCTCGCAGGAGACGCTGATCTACGTCGCGGAAGAGAACGGCAAGGTGGTCGGCTACATCCAGGCCTCTGGCCAGCCGCTCGGCCTCGACCTTCGACGCGCCAGCGTGCTGCAGGTCTTGAACCTGCAGGTGGCCGACGATTCGGATTCCGAGGAGGTGGCGACGGCACTCGTGGAGCATCTCTCCAACCAGGCGCTCGAACGAGGCGCGCTGCGGCTGTTCGTCCGCCTGCCCGAGCGCGACCCTCTGCTGCCGGCCTTTCGGCTCCGCGGCTTCCGTCAATACGCGACCGAGGTCGTCGTCTACGCAGACCAGCCCGTCGTGCGCTCTGAGAAATTTCCAGACGGGGTGCGCCCGGTCAAGCGTGCTGACAATCGCATGCTCTATCAGCTGTACCGGAAGGTCACGCCCCAGGGTGTCTCGCAGCTCGAAGCCGCGACCTATCGCGAGTGGCGGGCGCTGCATGGCGGCGAATGGACCGGCCGGCTGGCCGCGCGAGGCTCGGACAAGCAGGAATACGTAGTCGATCGCATCGAGCTGGTCGGGTGGGTCAAGGCAGAGCGGAGCTCGGGTGCGCGACCGAACACACTGAACTTCATGGCGCTGCCCGAGGGCCCCCTTCCGGGGGAGCTCGCGGACTTCGGCCTCTCACTGTTGGGGGACTCCGACGCGCCGACGTGGTCCAGCCTGCGCCACTACGACTCCCACGTGATCGACGCCCTCCGCGGGCGTGGATTCAGCGTACTTTTGACTCAGCTGTTGTTGGTCAAAGAGCTTGCGGTCCGCGTACCGGTGCGCGAGAAAGGACTGGTGCCTTCGTTCGGATGAGCTCAGAGGCTCGAATCGCTCGCCAGGTCACCACGCGAACCGACGACCCGAAGTGGGACGAGGAGATCGAGCTCCTCGCTCGTGCCCTGCCGCCCGACCTTGCACAGGCCCTGCACGAACGGACCGACCCGCGCGAGCTGCTCGAAATCGTGCTGGATCTCGGCCGCGAGCCGGAAGCCCGCGTGCCGGGACGCGAGGTGTTGCTCGCCAATCACCCGGTGTCGGCATCCGATCTCGAGCACGTGGCCAACAACGTCGGGCAATTCGGTGACGACAACCGCGCCGGAATCGAGCGGACGCTGCACCGAGTCTCGGCGATTCGCAACAGATCGGGTCGAATCACAGGCTTGACGATGCGCGTGGGCCGCGCGGTCACCGGCACCGGCGAGATCATCCGCGACATCGTCGTCAGTGGCCAGAGCATCCTTCTGCTCGGGCGCCCGGGCATCGGCAAGACCACGATGCTCCGTGAGTGCGCGAGGCTGCTCGCGGACGAGCTGCGCAAGCGCGTGGTGATCGTCGACACCTCAAACGAGATCGGCGGCGACGGCGACATCCCGCATCCCGGCATCGGACGGGCGCGTCGCATGCAGGTGAAGACTCCGATGCTGCAGCACGCGGTGATGATCGAGGCTGTCGAGAACCACATGCCCGAGGTCATCGTCATCGACGAGATCGGCACCGAGCTCGAGGCGGCGGCGGCGCGCACGATTGCCGAGCGCGGAGTTCAGCTCATCGCCACGGCGCACGGTCAGACGCTGGAGAACCTCCTGGTCAACCCGACGCTCAACGACCTCCTCGGTGGCATCCAGAGCGTGACGCTGTCCGACGAGGAAGCTCGCCGGAGAGGGACGCAGAAATCCGTTCTCGAGCGCAAGGCCCCGCCGACGTTCGATGTGCTCGTCGAGATCCAGGACCGCGACCGAGTCGCGATTCATATGCCGCTTGCAGAGATCGTAGATACCGCGCTGCGCGGACCGCTGCTCACGCCCAAGATCCGCATGCGGACGCGAGACGGGCGCGTCATCTCGAATGTCGACTCGCCAGTCGTCGTGACGCCTGACCCGCCGCCGGCTCCGCCAAGCGCGACCAAGCCGCTCGGCATCTTTCCGTACGGCGTGAGCCGCCACCATGTAGAGCAGTCGATCAAGGAGCTGGATCTGCCCGTCCGGGTGCTCGGAAACCTCGACGGCGCCGGAGCCGTGTTGACTCTGAAGAATCACTACCGCCGGAGGCCGGACAGCCTGCGCCAGGCCGAGAGCCGCGGGCTCCCGATCCACATCCTGAAGAGCAACTCGGTGACGCAGGTGCGCGATGCACTCTCTCGCATCTACGGCGTCGACCGCCACGACGAGGCCACGACGCGGGCGCTGGCCGAGGCCGCGGCGGCGATCAAAGCCGTGAAGTCAACGCTCCGCCCGGTCGAGATCTCGCCCCAGAACGCTTACCTGCGACGGCTGCAGCACCAGCTCGTCTCCGAGAACGAGCTCTCCGCCCGCAGCATGGGCAAGGAGCCGCAGCGCCGCCTGCGCATCACGCCCTCGCCCGAAGAACCCGCATAGACTGTCCCGGCACATGCCTGGCCTCTTCATAACCTTCGAGGGCACGGAGGGTTCCGGCAAGACAACCCAGGTCGAGATGCTGGGCGAGTGGCTGTCGTCACGCAACCCCGTCGTCGTCCGGGAGCCTGGCGGAACAGAGCTGGGTGAGCGCGTGCGCGAGGTCGTCCTCTACGCGGGACTCGACATCGACGCGGAGGCGGAGATGTACCTCTTCATGGCCGGGCGCCGGCAGCTGATCGCCGAGGTGATCGCGCCCGCGCTGACGGCGGGTCAGATCGTGGTCGCCGATCGCTATCACGACTCGACGCTCGCTTACCAGGGTGGCGCCCGAGGTGTGCCGACGATCTGGCCGTCGACCTTTCCGCGACCGAATATCACATTCCTCCTGGAGGGACCGGTCGAGAAAGGACTGGAACGCCACGTCGCGGCGGGCAAGGCGCCGGATCGTATGGAACAGGAGTCGCTCGACTTTCACCGGAAGGTCGCCGCCGCCTACGACCGGCTGGCGGCAGCGGAGCCGGAGCGGTTCGTGCGTCTCGACGCAACCGGATCGCGCGAAAAGATCCAGTTCGCCGTCCGAGACCGCCTGGCGCCGCTGCTCGAATCGAAGCCGTGAAGCTGGTGATCGCTCTCATCCATGGTCAGGACACGCAGCGCACGCGGCTCTAAACCAGCCGGTAGACCGGTAGACTCCAGCCTCCGGTGATCCTGGTCGAGGGCCTGCGCAAGAGCTTCGGCGACGTACGCGCTGTGGAGGGCGTCGACCTGCACGTCGAAAGCGGCGAGCTTCTGGTCGTGCTCGGGCAGAACGGCGCCGGCAAGTCGACCACCCTCCGCTGCCTCGGCGGCATCCTGCATCCCGACTCAGGCCTGATCGAGCTCGACGGGCTCAAGCTGCCGGACCGGCTGGACGAGGTCCGCGCGCGGCTCGGGGTCGTGCCCGACCAGGCACGTCTTTACGGCCGCAACACCGCGCCTGAGTACCTGGACCATTTCGGCTACCTGTACGGCGTCCCCGAGGCGGTTCGCCGCCCGCGGATCGCCGCCCTGCTCGAGCGATTCGAGCTGGCCGACCGCGCGGACACCGTGCTCGCCGCCTACTCGCGCGGCATGGCGCAGAAGGTGGCGCTGATCAGGGCAACGTTGCACGAGCCTGACTGGATCTTCTGTGACGAGCCCACCGCCGGCCTCGATCCGGTCGCCGCCGCCGACATGCGCCATTACCTCGGCGAGCAGCGCGCTCGCGGCGCGGCTCTGATCGTGACCACCCACGTGCTCAGCGAGGCTGAGCTGATGGCGGACAGGATCGCCATCATGCGCAAAGGCCTGATCGTCACGCAGGGCACACTCGACGACCTGCGCAGCAAGGCGGGGACCGGACGCCTCTTCGTGGCTCAGCTCGCCGCGCCGCCATCCGACTGCGAACCCCTCGAACGGTGGCTTCGTGAGAACGCCCTCAGCTTTCAGCTGGATGGCGACCGCCTGACCTACTCCCTTCCGTGGGATACGAGCACGCGCGACCGCGCGGCTTTCGCGGCGCAGCTGCAGACCAGGCTCGCGGGCCACGGGGCCCCGTTTCACCAGCTGAAGGAGGAGCAGACGAGCCTCGAGTCGCTCTACATCGACGCCATGGAGGAGCCGCTCGCGCCACGGTCCGATGTCCAGCCGCCTGCCACGCCATTCGTCTCGGGAATTCCGGCCGCGCGGATGTTCGGATCGCTAGGCTCGCAGTGGGACCTGCTCCGGCACGCGCTTCCGTTCTATGTCAGCTCGTGGTGGCGACGCGGAGACCTGAGCTGGGTCATGTACCTGAACGCCTTCGTGCTGCTTCTGGTGGCCGCGACTTCACTTTTCGGACAGCTGCCGGGTGCGGCCGGTCAGGTCGCACAGCGCCTGGCCGGCGGAACAGCGCTCCAGGCCGGGCTGCTGCTGCCTCTCTTCTTCATGTCGTTCGCCCTGCTCGAGTCGATCAAGAGCTCGATCGGGATCTGGTGGGAGAAGGCGCAGGGGTCGCTCGAGGTTCTTCTCTACACACCGGTTGACGACCCTTCCCTGATCTGGCTCGAGGTGCTGCCCGGCGCGGTGGTCAGCACCGTGTGGGTGACGTTATGGATGGGCGCGGGCATGGCTTTCTTGAGCCTGTTCGGCCAGCCTGCGCCGTGGGACCTGCTTCCTGTCTTCGCCTTCGTCGCCGCGGTGACGGCTTACTGGGCGGCGATGGGGAGGATGCTCGGCTTCATGCTGTTTCCGCGCGAAGGCGCGGCCGGCGGCGCGTGGTCCTTCCTGCTCTCGCCGGTTTCGGCCGCGGTCGCGGATCTGCCGCTCGCACTTTTCGTCTTTCGCTCGCCGCTGGCCCTGGCGTCGCTGCTGCTGCCGATCACCGCCTGCTTCGCGCTGACGATCCTTTGCGGCACGACCTTCGACCGGGAGCGGCTCATGGAAACCGGCCTCGGACGTGTGCGTCGCCGCCGGGTCTGGATCCCGATGGCGGTGCTGCGCCGCAACGCGGCCGCCATCGCCGCCGGAGTGGTCATCGCGGCGGCTTCAGCTGGTGTCGCCGGCACGATCACGGCAAACGCGCACTGGCACTCGTGGCAAGACGTCCAGGCCGCGGCCACGGGGACGAAACCGGCCGACCCGATGCCCTCGGCGGCTGCGCCTGCCCACACAGGCGCCTCGCCGGTCAGCGGGATCACGGTGGCGGCGGCCGCGCTCGCGGGCCTCGTCGCCACCCTCGCGCTGATGCTCGTGATGGTGATCGTTTCGTTTTCCGCGTTCTTCCTGCTGGGCCTGCCCGCGCTGCTCGGATTGATCGGAGCCGGTGGGCTCTGGGGCATGCAGGCGGGCTTTGGCGCGGCCGCCCCGCTCGAGCCGTGGCTCGCCGGCGCGGGGGGCATTGCCCTGCTCGCGCTCGCCGTCAACACAGGCGCTGCCCTGCCGATCTACTGGTCACTGGTGTTCGGGTCGGGCAGGAGGCTGGATCGCCTCCGGGAAGCATGGGCGGGCTACTGGACGCTCTTTCGAGGCCTGGTCATCCCCGCGTGCGCGCTGTTCGGCCTGGTCGTATTTCGCCTGCTTGCGGCCGGCTAGAGGCGCGGACCGGAAGACCCTCGACGGATCTTCGGCGCCCATGCGGCCCATCTCCGGGTTCAGCTCCTGCGCTGCTCGCTGACGCATGACGATGCGCTCGCTGCGCTGCTCGTCGCTTCACCCGGATCTGGGCCACCTGGATCGCCGAATCTCTCGCCGAGGGCTTCCGGCCGCGCCTCCTATAGGTCCAGCGACTGCGCGACCAGCTCCCGGTGGTACGTCGCGTCGCCGAGCGTCACCTCTGAGGACTTGGCGCGCTTGAAGTACAGGTGCATGTCGTCCTCCCAGGTGAACCCGATGCCGCCGTGCACCTGGATTCCGTCGCCGGCGACCTTGCGATACGCGTCGGAGACGTACGCCTTCGCCATTGACGAGGCGAGGGATCGGTCGGGCGCGTCCGCGTCGACCGCCCACGCGGCGTAGTAGGTCGCGGACTTTCCGCTCTCGGACAGCACGAGCATGTCGGCGAGCTTGTGCGACACGGCCTGGTAGATGCCGATCGGCTTGCCGAACTGGTGACGCGTCTTCGCGTACTCGGTCGAGGTCTCGAGCACCTTCTGCGTGCCGCCGATCATCTCCGCACAGAGGGCTGCGGTCGCCCAGTCCAGCGCTCTCTTCAAATGTGGCCACGCGCTGTCGGCCTGGCCCATCAATGCCGCGCTGTCGAGCTTGACCTTGTCGAAGCGAACCTCGCTCCAGCGCCGCGTCATGTCGAGCGTCTTGAGGGAGGTGACCGTCATGCCTGGAGGCCGGCCCTTGACGAGGAAGAGTGAGATTCCATCTTCGCCCTCGCCGCGCGTTCGAGCGGCGACCACCATGTAGTCGGCGGCCTCGGCATCGGGAACGAACTGCTTCACGCCATCGAGCTGCCAGCCGCCTCCACTTGGTTTGGCGGTGAGCGTTACCGACGCGGCATCCCATTTGCCGGACGGCTCCGTGAACGCGAGCGTGGCACGCGCCGAGCCCTGCGCGATGGCGCCCAGCACCTCCTTCTTCTGGGCCTCGGTCCCGGCCTCGAGGAGGGCGGGTACGGCCAGGCCCATCGTGGAGAAAAAGGGTCCGGGCAGCAGGGCACGGCCGGCTTCCTCGAGCACCACCACCAGGTCGAGAAACGTGCCCACGCCTCCGTACTGTTCGGGAATCCCAAGCGCTGTCCAACCCAGGTCGGCGATCTTCTTCCACAGCGCCGCGTCGTACGCATCTGAGCTCTCCATCAGCTTGCGCACGACCTTGGAGCTGCATTCCTTGGCCAGGAAGTCGCGAGCGGAGCCGCGCAGCATCTCCTGTTCTTCGGAGAAGGCGAAGTCCATCAGGCCGGCCTGTCGGTGTCTGGGGTGGGCGGCGGGTTGGGGGGCGTGGCCTTGGGCACTCGCTTTCTCCTTGGCTTGGGTTGAGGCGCGGGTGGCGCGACCTCAACACGGTCTGCGGTCCCGACCTCCGGAAGCTCGAGCGGTTCGACCGGAGCCGCCAGCTCGAGGTCCGGCGTGTGGGCGGGCAGCTCGGCCTCGGGTTCGGGTTCCGGTTTGGGCGTGGACACCAGTACCGGCTCACCTGGGACTCCCGGCTGTGTGACCGGCGCGGCGGAAACGGATTCTGCGGCCTTTGTCCCTCCAACCGGAGCGATCTGGCGGGTGGGCGGTGTAGAGGGTGCCGCCGCCACGGCCTGGCGCCGGTAAAGCGTCACGAGCCCGAAGAAGCCGGTCAGGATCGTAACGATCCCGATTCCGATGGCGAAGCCCAGCGCTGTCGACTCGGCACCCGTGAGCGGCCTCTCGAGCCCTGCTCCGCACGGAGCTGGCTGAGGGTCGCAGGTGCCCAGCACCGCCAGTCGCAGCGGCACCGCGAGCATGGAGAGGATGCCGTAGACGATCGCGAGGCTAGCCACGAAGTAAAGCGCCGTGGCGATGGGCCTTCCCTGGGTGGAGAGCAAGGCGCCCGCCCCGAGCGCGATCGCCGCAAGAACGAACGGGAACACGGCTCCGCCGAGCCGGCTCGAGCCGCCGCCAAACACGAATGGAGCGATTCCCGCGAGCACGGCAAGGACGCACGCGAGCCAGAAAGCCCACACGACGCGCTGCTCGGTCCGGGAGGTAGGCGAGTAGGCCACCGTGCGGCCTAGTTTATTCGGCGCGCGTCAATCCCCGGGGTGGGTGCGTCCGGCGGCCACGTGTGCGGTCTGCCGCAAAGGGACCTCTCTGATCAGGAGCGTCGCGATGAATGCGATGGCGATGATCGGAAGGCCCGCCATGAAGACCGGGTGAATGGCGTCGGCCAGGCCGTGCCTGATGCCCGCCGCGATGGCGGGCGGGAGGTGCGCCAGCTGGGTCGGGTCGAAAACCGCCCCCGCGGTCGAGGCGCCGGCGGCCTGGAACTGCTTGAGGGCTGACGCTGGAATGTACTTGGCCATGGACGATGCCATGCCCGAGGTCAGGATCGTGCCGAGAACGGCAAGTCCGACCGCAGCTCCGATCGAGCGAGAGAGCTGCGTGGCGGAAGTCGCAACTGCCATGTCCTGCCGGCTCACGGAGTTCTGCACGACCAGCGTGTAGGTCTGCATCGAGACGCCGAGGCCCAGACCGATCAGGATCATCGCTTCGATGGCCGTCTGGTTGGTCGTGTGGATGTTGAACGTCGAGAGCATGTAGAAGCCCGCGCCCATGAAGACCAGCCCGACGAGCAGCGGGACCTTGTAACGCCCAGTCCGCGATATGAACTGGCCGCTTCCAATGCTGGTCACGATCATCGCCACCAGCATCGGGACGAGGATCGCGCCAGAGTTCGTCACGCTGTTGCCGATCACTCCCTGGACGAAAACCGGCAGGAAGAAGATCGCCCCGAACATCGCCATCGCGACGCCCGCGCCCGCGATGTTGGAGAAGGTGAAGATGCTGCTGTTCCACAGGCGCAGAGGTAGGACCGGCTCCGCCGCGCGCGTCTCGACCCACACGAAAGAGGCGAGGAGGATCGCGGCGCCCGAATAGAGGCCGATGATCTGCCACGAGTTCCACGGGTACTGACCTCCGCCCCAAACGGTCGCGAGCAGGGCGAAGGTGATGCCGCTCGAAAGCGTGATGCTGCCCCACACGTCGATGGCGTGCTTGCGGCGCTCGTTGGGAACGTGCATGTAGAGGGCGACCACGACGAGCGTGAGGATCGCGAACGGGATGTTGATGAAGAAGAGCCAGCGCCAGCTGAAGTTCTGGGTGATGTAGCCGCCCGCGGCCGGGCCGATGATCGACGCGACGCCGAACGAGGCGCCCATCATCCCCTGGTACTTGCCGCGCTCGCGCGGGGAGATGATGTCGCCGATGATGGCCTGCGACAGCGGCATGATGAAGCCCATCCCGGCGCCCTGGACGAAGCGCGCGAAAACCAGGAACCAGAAGTTCGGCGCCACGCCGGACAATGCGGAACCGACGGCGAACACGACGATGCCGGTCATGTACAGAGGCTTGCGGCCGTAGATGTCGGACAGCTTCCCCGCGACAGGCACGACGATCGTCGAAGCAAGCATCGCCGAGATCGGTATCCAGCTGTAGTCGGCGATACCGCCGAGCTCCGCGACGATCGTCGGCAGCGCCGGCGCGACCAGGGTCATGTTCAACGACGCGACCAGCGAGCCGAGCATCAGGCCCGCGAAGACCGCCATGATGCCGCGATCGATGCCCTTCTTCTCAGTGGCTGCAGTTGTCTCGCGAGCGGCGACGGCGGTCATAGGGCGCTGTGCTCCAGCACCCGAGGGCTGTGATGCGATGCGACGTCGGCGAGCGCGCGCCAGCCGCGAGTCAGAGCAGCGAGGTCTTCTGGTGAAAGCGATGACATCCAGCGCCGCAGGAGCGAGTGGCTGCCCTCGCGGAGATCGGTCACCAGTCGGAGCCCGACCTTCGTCAGGCTGAGCAGCACGCGCCGGCGGTCCGCCGGGTCGTCCCCACGCTCGACGTAACCAGATCGCACGAGGCGGTCCGCGAGAAGGCTGGCCGCGGGAAGGCCGATTCCGAACAGCTCCGCCAGCCGGCCCACCGATACGCCCTCCTCGTCTCGAAGGAAGTACATCGCGCGCAGCTCCTGCATCGAGAGGTCGAGGTCACGCCATTTGCTCGCGGTGGACGTCAGGAGCGCGCGGTGCAACGTCTTGTAGGCCGCGAGGGCGTCTTCGGTTGAGGATTGAGACATAGTTTCGAAATACTAAACTATTCAGTAAGACGAAAGCTTCCATCCGCGGTTAGCGGCTGCGCGGTAGGCCTAGGACCCTCTCAGCCAGGATGTTGCGCAGCACCTCGGACGTGCCGGCCTCGATCGTGTTCGCCCTGGAGCGCAGGAACTGGTACAGCCATCCATCGCCATCGCCCACCTGCCCGGCCGGTCCAGCCATGTCGACTGCCGTTTCGGTCATCCGCTGGTTGAGCTCAGACCACATGAGCTTCAGAATCGACCCCTCGGGTCCCGGGATCCCGCTTCGCTTCACAGCCGTCACGGCCCGATAGCCGTTGAGCTGCAGCGCCCGTGCCTCGATCGTGTGCTCAGCGATCTTCTGGCGAACGAGTGGGTCCGAGCCACGGCCCAGCTTCCGCGCGTGCTCCGCAAGCTCTGCCGCGGTGATCTGCGCCCTGGTGGCGAGAGCCATGCCCAGCGTGCCGCGTTCGTGAAGCAGCGTCGTCATGGCGACGGCCCAGCCGTTTCCCGCCTCGCCGAGGATCTGTGACTTCGGAACCTTGACGTCCTTGAAGAAGATCTCGTTGAACTCCGCATCGCCGGTGATCTGGACGAGCGGACGCACCTCGACGCCAGGGCTCTCCATGTCGACGAGCAGATAGGTGAGGCCGTCGCGTGGGTTGGCCTCCTTGCGCTCGCGCGTGACCAACATGCACCACTTCGCGACGTGGGCAAGCGTCGTCCAGACCTTCTGTCCGTTGACGAGGTAGTGATCGCCCTTGTCCTCGGCGCGCGTTTGCAGGCCGGACAGGTCACTGCCTGCGTTCGGCTCGCTGAACCCCTGGCACCAGATCTCCTCGGCGGAGAGAAGTGGCGCCAGGTATCGCTTCTTCTGCTCTTCGGTCCCATGAGAGATGACGACTGGGCCGCCCATGCCGAGTCCGATCACGTTGATCGGCTCCGGCGCCTGGGCCTGGATCATCTCGTCGTTGAAGATCAGCTGCTGCATGAAGCCCTCACCGCGCCCGCCGAACTCCTTCGGCCACGTGATGCCGACATAGCCGGCCTCGTATAGCTTCTTCTGCCAGGCGCGCCGGCTCTCGATGAAACCCTTCTGTCCTTCCTCGGGTGAGCTCTTGCGCGGAACATTGGCTTTCAGCCAGGCGCGCACCTCGTCTCGAAAGGTCTTCTCGGATTCGCTGAGGTCGAAATCCATGCGCCTAATTCTGACCTGTTGCCAGCGCTACGCGACCGCCGGCAGCACCTCGTCGGCCAGCAGCTTCAGCGCATCCGAGTCGTCAAGGAGGAAGTGCTGGAGCATGAACAGGTCAACGCCCATTGCGGCGATGCCGCGCATCTTCTCAGCGATCTCCTCTGGTGTTCCCACGAACCACGCATGTTTCCGGTTCTCGATGACCTCGTCGGGTGTCATCCCGCTCATCTGCGTGACGATCCGTGACACCTCGGCGGCGCGCTCACGAAGCTCTGATTTGTCGCGGCCGATGATGTAGCCCGTCATCACTGAGTGCCGGATCGATTTCGGATCGCGGCCGATTTCGCGACACGATGCTTCGAGATCGGCGCTGGCCTCCTTGTAGAGATCCACGTCGAGCCGGGACACGTTCCACTCGGACGCCTCGCGGGCGACGAGCGGGATCGTTCGCTTCCTGCCTTTGCCGCCCATCAAGAGCGGCATCGGGTTGTGCACCGGCTTCGGGTTCGAGCTGTTCCACGCCTCGCGCATCGTCCGGATGCCCTGCTCGAGATGTTCGAACCTCTCCTTCTCCGTGTAGAAGGGAACCCCGAACTGTTTGTGCTCGTTCTCGTTCCAGCCGGCGCCGACGCCGAGGATGACCCGCCCGCCCGAGAGCACGTCGACGGACGCGGCCATCTTGGCCAGGATTGCCGGGAGTCGAAACGTCATCGGGCTCACCATCGGGCCCAACTGGATTCGCTTCGTCCACTCCGCCGCCAGCGCGAGCGAGACCCAGGTTTCGATGCAGTCGCGCTGCGGATCGCCCATCAAAGAGGTGAGGTGGTCGCTCCGGCGAAGCGCGTCGAAGCCAAGTGTGTCGGCGTCGTGGCAGATCCGGCGCCAACGGTCCCAGTTGAGACCCTCCTGCCCCTCGATCATGATCCCGATCCTGGTCATCCGCTCCTGATCGTAATCCGCGCCGGGGTGCGCGCGACCTCAGCTCAGAGCGTCGGTGAGCTCGTCCAGCGGCAGAAAGTTCAGGATGCGGTCCATCGGGATGCCGGCGCGCCGCGCCATCCAGATTCCCATGGGGACGTATGCGAACTCGGCCGGCGCGTGCGCGTCGGCGTCCAGGCTGAATTTGCATCCCAGCTCCAACGCCAACCGCGCCATCTCCGGGGACAGGTCCATGCGCGCCGGGTCGCAGTCGATCTCCAGCGCCACGTGGTTGCGCGCCGCCTCTTTGAAGACCGCTTCGAAGTCGTAGTTCGCTCCCTCGCGTGAACCTGGGCGGCGCCCGGTCGGATGTCCGATCACGTCGACGTGTGGGTGCGAGACCGCACGCAGCATTCGTTCAGTCATCGCCGCCGGGTCCTGGCGCAGCTTCACGTGCGGCGACGCGATGACCACGTCGAGCAGCTCGAGAACCATGTCCGGAAGGTCGAGCGACCCGTCCTCGAGGATGTCCACCTCGATGCCCTGCAGCAGGGCGAGGCCAGGCACCTGGACCTGCACGTCGGCCATCTCGCGCGATTGAGCGAGCAGCCGGTTGGCGTCGAGCCCGTTGACGACCTTGATCCGAGGAGAGTGATCGGTGATCCCGAGATACGTGTAGCCCATCGCTTCGGCGCCCCTGGCCATCTCGAGCATCGTCGCCTTGCCGTCGCTCCAGGTCGAGTGGGAGTGGACGTCGCCCCTGTACTTGCTGAAGTCGAGCACCGACTCGTCTTCTCGGGCGGGCTGGTTCATCTGCTCGCGCAGCCTTTCGAGGTAGCGGCTGTGGCCTGTCTCGAGCACTTCGGCGATGACCTTGGCGATGCCGGCGCCCACCCCCTCGAGCGAGGTCAGCTCGTTCCGGCTGTGGAGCGAATCGAGGTCAGGCCGCTCGATCGCCAGCGACCATGCCGCGGCCGAGAACGCCTTGGCGCGGAACTTCTCGGCGGGGTCCTGGCGCAGCAGGTACCCGATCTCCGAAAGGACCTGCGCCGCCGCGATCGCGTCCACCCATCAATTGTGTGAGCATTCGGTGGATGGCCAAGACCAAGCCCCGCCCAGGCGACCAGATTCCCGACCTTGTAGAGGCATTGCTGGTCGAGCTCGGCGAGGACCCGGAGCGCCAGGGACTGAAAGCGACGCCGGAGCGGGTCTCGAGGGCGCTGCGCCAGCTCACCGACGGCTACCGCATCAAGCCCGAGGACGTCATCTCGGATGCGGTGTTCGACCAGGACTACGACGAGATGGTCGTGGTCAAGGACATCCCCTTCTACAGCCTGTGCGAGCACCACATGCTGCCGTTCTTCGGCACCTGCCACGTCGGCTACCTGCCGCGCGGCAAGGTGGTGGGGCTGAGCAAGATCCCGCGCCTGGTCGGCGTCTTCGCCCACCGGTTGCAGCTTCAGGAGCGCATGACGAAGGAGATCGCGGAGGCGCTCAACGGGACGCTGAGTCCAAAAGGCGTCGGCGTCGTGGTCGAGGCGCGTCATCTCTGCATGGAGATGCGCGGAGTCGAGAAGCCCGGCGGTCAGCTGATCACGTCCTGCATGCTCGGCACGTTCCGCAAAGACCCGCGCACGCGCGCGGAGTTCCTGGGCCTCGTTCGCCGCCCCTAGCTAGCAGATCCTCCACACATAACGAACTCTTTATGCGTTAGACTCATATAAAGCAAGCCTTATGTTTCTCCAGACCCAGCGGCACGAGCTTCCGGACCACTTTTTGGGGTTCGCCAACCCCACCCGCCTGCGCATCCTGGAGCGCCTCGCCAAAGCCGGTGAAGAGAATGTCAACGACCTCGCCGCGCATATGCGCATGAGCCAGCCGCGGATCTCATGGCACCTACGGATGCTGCGCGTTGGTGGCATCATCCGTACCCGGCGCGAGGGCCGCCAGGTCTACTGCTCCCTGGATTTGGAGAACATCGCGCGCGAACGAGCGCGCCTGGATCAGCTGCTTGGAATCAAAGATCGAGTAAAAGTTCGTGAGGAGGTCGGGGCGTGAAGAACGGTCAAAAGAACGGTCAAAAGAACGGCCATCGCAACGGCAAGGTACGTGTCGCCATCGTGGGGGTCGGCAACTGCGCCTCCTCCCTGATCCAGGGCGTCCACTATTACCGCAACGCCTCGGAGACGGAGGCCGTGCCCGGCCTGATGCACGTCAACCTTGGCGGCTACCACATCAGCGACATAGAGTTCGTGGCCGCCTTCGACATCGACAAGAAGAAGGTCGGCCTCGACCTCTCGAAGGCGATCTTCGCCGGCCCCAACAACACCGTGAAGTTCAGCGACGTTCCCCAGTTGGGCGTCAAGGTCCAGCGCGGCATGACGCACGACGGCATCGGCAAGTACCTCGCCGACATCGTCCACAAGGCCCCCGGCGAGACCGCCGACGTCGTCGGCATCCTCAAGAAGACGAAAGCCGACGTGATGGTCAGCTACCTGCCGGTCGGCTCGGAAGAGGCGACCAAGTGGTACGTCGAGCAGGCTCTTGCGGCCGGTGTCGGGGTCGTCAACTGCATCCCGGTCTTCATCGCGCGAGAGCCGTACTGGCAGAAGCGCTTCGAGGAGAAGGGCCTCCCGATCATCGGCGACGACATCAAGTCGCAGGTCGGCGCCACGATCATCCATCGTGTGCTCACCCGGTTGTTCGCGGACCGCGGTGTGAAGCTGGAGCGCACCTACCAGCTCAACTTCGGCGGCAACACCGACTTCCTCAACATGCTCGAGCGCGAACGGTTGATGTCGAAGAAGATCTCCAAGACTCGCTCGGTCACGTCGCAGATGGACTACGACATCGGCGCCGACAATGTCCACATCGGCCCCTCCGACTACGTGCCCTGGCTGCACGACCGCAAGTGGGCCTACATCAGGCTGGAAGGCCGCACCTTCGGCGACGTGCCCTTGAACGTCGAGCTCAAGCTCGAGGTCCACGATTCACCCAACTCGGCCGGCATCGTCATCGACGCCGTCCGCTGCTGCAAACTGGCCCTCGACCGCGGGATTTCAGGCGCGCTGGAAGGTCCCAGCTCCTACTTCATGAAGTCGCCGCCGGTGCAGTACCGCGACAACGAAGCCAAACGTCTGGTGGAGGAGTTCATCGATGGTGGTAAGGCCGGGACGAACGGTCGCGCCCGCCGCGTCACTCGGGCGAAACCGGCGACCACCGCTGCTCGGCGCTAGTTATCGCGCAGGTGCTGCAGTCGTGCGGGCGTTGCCGCCGGGCTTCAACCATGCCGTCGCGGCGTCCGGTGGCGCTGCCTGGTACTGGCTCAATGGCCGCCAGCGTCGCGCCGCGCTCGAGAACTACGCCGCCGCCCTGGGCCGCGATCGCTCCGACCCGGAGGTCGCGCGCGTGGCACGCCGCGCGTTTCAGAACTATGGGCGCATGCTCCTCGACTTCATGCTCATCGGCAGCCTCACCCCTGACGAGCTCTTGAAGCGAATGTCGATCGACGGACGGGACAATCTTGACGCTGCACTATCCGCGGGCCGAGGCGCGATCATGGCGGTCCCACACATGGGCTCGTGGGACATGGCCGGCGCTTACGGGGGCGCTCTGGGCTACCCAATCTCCGCCGTGACTGAACGGTTTCCCGGCTCGCTGAATGACGCAGTGGTGCGAACCAGAAGCCAGTTCGGGCTGAACGTGATCATGCTGGGCCGGGCCGCCATCCGGTCGATCACACAGGCGCTCGCGGCCAACGGCATTGTCGCGCTCCTCTGCGACCTCGAACAGGGGCCGGGCGTGGACGTCAGTTTCTTCGGACGCCGCGCCGTGGTGCCGGGTGGACCGGCGGCGATCGCGCTCAAGACCGGCGCCGCGCTTCTGCCGGCCTGCCAGTACATGGTTTCCCCAGGGCGCCACCACGTGCACCTGGATCCGGCCATCTCATGGCCGGCGGGCACCACCAAAGAGAGCCTGATGCAGACGGTGATCAGCCGGTTCGAGGAATTCATCAAGGCGCGTCCCGACCAGTGGTACGCATTCAGACCCATCTTCAAGAACGAGGGATGAGTGTGGCGCTACCGAGCGTTCATGTCCGTGCAGTCGATAGTGGAGCGACTGCCGCGATCCTGGGCCTATGCGCTCGCAGTATTCGCAGCTCGTTTCGCGTTCTGGTTCTCGCCGCTGGCGAGGCCGAGGCTCCAGTTCAACCTTCGGGTCGCGTGTCCGGACATCAGCGAGCGCGAGCTCAGGCACACCACGTGGCTCAACTTTCGGAATCACGCGAAGGCATACGCCGACCTCATGATGCTGCCGCGGACGCGGATTTCGGATCTGCGGCCGCTTCTGCAGGTGAAAGGCATGGAGAACCTCGAGGCGGCTCGTGCCCTGGGCAAGGGCGTCATGGCGGTCTCCTGTCATATGGGCTCGTACGAGGTCGTATCGGCGATTTGGGCGGCGACCCTGTCCCCGGTGAGCTTCTTCGCGGAGGAGCTGGAGCCGAGGGCCCTCTTC